>JBELMB010000017.1:0-48485 GCA_042088665.1 Sagittula sp.
CGGAACAATGTGTTCTGGATGCGCGCACCAAGCGCCGTCGCAATGTCCTGCCCAGAGGTCAGCGCGGTGCCAAGATCGCCGGTCAGCACACCGCCCAGCCATGCAAAATACCTTTGCACCGGAGGATCGTTCAGACCCAGATCTCGGCGAATGTTCTCAAGGGCTTCGGGTGTTGCCGATTGCCCCAGAATGGATTGTGCCACGTCGCCGGGCAGGATGATCGTGCCCACGAAGATCAGGATCGAGACGAGGAACAAGAGGAGGATGCCCAGCGAAATTCGCTGGGCAAGAAGTTTCAAAAGGGGCGGCATGCGCGTTACGCCTTCACCCACATCTTGAACGGAGCATAGGAGTTCATCAGCGCAAAGCCCGCCGCACCATCCTGCCAGCCTTCGAGCTTGTCGGAGGTGGCGTCGATGAAATCGTTGAACATCGGGCAGATCAGACCGCCTTCGTCGCGCAGAATCATGCCCATGTCGGCATACATCTGCGTGCGCTTGGCGTCGTCCAGTTCGGCCCGGGCCGCCACCAGCAACTGGTCGAACTGATCGTTCTTGAAGCGGGTATCGTTCCAGTCCGCAGAGGACAGGTAAGCCGTGGTGAACATCTGGTCCTGGGTCGGACGCCCGCCCCAGTACGACGTGCAGAAGGGCTGCTTGTTCCAGACTTCCGACCAGTAGCCGTCGTTGGGCTCGCGCTTGATGTCCAGCGTGATGCCGGCACCGGCCAGCGACTGCTGAAACAGCGCCGCCGCATCAGGAGCGCCGGGGAAGGAGTTTTCCGAGGTGCGCAGCAGAACGGAGCCATCATGCCCGGACTTGTCAAAGTGGAACTTTGCCTTGTCGGGATCGTATTCGCGCTGCTCGAACTCCGTGAAATACGGGTAGGCGGCGTTGATCGGCGTGTCGTTGCCAACCGAACCATAGCCAAAGAGGATCTTGTCGACCATCTCCTGCCGGTTCATGCCGTACTTCAGCGCCAGCATCAGGTCCTGGTTGTTGAAGGGCGCGGTGTCCGCATGCGCGATGAACACGTAGTGGCCCGGACCGGCGGTGCGGCGCACGTTGATGTTGCGCGCGCGGTCCACGAGACCGGCAGTGCGCGGTGGCACGCGGTCGATCATGTCGACCTGACCGGACTGCAGCGCCGCAACACGGGCCGTGTTGTCATTGATGACGATCAACTCGATCTCGTTGGCATAGCCGTAGTCACCCCAGTAGTTCGGGTTCTTCTCGGCGATAAAGCGGACGCCCATGTCCACTTCCTTCAGCACATAGGGCCCGGTGCCGATGCCGGCGTCCGGGGCATCGAAACCACCGCCCGGCTGGATGATCAGGTGATAATCCGCCATCAGGTAAGGCAGGTCGGCATTCGGGCCGTCCAGTGTCACGACAACGGTGTCACCATCGGCGCTGACGTCCTTGACGGACCGCATGATGCCCAGCGCGCCGGACTTCGTGTCCTCACCGGAGTGACGCTGCAGAGATTTCGCGGCGTCCTCGGCGGTCACGGTCTGACCGTTGGAAAAGGTGATGCCCTGACGGATCTTGAACCGCCAGACGCTGGCGTCGGCAGAGCCTTCGTAGCTTTCGGCCACCATGCCGCTCAGACCGCCATCGTCGGCCAGCTCGACCAGCGGCTCGCCCCAAAGGCGGGTCACGGAGAGCGCGGTCTGGTTTGCCGCCAGCGCCGGGTCGAGGCTGTCGGTGGTGGCGCCGCCCTGCAGACCCATGCGGATGGTGCCGCCGGTCTGCGGGCCTGCCGCGCGCACAGCCTGTGTCAGCAGGCCATTGGCCGCTGCTGCCGTCACGCCCACTGCCGCTGCACGGCCGAGGAATTCACGGCGCGAGATACGGCCCATGGCCGCCCGTACCTTGAGGTAATCGAGATAGTCTTTCACGGTAGTCTCCCTGTTGATAAGTTTTATCAAACCCCGTTGCGTGCGTACTGTGTTGCGGATCTGATCAAATAGCAACAGACGCGTGTCCCCGAAAACCAGAAGAGGCGCGCCCTTTCATGGCATGGAAACGGTCAGCGGGTCAGCAATCAAGGGAAATCATGCGTGCCGGAGATCACGCCTCGCCAGCGTTCATTTTCTCGGACAGGTGTGGGGCCGTGGCAGCGCCACGCCGATTTGAGGCTGGTGTTCTCCGCGCGCCCCACGCCCTCGGTTGGGCAGGTTTGCCCCAGATTGCGCGGGCGCCGCACCCGCCTGGCGCAAGTCTTCGATCACACCCGACCAGAGGCCCCGACGCCGCGGATCGCCAGCCGTGCCGCGGCCATCACCGGATCATGGGTGTCCTTCAGGATCGCGACGCGGTCGAACCGGGCCGGATCCGCGTCAACCGCGGTCCGCAGCGCAGCGCCAAAGGCCTTGCGCAACTCCGTCCCGATGTTGAACTTGCAGATCGCGGACCCCGCCGCCAATGCCGTGCGCTGTGCCAGCGGCACGCCGGAGCCACCATGGATCACCAGAGGCACATCGGTGGCGTCCTCGACCGCGCGCACCCGCGCTTCGTCCAGACCGTCGCCTGCGTTCTCCTGCAAGTGGACATTGCCCACGGAAATCGCCAATGCATCAACGCCACTGCCCCGCACAAAGGCAGCCGCCTCTTGCGGATCGGTGCCCTCGGACATTGCCCCACCCGCATAGCCGACAAAGCCCACCTCCCCCTCGCAGGAAATCCCGGCTTCTTTCGCGATGGCGACAACGGCGGCGGTCTCTTCGATGTTTTGCGCCAGTGGCTTGCGCGATCCGTCATACATCAACGAGGTAAAGCCCGCATCGCGAGCCTCCCGGCATTCGTCAAAGGTATAGCCGTGATCCAGATGCGCCACGACCGGGACATCGACCTCGGCAGCCAGTTGACGAAACATCGCGGCCAGAACCGGCAGCGGCGTATGTGCCCGACAGGACGGCCCCGCCTGCAGGATCACCGGCGCGCGCTCGGCCTGTGCGGCGTAGGCAAAGGCGCGCATGTCCTCCCAGCCCAGACACACCAGCCCGGGCACCGCGTACCCCTGTTCCAGCGCCGGTGTCAGCACCTCCGAGAGGGTGACAAGCGTCATTTGAACTTGGCCACCATATCCATGATCCCGGGGATGGTGTGCAGCTGTTCAGCATGGGTCGGCTGAAAGTACTGCTTCAGGCTGCGCTGGCTCAAACCACCCAGAATCGTGAAGTAATACATCTCGTATCCAGGAAGTGCACAGCAGGGATGATAGCCATTGTCGATCAGAACGGTGGATCCGTCCATGATGTGATAGGCGTCCCCCGGCGCATTGTCGACGCGCTGCAACATCTGCACGCCAGAGCCGTAGTTCGGCTTGAAACGAAAGTTGTAGCACTCGTCATGACGCGATTCTTCGGGCAGGCGGTCGGTGTCGTGCTTGTGGCTCGGGAAACCGGACCAGCCGCCGGCCCCCACGGTGAAAAGCTCGCTCACCAACAGACGCCCGACGCGGTCGTGATGGCCCGCGCCGAGGATGTGCTTGATCTTGCGATGGGTCTTTGTGTCGTCAGAGCCGTATTGCACCAGATCCAACTCGCCCTTGCGCACCGCAAAGGGCGTCAGTGTCTCGGCGTATTTGGCACCGGCGACAAAGATCTCTGTGTCCGTCAGCGCCGTGATCCGCGCGCCGCTGTCGCTGGGCACATAAACGCCTTCCGGCTCCCCGTCCCAGACATCGGCGCCACGGTTGCCGATCTCGGCAAAGGTTTCGCCACCCGTCTCCACGGTGACGGTGCCCGTCGCCGGGACCACGCAGGTTTCATAGCCCGCAACGCGGTAGTCGAAATGCGCGCCCGCCTTCAGGAACAGGCGGTTGAAATAGACCAGCGGAACATGCGCGTCCTCAACGTCGACGATGGGTTTGTTCTGGTTGTCAAACGGCGCGATATGCATGGCGGTGTCCTTTGGTCAAAGCGTGGATCAGGCGGAGGTTGGCCCGGGATGGTCGGCGAGGAAGGCATCGATTTCGTTTTGGTCCGGCATGGCCGGGGCACATCCGACGCGGGCCACAACCATGGCCGCCGCGGCAGACCCCTGCAGCACCGCAGCGCGCAGGGATTGGCCCTGCGACAGGGCAGAGACGAACCCGCCCATGAAACTGTCGCCCGCGCCGGTCGGCTTCAGCGCATCAGTGCGAAAAATGCCGGTGGTGATCTCTTCGTCTGCGGTCAGCGTCACGGCACCTTTCTCGCCCATCTTGTAGACGGCGATCTGCGCCCCACCGGCGACAAGGGCCCGCGCCTTTTCAAGGCCCCGGTCATAGTCCCCGGCCATGAAGCCGAACTCAATATCGTTGCCGACAATCACGTCGGACAGCGCACCTGCACGGGAATAGACCTCTGCGGCGACAGCCTCGGAGGGCCAGGAATAGGGCCGGTAGTCGATGTCGAAGATCACCGGCACACCCGCGGCGCGGGCCAGCTCAAAGGCGCGAAACGCCGCGCTGCGCGACGGTTCCGCTGCGAAAACGGTGCCGGTGGTGATCAAAGCGGAAAACGCGCCGTAGTCCACGGCCTCCACATCTGCGACGGTCATCTCGAAATCGGCGGCGCCGTTGCGGTAGATCACCGATTGGGTGTTCTCCAGCCGGGTCTCGACCACCGCAAGCGAGTTGCGCGCTTCGCCCCCGACAGAGCGCACATGCGCGCGGCCAATGCCGTAATTGTCCAGCTGCTGCAGGGCAAAGCGCCCGACCGCATCATCGGACACACAGGTCACCAGATCGGCCTGCGCCTGAAGCCGGGCAAGCGCCACGGCGATATTGGCGGAGGATCCGCCGAGGCAGGCATGGAACTGCGTCGCGCTGTGGATCTCGCTGCCCGGGGGATCGGCATACATATCCATCCCGGCCCGTCCGATGATCACGAATTTCCGGCCTGACAGCCGCGCCAGATCAACCATTGTCGCCCCCTTGCTGGCGCCACCTCCGGCCGGGACGGCGCGGGGCAGTCTGGGCCGGGGCCGGCGGCGCGCCTCCCCTGGGCCGTGTATGACCTCGCGGCGACGGGCTGTCAAAAGGCCCTTGGCAAGAAGCTTTCATTGCTGAGAGGCTGCGCCGCTGCGCAGGGTTCCTTCCGCGCCCGCATTCTCGTGGTGCGGGGGACCGGTCACCCCCGGTGCGCAATGACTGTGTTGGCAAGCATGGCGCTGAGGTCAGCGCCGATATGGGCCTGCACGCCCTGGGCCTTCGTCACCGTCGTTCAAGCAAGACCGTCGCGCGCGCGGCACGTCTTCCTCAGATATGCGCCGATGAGAAAGACCCCTGCAGGATCCTTCCGTGGGTGTCTGCGGCGGGGCCACCACGCCGGGTTCGGCAAAGAACGGCCCGTTTGACATCCCGACGGATCAGACGTGTCAGACCACCATTCTCGCCGAGAATGCCCCCGGATCCCGGACATCGGTTTGCCGCAAGAACACCCTTTCGCGTCAGGTGTTGGGCATCCGGGACATATCCATCTGAGCGGCGATCAGGCTTTCAACGAGGGCTGGATCCGCGCGTTTGAGTGCGCGTTCCGGGCGGCCATCCAGGATCGCGCGCACGTCTTGCAGGATCATGTCCCCGATCAACTGGCGCCCGCCCGGCACCGCCGCGGCCCGATGCGGCGAGAGGATCACGTTGCGCGCCTGGCGCAGCGGATCTGTGGGCGCGAGAGGCTCGTCGGGAAAGACATCCGTGGCCAGCCGGATGCGCCCGGCCTCTGCCGCGGCCAGCAGCGCCGGAAAATCGGCACACCATGCGCGGCTGATGACCACCACCAGTGCACCGGGTTGCAGCGCCTCGATCAGCGCGGCGCTCAGCAGGCCGCGGGTTTCCTCGGACGGGACCGCGGCAACCACGACCACGCGGCAATTGCGCACCAGCGTTTCCAGATCGGTGAGCGTGACATCCGGACCGGCATCCTCGACAAAAGGGTCATGGGCCATGACCTGCGGCGCAAAAGGCGCCATTACCCGGTGCGTTTCCCGCGCGATCTGGCCATAGCCGACAAAGCCGACCGACTGACCGAACAGCGTGAAATCCCGGTCCTCCCGGTCATCCAGCCAGCGTTCCGCCCCGCGGCGAAAGGCCTCATGCTCTTCGATCAGACCGCGCCCGGCGGACAGGATCATCGCCAACACCATCTCTGCCACCGACTGCCGGAACCCCGGTGAACACGACAGCACCTCGACCCCCCTGTCGAAACAGGCACCATAGTCCAGCCCGTCGCGGAACGCGCCGGAGACCTCGATGGTGGCTCGCAACTCCGGGGCCCGCGCAAGATCCTCTGCGGAGAGGTCCGGCCGGGAGGCCACGTAAAACGCCGCATCGGGCAGCAGGTCCATGATCTGCGCGCGCGGCATGGGCCAGTTCACGCCCCCCCGCACATCGCACAGCGCGCAAAGCGCGGCGTGTGCTTCAGGGCGGAAAAGCTCTTCGAGCTTGCGGAAATGCTGGTCGAGAATAAGCAGGGGTTTCATGGGTCAGGCGGCCATCCGTTTTTCGGCAAGTGGATGCAAAGGCACTGGTGAGGTCAAGGTCAAACCCGACACATCCGGGATAATGCGATTTCAGGGCAGGGGTCCGGGGTGACAGGTCGAAAAGCACCACTTGGCCCGTCCCCTCAGGCAACAGAACCAGCGCAACAGAACCGGCGTCGCGCGGACTGGCACCCAAGCAGGACCGTTTCGACGCACACTGAGGGACCACTTCCGCCTGCGTCAGATCGGATGGAGCGCACCCGACCGAGAGGCCTCCTCCGCAATGGCACAGGCGTCACGCATCCTGAGCCGAAGACCTCAGGCGGTTTCCATCTGCGCCAGATGTTCAAGGATTTTTCCTGCCGTGACAGGCTTTTGCACGAAGACCAGCGGTGTGCCAAGGTCGACCCGCTCCCGGTTCATGCTGTCAGAATACCCCGACATCACCACGACGGGGATTGGTCCGAACCGCCCGCGGATATGGGACACCAGCACGTCGCCTTGGGTTTGCCCCGGCATCACAACATCCGTCACCACCAGTTCCGGGCGGTATCCCTTCGCCAGCAGTTCCATGGCCTCGTCGCCGGTCTCGGCCGCTGTGACCTGCAGGCCTTCGCGCTCAAAGAGGGACTTCAGGATCAGGCGCAGGGCCGGTTCGTCTTCGACCAGCAAAAGCCGACGCGCCGAGAGCCGCGCAGGTGATTGCGGCGCATCGCCCTTGTGTTGGCCGGCCTGCCGCGCGGGAAAGGTCAGATGCGCGCGCGTGCCCAGCCCGGGATCGCTTTCCAACCGCAGACACCCTCCGGATTGCTGTGCGAATCCCGCCGCCATCGACAGACCCAAACCAGACCCGGCGCCGAATCCCTTGGTGGTATAGAACGGCTCACAGGCGCGGGCGCGCTCGTCCGCCGTCATGCCACGCCCGGTGTCTTCGACGGTGATGCGCAAGCAATGCCGCGGTTTGCGCGCTTGGTAAGCGTCACTTGTGTCGCGCGCGATCTCAAGGTTCGCGACCCGAAGACAGATGCGCCCAGCCCCCTCGATCGCCTCATCCGCATTGCGCACAAGATCGAGGAGCGCGCGGTGCAATTGCTCCGGATCCACGAGGATGCTGTCGTAGGCATCGGGGATCTCCGCCTCAAGCACCACATTGTCGGCCACAAGCGCAGACGCAGCGCCCATTGCGCGGCGCACCGCCTCCCCCGGATCGACCAGTTGCGGATCCAGTCGAGAGCGTCCGCTGGACGACAGCAACTGGTTGGTCAGCGTCTTGCCGCGGTCGGTCGCCGCGTCGATTTCCGAAAGCGCCGCGCGCAAGGCGTCGCTCCGGGCCTCCGGCGAGAACCCGATCATCTCGGATTGCGCACGCACGATGCCCAGCAAGTTGTTGAAATCATGCGCCACACTGCCCACCAGCAGGCCAAGCGCCTCAAGCCGGTCTTTCTGGGTCGACCGCTCCGTCAATTCACGCAGCTGCTTTTCGCGGTCCGCAAGATCACGCGCGATCTTGAGGTTCGTCTCAAGCTGCTGACGCCAGCGCCGTTCCATATCCTGCGCATCCCGCACTTCGCGCGACACGGTCTTGAGCCGACGCGCAAGGCCGCGGAATTCGCCAAGCATGGTGACCTCGCGCGGGGCGTCCGGGGCGCGGCGGGTCGGACCGGAAAGCTCGTCGAGGGCGTCGCGCATGACCGCCATGTAACGCTCTCCCAAGAGCGCCATAAGAAGCAGCGTGCAGAGGAACACCGACAGGCTGACAACGGTCGGCAAGGTCGATCCCAGCGCCGTGTCCCGCGCCATCGCGGTCAACTCCGTGACCGGTTGCGGCACGATCACGCCCCAGCCGATCCGCGACAGATTCACATAGCCCGCAACCATGTCAGACGAGAACGCTGGCGAATAGAACTGCGTCACACCCGCCTCTTCGGTCAGGGCGAGGTCCACGGCCTTCACCGCAGAGATGTCGCGCGCCGAGGCCACCCAATCCGCGTTGGGATGCGCAATCACACGTCCGTTCTGGTCAAAGACAGCGGCATGGGCGTGGTCGCCAAAACTGACCTCGCCCTGAAGGGCGCGAAACACATCCGTGGACAGGACACCGACGGTCTGCCGACCCTCCGCCTTGTGCACCAGCAAAAGCGCCGGAGCATCGTCCACAAGGACCACACCGGAAAGCTGCAGATTGCCCCGCTCCAGTTCCAGTGTCTGGAAACGCGCGCCCTCTGGAACCGCCGCGTCGAGCAGCATGTTGCACCCCTGCGCATCCGCCGCGCCGATGGGATCCGTGACGCAGATGCGACGAAACCCGGACAGGTGCGACGCTTGCGCGACCAGTTCAGGCTCCGCTTCTTCGGCAAGCATGAAAAAGCGTTCCGCCTCGGTGATCAGTTGGCTTTCCAGATTGCGCCCGAGGATCTGTGCGATCAGCAGGTGCTGTTCGGGCACGCGGTCCAATTCGCGGGTTTCCACCTGTCGGAACGTGACCCACCAGGTGACAAGAGAGGGCAGGACGAACAACATCAGCACGCCCACGACCACCAGCCCACGACCGAGAACGCTTCCGGCATGGCGCAGGTTGGATACGGCGGATACCTTTGGTTCCGGGGTCAGCTCAGTCATCTGCTCCTCCGGCGTGTTGGTGGGTCGTCATCTGGACTCAGGGGTCTTGCGTCAGTCTACAAGGTATTAACGGTAATGCATGATCACCAGTTAACGATTTATTAAGAACTGCCGCGAACAGGCACGAAGTGTTAACTTTTGCAGCTCCAACGCGGATCCATCCGCGCAAACCTGCCGCGTTTTGCGTCTGGCTGCCGTCGCCGCGGCCCGCTACGGTCCCAGCAACACTGTCGACCGGAGAGCCCACCATCATGAAGCTGGAATTTCACCACATCAACTTCGTTTCCCACGATGTCGACGGGATGCATGATTTCTATACGAAGGTGCTCGGGCTGGGGGACATTCCGCAAGAGAACTTTCCCCGCACCGAGGCAGACGAGGCCCGCGGCTACGACGGCAAGATTCGCTTTGCTACCGATGGCGGGATGCAGATGCACCTCGCAGAACGCAGTCTCGACGTGGCCTTTGTGAACGGGCAGGTCATCAACCCGGTCGACCGCGGGCATATCGCGTTCCGTACCGATGACATCGCCGCCTTCCTCAAGATGCTGGACGACAAGGGCGTGCCCTATTCGGACTATGGCACGGCCTTTGCAAAGACATGGCATCAGGTCTTTTTTCACGATCCCGAAGGCAATGTGATCGAAGTTCACCAACAGGTCGCAGCAGACTGACCGCGCGCCCGCGCCTGACCTATTGAAAGACCACACCACAACGGTTGCCCGCGGTAAACGCCCCGTCGGCATTGTCGAGCCGCACCCGCAGGCCAAAGCTGCGCGAGGCCGCGTCGATCACCGGATCCACGGCATCCACATCCCCGGCCCTTTGCAGGGTGCCCGTCTCTGTGGTCACCGTCACTTGCTGGCCGGGCCGCACCGCGCCCATGGCCTCGGCCGACAGCAGGACCTCTGCCAGCAGCGTGTCGACGGACACCAGATCAAGCAAGGCCTCATCGGCGGCGGCATATTCGCCGGGATCCACGTGCCGCGTCAGCACCAGCCCTGACACCGGTGCCCGAATGACGCGCAGGGCAACGGCGGCGGCGGCGGCCTCGACCTCAAGCTGTGCCGCGAGCCGGGCGTCTTCGGCCTCCAGCAGTTGCGCCCGGGCGACCTCGGCCTCCGCGGTGACCTCGTCAAGCTGGCTGCGCGTGGCGACGCCGCGGTTGGTCAACTCCTGAACCTGCTGCTGGCGGCGCTCGACCTCGGTCAGTTGCGCCCTGCGCGCGTCGATCGCCGCCATGCTGGAGGCGCGCTGCCGGGCGGCGGCAAGCTGCGCCTCTTCCACGCGGGCCTGCAGGCGTCCCAGCACCTGCCCCGCAGTGACCCGGTCGCCACGGTCGACGGCCATCTCTTCGAGCAAGCCCGCCACGGGCGGTGCGATCTCGATCTCGTGGACAGGGCGCAGGATGCAACTGATGGCCTGCTGTGCCAGCGCGCTGCCCACCGACCAGAACGGCGACCAGATCGTGAAGACCAGCGCCAAAGCAGCCCCGCGGTGCCATTGCCCTGCCCTGCTCATTCCAGACCTCCTGCAAATGCCATCATGTCGTTCAATCCCTCTTCGAGACGGTTGAGATCGGCGCGCTGCCGCGCATGCTGCGCCTCGATGCGGGTTTGGGCGCGGTCGAAATCCTTTGGGCCCGGTGCGCGGGGCGGATCACGCCCCAGCAGCGGGTCTTCGGCAGAAAGGACCAACTCATACAATCCGGGATCCCCCTGACGGGCGCTGCGGCCAATCAGCTGGCGGTCGATGCGCCCCGCCTCATGGCGTTCCGTCAACAACACGACAAGACCACCGGCCGCGCGCGCGGCGTCGTCCAACCGGATGTCCGCACCACGCCCGGCCATGTTCGTGGCCACCGTGATCGCCCCGGAGATCCCGGCCCGGGCGATGATATCCGCCTCGCCCTCGTCCTGCCGCGCCGACAGCACACGATGCGGCAAATCCAATTCGTTCAGCGCCTCTGCGGCGGCTTCTGCGGCTTCGACCGTGCGGGTGCCGACCAGCACGGGCCGCCCCTCTGCCCGATGCTCCGCCGCCAATTCCGCCACACGTGCCCATTTCGCGGTCAGGTCCGGCAGGATCTCGACCCGCCCGCGCCTGCGCCGCGACGGGCGGTGCGTGGGCACCGGCATCATCGTCAGATCATAGGTGGCGCGCAACTCCCCCCCGGCCTCCGACAGGGTTCCCGACAACCCCGACAGCCGCAGGTAACGGCGAAAGAAGCGCTGAAAGGTCAGCCGGCCAAGGGTCATCTTTTCGTCGCCGGGCGGCAGGCCTTCCTTCACCTCGATCATCTGGTGCAGGCCTTCGCTCCAGCTGCGGTCCGGCATCACCCGGCCCGTGTTCTCGTCGACGATCTCGATCTTGCCGTCGCGCTCGATGTAGTTCACGTCAAGCGCCAGAACATGCAGGGCGTAAAGCGCCTTTTCCGTCAGTTCCCGCGCGCGTCGACGCCCGGACCAGACACCGCCCTGCGCGCTGGCCAGATCCTCGGCCATGGCCGCCATGCGCGCCTCCCCTTGCGGGGTCAGCATGACCGGCGGCGCGCCCCGCGGATCGACCGTGAACTCTGCCCCCTCACGCAGGCGCTGTGCGAGACGAATGGCTGCGCGCGCCACCTGTGCCATTTCGGACCCCGGCGCGGTTGCGGAAATGACCAGCGGTGTGCGCGCCTCGTCGATCAGCACGCTGTCGGCTTCGTCGACGATCGCGCTCCAGAGGCCCCGCATCACCGGACCGGCGGTTGGCGCAAAGGCCACGTCCATTTTCAGCTCCAGCGCCGAAGCCTCGCCAAAGGCGATGCGGTCCTTGAGGTGGTCAAAGGCGATCTCCTTGGAGGCGCCATAGACGATGTCGCGCAGGTAGATGGCACGGCGCGTGTCGGGGCTGGCATCCGGGTCGATGAACCCGGCCCGCAAGCCAAGCACGTCGAACAGCGCCGTGCCCTCCTCCATGTCGCGCCCGGCAAGGTAATCGTTGGCGGTGATCACATGTACGGGCCAGCCCTCTGCGGCCTGCAGTGCCGCGGCCATATGGGTGACCAGCGTCTTGCCCTCTCCGGTGGCCATCTCGACCGCGGTGCGGTCCGAAAGGGCCCGCGCCGCCACCAGTTGCACCGGATGCGGCAAGAGCCCGGTCGTGCGCCGCACCACTTCGCGCAGCAGCGCCAGCCGCAGGCCGGGATCGTCGGCCCCCCTGCGTGCGCGCAGCGACTGCGCGTGCCAGTCCCGCAGCAGCGCCTCTTGCGACAGGGCGCGCAGACCAGCGTCATGCCGCAGGGCCGCGCGTCCGACGCGCCAGGCGCGCCACGACCGCAACCGCGATGCCAGCGGCGCAAATCGCCCGCGCGCAAAGGCGCCAAGGTCGAATTCCTCCCGGATCGGCGCGGCTTCGCGGATGTGATCGGGCAGCGGCGGCAGGCGCTTTGTCAGGGTCATAGCGCCAACCGGGTCAGGAAGGTCTGGCGCAACGCCCGCCAGATCCGTGGCAACAGCGGGCTGTGCCCATGGTCAAAGCGCACCCAGACGCGCCCGCCCACGGCCATCTTTGCCAGCGGCAGGTCGGTCGAAATCTCTGCAAGGTGAAAGGGTTGCGCGGTGCGACGCCCCTGCGGATCAGACGGATCCATGACCAGCGGTCCACCGGCTGCCTGCGACAGGGCCCCGAATTCCAGCACGCGCGTGGCCTCGGGTGCCAGCGACCGCAACGCCCCGAGTTGCGCGCCAAAGCCCTGCCCCGGCAGATGCACCGACACCCTTTCGGGAGACAGCGCCACCAGATCGATCCGCCCTGCGGGCACCGCCGCGCGCAGCTCGGCCCGCGCTTGTGCGGGGATCAACAGGCCCAGCTCGCGCCCTTCTGTCAGGCGGCGTCCCGGCAAAAGGACCAGCGCTTCGGCAAGGAACTGCCCTTCTCGCGCTGCCACCACGTCGAGCCGCGCCAGATCGGACTGACGTTGCGCCAGTTCCGCGCGCAGGTAGCCGATCTCGGCCCTGACAGAGGCCGCCTCGTCACTGCCGGTCGCGGTGGCCTCAAAAAGCGCCAACCGCGCCTCGGAGGCTGCGAGGCGGGCCGCCACGACATCCATTTCAGAGACTGCAAGCGGCGCACGCAGGGCCGCGAGCGGCGCACCTTCCTGAACAAAGCTGCCCGGCGGGGCGGTGACGCGGGCGATCTCTGCATCGACGGGGGCTGCGACGCGGGCGCTGTCGGGCGGCACCACCACCGCCGGGGCCACTGTGCCATAGGGCAGCGGCACCATCGTGAGCGCCGCCAAGGGCAGCCCGACCAACAGCGCCGACACCCCGTAGGACCGGCCACGCGCGTGGGCCAGCCGCGGCGAGGTCATCAGGTGCCACAGTCCCTGCCCCACCGGATAGACCAGCGTCGTGGTGATCGACCACGCCGCAAGGCTCAACCCGATCAGCCGGTATTCCTGCGCCACGAAGAGCGCGATGGAGAGCGTCAGAAAGACCCGGTAGGCATAAGACGCGGGATGGTAAAGCACGAACCAGAAGGTCTCCGATCCGGTGCGGGCCGGGTTCTCCCATCCATCGAGGCCAAAGCCGAAACGGTGCAGCATCCAGGCCCACCATTTCTGACTGCGCCCGGCGAGGTTCTGCACGCCGACGCCATCCGACAGCATGAAATAGGCATCGAAGCGCAGCAGCGGATTACCGTTGAACAAAAAGGTGGACACACCCGCGATCAGCATCGCGTTGAAGGCCACAGCGCTGACAAACCCCGTTTCGGCCCCAAGCCAGACGTACATGGCCAGCGCCGCGATGACCGCTTCGGCCATCATGCCCGTGGCGCTGACGGCGATCCGCGCACGGCGCGACCGAAAGGCCGCGGCCTCGGAGGCGTCGACATAGGGCGCGGGCAGAAAGACGAGGAACATGATCCCCGCCTCGCGCACCGCTCCGCCCCAGTGACGCACGGCCCAGCC
Source organism: Sagittula sp. (assembly GCA_042088665.1). GTDB lineage: Bacteria > Pseudomonadota > Alphaproteobacteria > Rhodobacterales > Rhodobacteraceae > JBELMB01. Next base: position 14,044 of record JBELMB010000017.1, read on the forward strand.
ATGCGCGAGTTCATGCAGGGCCTTGGCAAAGGGAAAGACCAGCGCCGCGATCAGCAGGTTGTCCAGCGCCAGCGCCCGGTCCAGCACGGCACCGCGCAGTGCGTCCCAATGCGCAACCGCCTGCACCGCCAGCCAGGTGACCACGACAAGCCAGAGCAGGAACCCCCAGACGCTGAACAATGGACGCACCAGCGGATAAGTCGCATCGATCAGCGCCTTTGGATCGAAGATCGGCACCTTGACGAACAGCGGTGTCTTGAGCCGCTGCACCAGTTGCTGGCGCTGCTGGCGGCGCGCGCGGTGGCCGAATTCTGCCAGCGCCGGCGCGGCCCCGGCGTTCAGTGCATCGGCCTGATGCAACTGGCCCAACAGCCGGATCGTTTCGTCCTGCCCCGGCGCATCATCCCCGAAACGGTGCAAGACGCGCTGCCAGATGGCCTCAAGCGAGCACTGCCCGTCAAAGGCCCCGACCAGCGCATAAGACGCGGCGTCCAGCCGAAAGTGCCGGTTGCTTTCGGGGGCCGAAAGGATGTGCCAGATCTCGCCCTGCTCGATCCGCCGCGTGACGCTGACGCCCGGGCGCAAACGCGGCGCGACTTGCGCGACCTTGTACCAATAGGGCGAGAACAGCGGGCTGTCCGCGCTCATGGCCAGAGGCTCCAGAGACGCAGGCGCAGCGCCTCGACAAAGGGCTTGCCCCAGGTCAGCACCCAGAGATCGCGTCCGGTGACGATCTTGGCCACGCCCTCCATGCCAAGACCGAGGTCAGGCGGCACATCGCCGGTCAGTTCGGCCTCCGCACGAAAGGTGTTTGCCCCGTCCCGCGGCGCAGTCAGCGGGGTCAGATGCGTCACCGCAAAATCCAGCGGCCGTTCCGGCATGGCCGACAATCGCAGCGTGCCGGTCTGGCCAATGGCGATGCGGTCGATCCCCGCGTCAGGAATGTACAGCGTCAGGCTGCGCCGTTCCAGCGGGGCCAGCGCCAGCAACTCTTCGCCCCGGCCCAGCGGTGCGCCGACCTTGCCTTCGGTGGTGTCCAGCGTCACCGTCGCATTGAAGGGCGCGCGCATCTGCCCCGCCGCGATCTGTGCCCGCGTCAGCGCGATCTGGGCATCGATTTCGGCGATCTCGGCGCGCAGTACCGACAGTTGCGCGCGGTCATTGGCGGCCACGGCGGAATCCTGTTCGATGACCTTCTGACGGCGCGAGGCCTCCTGCCGCAAGAGGTCCAGTTGCAGGTCACGGTCATCCAGCCGCAAGAGCAGCGCACCCGTCGCCACCGCGTCACCCGCGCGCACCAGCCGCTCGGCAAGGAACCCGTCAAAGGGCGCCGAGACGATGACCCGCCCCTGCGATGTGATCTCGGCATCGGCGGTGACACGCGCCGGGGCCATCACGGTGCTGCCCGCGGCGATCACCCCGATCAGCACCAGCGCGGCCAGCTTCCAGCCCAGCGCCCGCGGCCCCAGAAGCCCGCGCAGGGCATGGGCGCTGCCCTCCACCGCGCGCATCACCCAGAACCGGTCATCGCGGCGCTTTGTCTCCAGCAGCAAGGCCAGCGCGTCACCCGCCACATCCAGCCGGGGCAGCGCCTGAACCGCTTGCTCCGGCGTCGCGAACTCCGCCACGACAACGCCCCAGGGCGTCTCAATCGAGCCGATGGGCAGAGCCACCACGGCGCCATGCCCGGTTTCGCGGGCCAGTTCCTCCAGCGCGCGCCGCGTCAGCGGGGCCGCGCCCTCTTCGGGGGGCCAGATCAAGGCATCCCGCTGGTCCAGCACTTCTTCGGCACTGGCCGTCAGCAGATCCAGCGCATGGGTCCGCCCCTTGAAGTCAGCGGCATGAGAGATCGCCTCGACCCGTGCGGACCGGCCCCGGCGGCGGGCTATCGCGACGCGCTCCGCGCCGATCTTGCCGGCCAGTTCCGTGGCGGCATTGCGCGCCGCGTCGCGGTAGCCCCGCGCCTGCAAGGCACGGACGAGCACCCGCAACGCCCGCAGCGCCCCGTCGTCCACCGGCGCAGCGCTGACCTGCGGCAAGGCCGTCATTTCTGACCGACGCAGATGCGCCTCAACCCCGGCAGCGCCCCATTGCAGGCGGCGCAGGGCGTTGGCCGTGTCGGTCTCATCCGATACGCTGATCTCTGCCGCGGCGACGGCGACCACCTCGCCCATCCGGACCACCACGGCGATGGCCATGCGTGCCTCGCCCGCGCCGCGCACTGCGGGCTTGCCCCGGTCCGCAGCGGCGGTGACCGCTTCGCGCACCGGTTCCGTGGGTTGCCAGTCGGCGGGCGCACGTCCCTGCGGACGCAACACGCCATCCGCGTCGCGCATCAGCAATACGACAGCCGCGTCTTCGCCAAGCTCCCGCGCCTGTTGCGTGGTCCAGCCGAGGGCAAAGACAGCCGCCTCGGTGGCGGCCGGAACCGCCCCGGGATCAGACGTCGAGTTTGCCGAAATGCTCTTCATATTCCTGCACGCGGCGCTCAAGGAGCAGCATCAGACGCTTGGCCGCGTAGGGGGACACAACGATCCGTTCACTGAGGTTGACCACCACCTCCTCTGTCGAGGTCGCGTTCCACGTCTGGTTCGTGCCAAAGAGCAGCGTCATCTCTTCGCGCGTGGCCAACACATTGACCACATTGGCAAAAGAGGAGGACATGTTGCTGTCATCCCATTTCACACGCGGCTGAAGACCAGGCTGAACGCGGGTCTGTTGCGCGGCATCCTGCGCCCCACCTTGTTGCGGCGCGGCCCCTGTTCCCGGGGTGCCGGCATCGGGCGAAACTGTTTCGTCAGTCATCTCTTTTTTCCAATAAAGTCAGCGGGTTCAAACCAGCCTGTTGAATGTTCGTCTGGCTCAGGTCCACTCGATTTCCGGTCCACTCTGCAATGCCAGCGGGGCCTCCGCAAGCGGCGATTCACCCCCGTCGTCGACCAACACGATCGTCTCGGACGCCCGGAAGCCACCCCCGGCAAAACGCGCTCCGTCAAGGCCGAAGACCTCCAGCGAGACGGCGTCCCAAGGCGCCGACAGCACCGGGTCCAGCGCATACCGCAGGGTGGCCGTGTCGCGACCGACCGGGATGATCGCCTCGCCATACCCGCGGTGCACCCCGTCCGCCACAAAGGTGTAGGCGAGGCTCACCGGTTGCGACGCAGGCCCGTCCAGAGCCACGGTAAAGACCGCTTCCTGCGCGTTGGTCTGTGCACCGGTTTCCAACCGACCACCGGTGATGGCAAGGGCCCGGATGACGCCTTCTTCCGCCTCGCTGTCTTCGGCACCTCCGATGGAGACCACGCGCGAGACTGCCGCGCTGATCGCGCCTTCGGCATCGGTGGCGGTCAGCATCACGGTGAATTCCTGCGCAGACCCGTAGCCATGGCTGGCCTGGCTCAAGCCACCTGCAAGGACCTCAACAGCGCTGCCATCCCCCCAGTCGACGGACCAGCTGTTGATCGCATCGCCGCCCGGATCCGTCGCAGCAAGATCCAGCGTCAACGGCGCGCCCAACTCGCCTTCGGTGTCGCCGCTCAGTTCTGCCACTGGCAGCAGATTGGCCACGTCGATGGCAAAGCCGCGGTTGACAGTCGCCCCCAACGCATCGGTCACCTGAACCACCGCCGTCACCCGGCCGGTCACATCGCCCGGCACGGCCCATGTGAACTGGCCCTCGGGGGACACGCTTGGCGTGGATGCCGCCCCGCCGGAAATCCGCACAAAGTCGAAGGTCAGCGCATCGTTGTCGGCGTCGGTGACGAGAGGCGCAAGATCAAGGACCATCTCGCTGCCCTCGTCCACCGATTGCGCGGGGATCCCTGACCAGACCGGGGCGGCATTGTCCACATCGACAAACAGCAACCGGTGGCTGATCGCCCCCACATCATCGGTGGCCGACACGCGCACGGTGTATTGACCCGCAGGCGTGCCGCCCGGCACGTCGATGCTCAGCGCACCGCTCACGGCGTCGATGGCGACACCCGGCAGAGCGCTGGGCTCTATCGCGTAGCTCAGGGCACCGCCGTCGGGATCTGTCGCATAGTCCGACAGCGCCACCGTGGTCGATGCACCCGCCGCCAGCGCCTGACGCGGGATGCCTGACCAGACGGGCGCCGAATTGTCCACGTCGACAAAGAGCTGCCGATAGCTGACAGACCCCAGCGCATCCGTGGCCGAAAGACGGACATTGTATTGCCCCGCCGCAGTATCCGCAGCCACATCAAGGCTCAGCACCCCGGTGTTTGCATCAACCGTGACGCCGGGCAATGCGCTGGCCGCAACTGCAAAACGCAGCACATCGTTTTCCGGATCGCGCACATACTCTGTCAGATCCAGCGTCGAGGTCGCGCCAGAGGCAACCTCGTGACGCGGCAGACCCGACCAGACCGGGCCAGAGTTGTCGAGATCGACGAACATCAGCCGGTAGCCGGTTGCACCCAGCGCGTCGGTGGCCGACAGACGCACCGTGTATTGCCCCGGGCCGGTGCCTTCCGGCACGTCAAAGCTCAGGACCCCAGTGACGGCGTTCATCGTGACACCGGGCAGCGTCGTCTCGGCGACGGCAAAGCTCAGCGGTGCGCCATCCGGGTCGGTGGCAAAGCCCGACAGATCGACAGAGGAGGTCTCGCCCGACGCCACAGAGGGGCGCGGCAGGCCAGACCAGACCGGCCCGCTGTTGTCCACGTCGACAAACAGCAACCGGTGGCTGATCGCGCCCAGCGCATCGGTGGCCAACAGACGCACCGTGTACTGACCCGGCCCCGTGCCTTCCGGCACGTCAAAGCTCAGCAGGCCGGTGGAGTCATCGACCGTGACGCCCGGCAGGTCCGTGGCCGCCACGCCATAGGTCAGCGGATCGCCGTCGGGGTCGCTGACATAAGCCGTCAGATCCAGCGAAGCCGGTGTCCCCGCCGCGATCGGCTGGCGCGGCAGACCGGACCAGACCGGCCCGGAGTTGTCGAGATCCACAAACAGCAACCGGTATCCGGTGGCGCCCAGCGCATCGGTGGCAGAGACGCGCACCGTATACTGTCCCGCCGCGGTGCCGCCCGGCACGTCAAAGCTCAGCACACCGGTGGCGGCGTTCATCTCGACGCCCGGCAGGGCCGTTTGCGCAACCCCGAAGGTCAGCGGACCACCGTCGACATCCGTCACAAAGCCGGACAGATCAACCGTGGTCAAGGTACCTGTACTGACGGAGGGACGCGGCAGGCCGCTCCAGACCGGGGCAGAGTTGTCGACATCGGCAAACAGCAGCCGGTAACTCGTGGCACCCACAACATCGGTGACTGCAACACGGATCCTGTACTCGCCCGCCGCCTGCGCATTGGGGACGTCAAAGCTCAGCACACCGGTGTCGGGGTGCAGAGTCGTGCCGGGCAGGTTCGTCTCTGCCACGGCATAGCTCAGGGGATCGCCGTCCGGATCGGTCAGGTAGGCCGACAGATCCAGCGAGGCGCTCTCCCCGGCCGAAAGCGCCTGACGCGGCACGCCGGACCAGACCGGCGCGGCATTCGACGGGGTGACCGACAGCGGTTTGGTCGTGGGGGCGCCCGTGGCACCATCTGCGTCGACGGCGCGGACGGAAATCTGCATCGGACCAGCGGCGCGATAGATCCTTGTCGCCTGCGTCTCGGTGCCTGCAACGCTTTGCACGGCAGAGCCGTCACCCCAGTTGATCAGGTAGGTGTCAATCGCATCCCCCCCCGGATCGGTCGCCGCCAGATCCAGCACATAGGGCACGGCCCGCGCGACGCTGTCCGCGCCCGCCAACTGCACCGCTGGCGCGGCATTGATCCACGACAGGGTAAAGACCGCCTCGCCGAACAGCGACGCCGGACCATCGTCGGTCGCACGCACCCGCACTTCGGCACTGCCAGAGGTGCCCGGCGCGGTATAGGTGAACTGCCCTTCGGGCGTGATCGCGGCACCGGCGGGGCCTGCCTCCAGCGAGAAGGTCAGGTTATGGCCCTGCGCATCCGTGGTCAGGCTTGCGACGTCCAGCGACAGCGTGTCGCCCTCGGTTACGGTCTGGTTGCCAAGACCTGCGATGACCGGGGCCGTGTTGGACTGCGTCACGTTCACCGTCACAGTGCCTGCGGCCGAGGTGAGCACATTGCCCGGCGTGCCTGCCGGATCGCCCGTGTCGGTCACGGTAAAGGCAAAGCTGGTGCTGCCTTCGAAGTCTTCGGGCGCGGTGTATTCATAAACCAGCGCAGAGACCTGCGTCAGGCTGCCGACCAGCGGCTGTTGCGTGATGCTCGCCACCAGATCGCCCGAGGCGGTTTCCACGTCGGTTCCGCCCAGCACGATTGTGGCGGGGATACCGCTGGACACATCGACCGTCTGCGCCGTTGCCTGCGGCGAGTCGTTGTCCGGCACCACGTTGATGGTGATCTCTGCCGTGCCGCGGCCAAGATTGCCGTCATCCACCGCAAAGGCAAAGCTGTCTGCGCGGGTGGAATTGGTGTTCGGACGATAGGTCACGGTCCCGGCCACGCTGTCGAGGTTCTCAAGCGTGCCATACACCGGCGCGCGCGTGATCTCGTAGCGCAGGTCGTCACCGTCATCATCAACGCCCTGCAGGGAGATCAGGACCGTCCCGTCCTCGTTCACCTGCTCCGTCGCACCGGTCGCCACAGGCGCGGTGTTTGCGCTGCGGTCCACGGTGAAGATCCGGACGTAGTCGTCCCCCGCGGTGCCATCTGCATTACCATCCAGCGGGTTGCCCGCAGTGTCATAGATCGCCAGCGTGCCCGACAGCGTCAGACGCCAGTCGCCATCCGTCAGCGGCTCGGCAAAGCTGAGCGTCAGGTCGGTCTCGGGGAAGGAATACGATGGCGTCAGCGCGATGATCTCGTCGTCGACCGTGTCAAAGACACCATCCACCCCGGCGCCGCGCAACTCGTAGTTGGCCGGGCTGCGGGCAGAGACAAGTTCCAGCGCTTCGCTGGTCTGCACGGTGATCCCGGTAAAGGCGCTGGCCGTGCTGTCGCCCTCGGCCGGCAATTGCGGGATCGCTGTCACCACGGGCGGTGTCACGTCGCCGGAATCCCCCTGAAACTCAAAGGCGCCAATGTCGTAGTAGATCAGCCCCGGCTGCGGCGTGAAGGTCCGAACATCCCCGGCCTGCGGCAAGCTTCCGTTCAGGTCGGAATAGACAAAGGAGTCGCCATTGCCTGCGGAAATGCCGATGCGGGCCCGGGTGTCGTCATTGCCCGAACCGTAATCAAAGGCGATTTGGCCGTTGTCGAACAGCGTCACGCCAAAGGCAAGACGGTTGGTCGTGGGCAGGTTCCGCGTGGAGCCATCCCAGCGGAAACGCACCCAACTGCCATCTTCGGCCTCCGAGCGGTAGACCCCACCGTCAAACGGCACCTGCATATCGGTCCAGAACGGCGCGATGGTCGGGCTGGCGAGGAAATTCTCTTCGGAGTTCGTGTAGAGAACCACCTCATCACCAAGGCGCAGGAACCCGTCAGAGGTAACGACCACCTCGTCATAGTCGGTCCCGTAGAAGCTGAAAGTAAAGGGCAGCGTCTCCGTTCTAAGCGAGTTGTTGGTGTTGTTGAACTCGAGCGTACCATCGGTTGCAAACACCCCGGTAGAGGCCGCCTCGACAAAAAGGTCATAGCCCGTTCCGGTGTTGGGCGTGGTCGGGTCGTCAGACCGCGCCCGGTCAAAGAAGTCGCTCAGAAGCGCGCCATAGGCCGTGCCCGCATCAATCGCGGGAGAGTTGGCCAGCAGGTTGAAGTTGTCGTCACTGCCGCCGCCGATATCGGTGTCGGGTCCACCCGCCACGTTGTCCGCGCCGTCCCGGTCAAGGAACATGGGATCGCCGCTTGCGCTGGACGCACCTTCGCCGGAAAGCGCTTGCCACGCCACGAGATCCGCGCTGTCGGTGCCCGCCAGATTGCCGATCACCACCCCGGGAAGACCCTGGAAAAACAGATTGAAATCAGAGTCGAAGGTGCCACCGGAACCGGCCAGCTCGATGATGGCACCCTGACGCGATTCAAGAATGTTGTTGCGCATGGTGACGTTGTTGGTGGTCCGCGTGATATCGACCGCCGCGCCGCTGCTCTGGATGATCGTGTTGCCGAACAGCGTGGCAGCACCACCGCTGTTCATGATCAGAGCGGTGTTGGTGTTGCCGTAGATCAGGTTCTGGCGGATGTCGTTGACAACGTACTGACCGCTGCTTGTGTCGATGCCCACCCCGTTGCTGTAGATCTGGTTGCGCAAGACAACATGGCTGCCGCCTGATGTGTTCGCCCCCTTGATGCCTGTCCCGTTGTCGAACACGCGGTTGCCTTCGGTGTGGCTGTTGCTGGTTGTCTCGATCCCGAAGGTGCCGCCATAGACCGTGTTGCCCAATGCCGTTGCGTTGATCAGGTAGATATTGGACTGGCTGTTGTCGAAGACCGCGCTGTTCTCGATGCGGGCGCCGTTATGCGCATGGATGCCATCCGCAGCGTTGTCGCGAATGATGGCGTTGCGCACGACCAGATCGCCATCGACGACAACCGCCGTATTCGACGCCTGGCGGCTGCCATAGACCTCCAGCCCGTCAACAACGGACCCATCGCCGCGCAGGTAAAGCGCATACGGGTTGTCAAAGAATTCGCCGCCCTCGATGGTCGTCGTGACACGATCGATGTCGACCGCGTAATAGTTGCCGGACGTGCTCGTGTTATGCGCCACCACGTCGACCAGACGCAGGTTGGAGTTGCCGGAAAACACCTCGATGCCTTGACGCTGGACGTCGGAAATTTCCAGCCGTTCCAGCGTGACGCCATCGCTGGCGGAGTTCGTGGTGATCTTGATCCCGCGTGACCCGCCGGTGATCGCCATATCCGACAGAGTGACGAAGTCGGCCCCGTAGAAGTCAAAGACTTCGTATCCCGAGGCCACGCTGTCGCGCCGCAAGGTGGTCAGATCCGCGCCCGCACCAGAGATGGTGACACGCGCATCGGCTGTGCCGCTGTCCTCCGGCATCATGAAGATATCCGTACCCACGAGATAGTCGCCCGCGTCCACCCAGACCCGGTCGCCCGGCTCGAGGTCATAGGCCCGCAAAAGCGCCCCGAGGTCCGCCATGGGGGCATCCGCGGTCTTGCCGGAATTGCCGTTGTCGCCCACCGCGGTGGTGAACACATCGCCCGTCAGCGCATCGTCGTTGACGTAGAAATCCCGTCCGCCGTTTGCCACGATAAAGCCCGCGTCGGAGGTGTCCGTCACGCCGCCACCGCTTTGGGTGACACGCACGAGACCCTCTGCGCCGGTTGTTTCAGGTCCGGCCACCCAGTTGGTGGTCCCCACACCCGCCCGGTCGAGGCCAACGGCCCCCGCCACCGGAACCCATGTGGTTCCATTGTCGGTCGAGACCTCCACATCGAAGGTCGGAACCGCCGGGGCCAGCAGGTTTTCGCGGAAAAGCTCCAGTCCAACGAGACGCGCCGCACCGGCGTTTGCGGTGTTCTGGATCTCGATCACCATCTCGCCATCGACTGGCGACAGGCCCTCGATGTCAAAGCTGACACCGCGATAAAGCTGACCGGCCTCTCCGCGCATCGACAGGCCGCTGGCCACTTCGACGCCATTCAACCAGACCGTCAGTCCGTCAAGGCTGTTCGACGCGGGAAGCCCGTGCAGGCGCAGCGTGTAACTGCCCGCCTCGGCCACCGGAAGCGTGTAGCGCAGCGGCGCGGACCCGGTCCCCGGAATGCCCACGTGGGTGGCATAAAGATCTGCAGGAATGACCGTTTCGTCGATGTTGACCACGGCCGAGACCGTGAAAGAGTTGTTTGTCCCGCCGGTGCGGTACGTCGCACTGCTGGCCCAGCCGACGCCGTCGTCGCCAGTGGCGTTGATGCCCCGGGCGCTCATCGATAGCACCAGTTCGTCCTGCATCAGGCCCGCCGCATGGAAGGTGATCGGATAGCTTTCCCCGGCCTCCAGCTTTTCGCCGCCGTTCATCTGCAGAACCTGAACCAGCGCACCGGTCGACATGGCCGCCTCTGATGTGTTGCCATAGGCGCCGATGTTGACGCGCCCGCCATTGGGGCCCGGCTCTGACAGGAACATCGAAAGCGGATCGCCCGCATCAATCCCTGCCGCACCGGCCGTCAGGTGGAAGTCGCTGTTGGCGACATCCACGAAACCGGCGGATGCGGACAGGCTGTTGCCTTCGACCCCGGTGGCATAGTGGAAATCCGCCCGGGTGGCGTAGTTCTGCGTCCCCCAGTCGGCCAGGATGGCCGTGCCGCTCAGATCGTACAGGTTGTAGTCAGAATCGAGCCCGACTTGCGAGTCATCGCTGATCAACAGCGCGGCACCCGCGCTCATCTGGATCAGGTTGTTGCGCAGCAAAGCTCTGTCCGCAGAGTTCTGCAGGTCGATTGCGCTGATGCCATTGGCACCCATCACGATGGTGTTGTTCTCGATCCGGTGCCCGCTGCCACCGCTGATCGAAATCGCCGATTCCATCGCATCGCCAAAGATCCGGTTGCCAATGACCGAGCTACTAGGGCTGGAGGAGGCATCAATATCGACGCCGTAGCGCGATCCGCTGATTTCATTGCGGGCGATGAAGCCGACGAAAGAAGACCCGCCGTCAATTCCGAGCAGGCTGTTGTCGCGGATGATGTTGTCGGTCACCCGGCCGGAACTGTCGACCGCGACGCCGATCCGGTTACGCTCGATCACGCTGTTGGTGGCAGTCGCGCCGTTGAAGACGTAGACACCGCCCCCGGGATTGTCACGGACCGTCAACCCATCTGCGGTCGTGTTGCTCAGCCCCACGGAATAGGTGTTGGTGGAGGTGTTGTTGTTCTCGACCAGGATGTTGCTCACCGTGCCGGTGCCCATGTCCACCGACGTCTGGCGGTTGCCCGCGAACCGGGTGCCGGTCAGGACACTGCCGGAGGCGGTGCTGTGCATCCGGATGCCAAAGGTGGCATCCGTGACTTCGCCATCGGTCACCGTGGTATTGGCGCCGCGCAGATCCATCGCATAGCCGCCAGAACCGGCCGCGCCTTGCGTGACCACGTCGAGGATCGTCAGATTGCCGCTGTCACTGGTGCTATCGATGCCATCCTGAGATGTGTTCGTGATGCGCAGGTTGTCCAGCGTGACAAATTCGGAATCGCCGGCGATCAGAATGCCTTCGCGCGCATTGGTCAGCGTCAAATCGCGCAGCGTGACGTGGTCGGCGTTGACCAGGTGGAACACCTGCGCGCCGTTCACCTGGGACCCACGGTCGAACACCGCTTCGCCCCCTGCCGTCGGCCCCGCAAAGACGACATCCGCCAGCGCGTCACCGGCGTCATTCTTGGTGATCACGATGTCCCGCGTCAGGTTGTAGGTGCCGTCGTCGATGTGAACCACGTCGCCCGGCGCCAGATCATAGGCGTCCAACAGGTTGGCCAGCGAGGCCATCGGGCTGTCCAGCGATTTGCCGGTATTGGCATCGTCGCCCGGCGCCGTCGTGATGTCGAAGCCCGAGACCACGCTGTCGTTGATGTAGAAATGGTTGCCGTTGTTGCCGATCAGGATCGGCGCACTGGTATCGCCCACCACGGCACCCGACGTCGCGCGCAGCTGCGTGCTGGTATCGGCAAAAATCCCGTCCGGGATCCAGTCCAGACGGACCTGCCCATAGGCATTGACCGGCACATCCGTGGCGATCTCTGTCCAGGTCGCCCCACCATTCGAGGTCGCCTCGATCGCAACCCGCGCGTCTGCGACACCCGCCGGCACATTACGCCAGAGTTCAAGGGCGGACACATAGGAAGAGGTCCCCCCGGTGCGCTGCAAGACAAGGTCAAGTCCCTCGCCACCGGCAACGGTGACCTGCGTCTCGACCACCACCGGACGATAGTTGGTGCCGGCCAAGGCCCGCGCGCTGACATCGGTCATCAGGGTCGTGCCGTTGCCGATGATGCTGAGCGCATCATTGCCCGGCACGGTGGTCGTTGACCACAGGTGCAGGCGCAGCGTGTAGGTGCCATCGGGCAGTTCTGGCAGATCCGCGTCGAATGTCGCGTCCACGAGGCGGTGACTTCTGTAAAGACCCTCCGGGCCAATATTGGTGCCATCCAGATCCAGATCGTTGGGCGTCGCGGTGCTGGTGCCACCATCGGTTATGGTGATCGCGCTCTGAGCGCTCCAGTTGCCGCGGTCATCGGACGTCACGGCACCGCCATTCAGGTTGATCAGGGCAACCGGGGCCAATTCATTCAGGCCGTTGGTGTTGATCTGGACGGTGGTGGTCTCACCCACTTCGATCTTGTCAAAGACGCTGGGCGACACGACCTGCAAGCTCTGCACTGGCGAGGTGGCGGCAAACGGCGTGTTGCCGAGCGCACCGACTTCGGCTCGGCCACCATTCGGCACCGCTTCGCCGAAGTAGGGCGCGGTCAGGGCCGCGGCGTCGCGCGCCGGGCCGTCCGGGTCGACGCCATAATCGTCATCCGCGGCACCAAGGCCCGCGAGCCGCTCCAGCCGGATCGCATCTGCGAGGGCGAACTCTTGTGCGTTGGGGGTTGTCAGCTTCACGGTCAGGCTGTCGCCCGAGGCAATGACCGGTCCGATGCGTCCCCACCCGACGGTGTCGCCATCGCGGACCGCCCCCGGCGAGCCCCTGTGGTTCATCTCGCGGCGCGACACAAGGGTGTCGCCGTCCCAGACTTCGTATCCGGCGGCGTTGGTGGCGCTGAACTCCGGCACCCATGTGGCAAAGAGCTGATAGGCGACACCCGCGGTGAGACCCTCAAAGGTCCAGCTGGCTTCTTCGCCGATGGGGATCCGCGACAGTGTGCCGCCGCGACCGATGTCAACCTGAAGCGCCCCCGCAGTTTCCGCGTAGCCCGCCGCACCGTCATCGAGGGTCACCACGGAAACGACAGTCTCGTCCCAGCCATGCACGTCATCGGCACCGTCGGTGTCGTTGTATCCCGGATCGCCAACCTGGCTGTTGCGGTCCAGCGCCGTGGCATAGAACCACTCTGACAGGTCGGTCAGATCCAGCGCGCCCCATGTTCCGATGCCCGCACCGTTGCTCAGATCGTAGAGGTTGTGGTCAGACTCCGTGCGCGCCTGCACCGCTTCGAAAACTTCGAGAGCGCGCCCGTTGGAGATCGTGAAGATGTTCGAGAAGATATCCGCGTAGCCACCCGCATAGCGCACCGCATTGGCATCCGAGATATCAAAGGTGTTGTTCGAGATCTCCATGTTGCGCCCGCTGGCCAGATCGACGCCAATAGCCCCGCTGCCATAGATCAGGTTGTTGCGGATCGCCGCATCCGCGCTGCTGAAGAGCGCGACGTAGACCTGCCGGGATGTATTGTCGAAGACCCGGCTGTTTTCCAGCGTAGAGGTCGAAGCGCCGATATGCACACCATTGGTGTTGTCAAAGACCGAGACATCCCGCGCAACGGAATTGTTCGAGATCCGCAGACCCGTGCCATTGTCGTAGAAGTTGCCGCCAATGACCGTAGTGCGGTCCACATCGGCACCGAACTGGCCCCTTTGCCCATAGACCTGCGCCTCCGTCAGCGTGCCTTGGGACATGGCCAGACCGGTGCTCGTGTTGTCTGCCACGCGCACACGCGTCAGGTCGCTTCCGGTGACATAGGCGCCGCGCACGTTGCCGATGAACCCGGTATCAACGATCTGGTTGCCGGTCTCGATATCCGCACCCGTGCTGTTGTGGTAGAACAGGCTGTTCTGCACCGTCACCCCGGAGGCGTTCAGGTCGAGGCCAATGCTGGCCTCGCGCACGGAAACATTGTCCAGCACGTGCCCGGTGCCGCCCGCGTCGATCTCGATCCCGTCGGTGCTGGGATTGACGATGACAAGGTTGCGCAGGGTCACGTTGTCGGCTGCGGCGCCAATATCCACCGCGTTGACACCGGAGACGAGGGTCAGGTTCTCGACCGTGATGTGATCACCGGTGATGTCCAGCACCCGCGCACCAGAGGCCGTGGTGCCACGGTTGAACACCGCCACTGCGTCGTCATCTGTCGGTCCGCGCACAACGAAATCACCCAGGTCCTCATGGCCGGACACGACATCCGTCAGATCGATGTCGGCGGTCAGATCATAGGTGCCGGTGTCGATCAGAACCGTGTCGCCTGCGCCCAGATCATAGGTCTCGATCAGGCGGCGCAGCGAATCCATCGGCGTTGCGGCGGACAGACCGTCATTGTCAGCGCGGCCCACGGCCGTGCTGTATTGGTCGCCATCGGTGGATGCGTCGTTGATGTAGAAGGTCGTGATCGGCGCCGAGAGGTTGAAGACCTCGGACTGGTCGCTGACATTCACGTCATCGACGCTGGTCACCGTCACGCGTCCGAAATTGCCGGTCGTTCCGAACAGGGAATTCGGCAGCACGATAGAGGCGCTGTTGCCGTTCAGGACCACGTCGCCATTGGCCACAACACCGTTGTCCACCGCAAGAAAGCTGCTGCCGTCATCGATGTTCTCGACAAGGACAGAGACCTCGCCGCTCAGCCCGGCAGAGCGCCAGTTGACCGTCAGGGGATCGCCCGACTGCACGGAAACGCGCGACTGCGGGTCCGTCACCAACACGTATTGCGCGGGGCTCAGCGCCGCGTTTGCCGTGCCGCCATAGGCGCCGAGGTTGGCGTAGCCGCCGTTCGGGGCGGGCTCGAGGATAAAGCCGGAGTTCGGATGCCCGCGGTCTATGGCGATGGATTGCGCCGCACCGGTGTCACGCAGCAACACCTGCATCACCGGCAGGCCCGTGGCCGGGTCCAGAACCGGGGCCAGGCTGCCCTGGATGACCTGTCCGTTTGTCTCGCTGCTCTGCAGGTGGAAATTGTCATCGCCGCCGTCAGACACGCCCGCCAAATACCCAAGCACGCCGTCCGCACCATCGGGATCGACAAAGAGCGGATCGCCCGCAAGGCTGTTGCCGTCCACGAACGAGGCGTTCTGCCATGTCAGCAAGTCAGCCCGCGCAGCCGACTGCCAGTTGCCCAGCGTCGCGCCGTTCAGCACGTGGTACATGTTGTAGTCGGAGACAAAATTCGCCTGCGCGTTGGGGTCGACCGAAAGGCCGGTGGTTGTCGCGCCATCCGCCACGACGATGTTGTCGCGGAAGGTTGTGTTGCGATCCCGCGATGTCAGTTGCACGGCAATCGCAGAGCCGGTCTGGTGGAAGGTGTTCGACGAGATCAGCGTGCTGGCACCCGTATCCGCGACGAGCGCCCCGGAATCGTTGTCGTAAAAGAGGTTGTTGAGCACCGACGTGGAAGAGTTCGAGCTGAGGACCGTGAGCCCTGTGCCATTGCTGTAGACGCTGTTGCTGGTGACAAGGCCGCCACCGGCGATCCGGATCCCCTCCAGACGGTTGTCATAAACGCGGTTGCCCGCAACGGTCACATCGGTGTTGGACCCGTTGATGCCCCGGTCCGAACTGGTGATCACATTGCCGAAGGCAGCAGCGCGATTGATCAGTTCAACTCCGGCGCCGGAAGTGGACAACAGGCCCGCGCGGGTGACAGCGGATCCACGCAGGACCACGTTGGGGCCCGACAAGGCTATGCCGTAAAAATCCGTGTTGCTCACAGAGATACCGCGTCCCGTGGAGAAAACGGTGTCACCAAGCGTGTACGAGGCTGAGGTTTCCGAAACACTGATACCGTAGCGCGCGTCGTCGATGACGACCCGCTGCATCACGCCTTCGTCCGGGTTGAGCAGAAGGATCCCGACATCGGTCATACCCATCGCATCAACGTTGTCGATGAGACCGATCTGAGTCCGGGCTTCGATGCCATCGTCGCCGATGTTGCGCAGGATCACGTTCGAGATCTCGCCGATCCCGCCATCCTGATAGATGCCGTCCCCACCCGTGTTGCGAATGTCGAGATTGGTCAGCACGCCGTCTGGCAGGACCGCGTTGATGCGCATGCCCTCACGCAGGGTGTCGTTGATGGTCAGGCCATCAACGTGCAGATCGGTGCTGTCTTCGCGCACCCAAAGACCGCGGTCGAACCCTTCGAGCCGCAGGTTCTCGAGCGTGATGAAATCCGCATCATACAGATCGATCCCGTGCACGCCGGACAACTGTCCCAGCGCCCAGCGCAGTTCCGTAACACCCGCATCGGAGCCCCGCAGGGTAAAGCCTTCGTCCAGCCCGAGGCCAAAGTCGAAAGTGCCCGAGATCGCCAGTTCGTGCAGCAGGTCATAGCGGCCAGTGTCCACGTGCAGAACGTTGCCCGCCTGCAGGTCATACTCGCGCAACACGTTGATCACGCTGGCTTTTGGCGCATCTGCCCGCTTGCCCGTGTTCCGGTTGTCCCCATCGGCACCCACGGTAAAGGCGTCATCGGTGTCAGAGCCGTCGTCGACCCAGTATTCGGTCCCGTCTTCTGGCACGGTAAAGGGCTCATCGGCGCGGTCATAGACATCCGGGCGGTCAACGAGGCTGACCTGAATGCGCAGTCCGGTGGTGCCAAAGTCGACACCGTTCTGGTCCGGGAACCAGGTCAGCGTGCCGGTGTCGGCGGTGCTGGCGGCGATCGTGGCGCGATGCTGCGGTCCTTCGGCAGAGTCTTCCAGCAAATCGACCCGCACCGAGGAGCCATTGGTCTCGCCAAAGGTCTGCCAGCGGATGTTCAGCGGTTCGTCACGCTCCCAATCGGTATAAAGGTCCGGCGAAATCAGCCGGATACGCGGTGCCTCCGTGGTGCCCTGCGCGATACGCGCGCTGTCTGGGGAATGGCCCAGATCGCTGCCAAGCCGCGACGCGGTCATCACCACAAAGGCCTGATCCAGTCGCGCCTCGTTCACGCCGGACCCGTCGCGTGCGGCTTCAAAACGGTAATGCACCTGCCGTGCGCCGGGCGGGATATCCACCCGCGTGGAAAGCCGTTCCCAGCGGTCGCCGGGGTTGGTGCTGTCCAGCACGATGGGGCTGCCGATATCGGCCCCTGCCCCGGTCTGGAACGTCACCGTGATCCGACCACTGTCGGCAAACGGACCGGTCCCGTCAGAGCGCACGCGCCCGCCAAAGAGCAGGTCCGCCAGCCCATTGTCGATTTCCGCCGCAGAGAACTGCGCCAGATCCAGCGCGACAGTCTGTTCGGCAAAGCCCAACTCGGTCGAACCGGGCGTGAAATGCCCGCCGTCCTGGAACCCGCCCGTGGCCACCTGATTGGCGCCCACGTTCACCGTCCACTGTGCGAGGTCGCTGTCAAAGCCGGGGTTGCCCAGCAAGTTCGGCAGGAACCCGGCGCGGTCCGCAAGGCTCGCGGGATCGCCGGTCTCTGCCGCGAGCGAGGTCTGGCTTTGCCCCGCAACGGTTGGCATCACCGTCAGATCGCCACCGGCCCGGTTCAGGAACACGGGCCGCGACAACAGCGGGTTGATCCGGGTTGTGCCCTGAGAGTTCAGGTCATGTTTGGCCAGATCCGCCTGCCAGTCGAGAATATCGTCGTAGTCGCGCGTCCAGAACAGCAGGTGCCCGGCGTCCTCGGCATGCAGCAGGTTGTAATCGCTGAAGAACCCGGTCTGCGCCGTATTCGCCACGTTGATCGCATAGCCCCCCGCAACCTCGATCACGGAGTTCAGAACTTCGACCTCCGACGCGGATCCGGTGAGGCGCACGCCGTCACCGGTGGGCGTCTGGATGGTCACGCCTTCGATCTGCACACGGTCCGCCCCGGGCACGTCGATGGCCGCAACAGCCGTGCGCTGGAAGGTGGAGCGCAGGATCTCCTGGTCGTCGGTGGCCACGACACCGCGGTCGGCATCGGTGACGGACAGATGCAGGATCCGTCCGGTGAACTGGCTCACGCCCAGCGTGGTGTCGTCGATCGCGACGCCAGAGGCAAGGTCGGGCGCGGTGATCACGCCGCTGCCCTGCACCCCGACGGGGCTGTCCGTGATCAGGGTGTTGGTCAGATAAGCGTCGATCAGTTGCACCGCGACGTTGCCGCCGGTCACCGTGTTGCGCCCGGTCGCGCCAAAGCCCGTGCCCGGGTCCGACACCGTGCTGACCACGCCGATCACGCCGTCGATGCGGTTGTCCCACATTGGCGCGGCGGCGTTGTAACGCAGGGCCGCAATGCTGCCTTCGATCAGGTTGCCAGAGATTTCACCCGTCAGCGGCGCGTCGATGGTCAGGCCATTGCGCCCGCCAAAGAACGAACCGGTGATGTGGACGGTCAGCGGCTCGGCCAATTGGGTGTCGTCCTGGACCTCGCTGCCGCGCATGGTCAGGCTCTGCTCCCCGGCGACAGCGGTGCCGAGATTGTCAAAGGTCAGGGCGTTTTCGACCACCACGCGCTCCAGCGTGATGTTGGCCACACCAGCGCCCAGCGTCAGGTTGCGGGTCACGGTCACGTCGCGCAGCATGTGGTCGGCATAGCCGTTCAGCGCATCGACATGATCCACCGTCAGGCCACGGATCTCTGTCGGAGAGGTCAGCACGAGGCGGCCGTCGATCTCGGTCCCTGCTCCGGCCCCGATCAACGTCATCGGCGTCGCCGTGACACCATCGAAGGTGGTCAGTATATCGCCTGTATGCACGCCTTCGGCCAGCACGATGGTGTAAGGCACACCATTGCTTGCCTCAGCCGCAATGATCGCGTTCACATCCGCGATGGAGGCCGCGTTGAAGACTGTCTGCGGTGCAGCCGCGGTCATCGTGACCAGCCCGCGCAGATCAGCGCCCACATCCGGGCTGCGCCCGGTCATGAACCCGGTAAAGACCCGCCCGCTGTTGTCCACGGCCACGTCGAGACCGGCAAGGCGGTCTTTTTGCGGCGAGGTCCGCATGACCAACGCATCGCCGGGGATCTCCTGCTGGAAGGTCGCTCCGACGAGCGCGCGATGCTCCAGCTGAACCGGCAGGTCGCCCGCGACGTCCTCGACGGTTTGCCACACGAGGTGCAGCGCCCCATCCGCCATCGCCAGCTCCGGCGACATGGCAATGGTGGACAGATCCTGCCCGGCCACGCCCAGCGCGCTCCAGGCGTAACCGCCGCCCGGCGCGGGTGTCGCCGCGTTTGTCGGGACGCTCACGCTTTGCGCCGCGATGGTGTCGAACAGGCCGACCGGACCGTTGTCCTGCACATAGGCCACCACGAGCTCCCCCGCGGGCGACCACGCCACGCTAGGCGCATGGGCCGGTGCATCGACCACCAGACCGAGGGGACGCTGAACAGAGACGCCCGCACCGGAAAGGTGCAGCGCCGTGGCAGAGACCCGCGCGGCAGTGCCGTCACCAGTGGTATAGGCCAGCCCCAGCAGGTTCTGGTTCGCCACCAGTCCACCCACAGCCGGGGTCACGTCAAAATCGGTGACATTGCTGATGGCAAAGCGGGCGTATTCGCCCCAGCCCGTGCCCGCGATCGCCGATCCCAGCACATGCAGGAAGATGTTGGCGCTGTCGTTCGTGACCACACCGATGCTGTCGCCAAAGCCCGCGCCGAGATCGACCAATTCGATCTTGGACACCTCTGCCGGGCCAAGGGCAAAGGGCGTTTCCTGTTGCCAGGTGGCGCCGTCCCATGCGGTCGACATGAGCGAGGTCTGACCGGCGACCGTTTCGGTCCATGCCACGACAACCTGACTGACGTTGCCGATGTTGCGCACCATCAGGTCGACATTGCCAAGCGTGCCGGTGACGGCGCCCGCTACGCCCGCCCCCGTGACCGACCCGCCCAGCGTTGTCCACTCCGTGCCGGCTTGCACGGCCACTTTCAGGCCCATGGTCTCCGGATCCAGCCATGCGGCATACCGCGCGCCGGTGACCGGGTCGGAGGCCAGCGCAAAGGCTTCTGGTGGCAAGGCATTGGCGTCGGCCAGCTCCCGCCCCGCGATGCCGGATGTCGTCGTCCACGTGTTGCCGATGGCGATCCCATCGGGCAATTGCTGGGCCACAGCCGCTGCCGGTGTCTGGGGCACAAGCACCGGATCGGCGCTGCCTGCCCCCAGACCTGCCAGATCAAGCCCGTCAAGCGGGGTCAGCAGGCCGCCGAAATCGACAACGTCGCCCGCCCCGGTGCCCGCGTCGATGTCGTCATCCCCCAATTGGCCAAACAACAGGTCATTGCCCGCACCGCCAAAGAGCGCGTCATCGCCCAGCCCGCCAAAGATCCGGTCGACCTCGTTCACGCCGCCCGCCTGCCCGGCAGCCGTGCCATGCAGCTGATCGTCATCGGCACCGCCGTCGATCACATCCAGCCCCAAGCCACCTTCGACCGTGTCATCGCCTGCGCCCGCATCGATCACGTCATCGCCATCGTCGCCAAGCAGCACATCATTGCCGCCCTGACCTTCGAGACGGTCGTTGTCGGCGCCGCCGTATAGGCTGTCTGCGCCGTCGTCAGAGCCGATCAATACGTCAAAGCCCGCCTCGCCGCGCGCCACATCCCCGTCGCCGCCGCCAGCAAGGATATGGTCGTCGCCACTGCCGCCGAACTGCACATCAGTGCCGAGACCGCCGTCCATCTGGTCGTCATCATCGCCGCCATAAAGGGAATCGTTCCCCAACTCACCAAAGAGACTGTCGCGCCCGCCATCGCCCAGCAACGTGTCGCTGCCATCGCCGCCGCGCAGGGAATCCTCCCCCAACCCGCCGTCGGCGCTGTCATTGCCGCGGCCCAGATGCGCCTCGTCATCCCCTATGCCAAGGGTCACGGTGTCGTCCCCGGCAAAGGCAAAAACGGTGTCATCGCCCGCGCCCGCGTCGATCCGGTCGCCGGTCGCGGCCACATCGGCCCCAAAGATCAGGTCGTGGCCCTCGCCACCGGTCAGTGTGTTGCCAAGGCCCGATCCCGCGCGCAGCGTGTCGTTCTCGGTGCCACCGTCCAGATCGTCGCGACCGTCTCCGCCAAGCAGGAGGTCCGCGCCTGCATCGCCCTCGATCTGGTCGTCGCCTGCGCCCCCGTCGAGCACATCGTCCGAGTCGCCACCGTCAATCGTGTCATCGCCCGCTTCGCCAAAGACGAGGTCTGCGCCCCCGGCCAAGGTGGTATCGTCGTCGCCGGACAGGTCGTCGTCACCCGTGCCACCGCGCAAAAGGTCGGCACCCGCGCCACCGTCCACGGTGTCGTTGCCCGCCTCGCCAAAGAGCAGGTCTTCGCCTTCGTTGCCCTCGATGTCGTCGGCGTCATCGCCGCCCCAGACCGTGTCATCGCCGCTGCCACCGATCAGGACATCCAGCCCGCCAGCACCCAGAATGCTGTCGGCCTGCGCGCCACCGTCCACCGTGTCATTGCCCGCATGCGCGCGGATCGTGTCCTCGCCATCGCCGCCGGTGATGTCGTCATGGCCCGCATCGCCATGGATGGAATCGTCGCCGTCGTTGCCAGCAATGGTGTCGTCGCCACCGTCACCGGTGATCACATCGTCGTCGTCGTCACCCTGGATAAAGTCGCCATCGGCGCCGCCGGTGATGGTATCGTTCTCGGTGCCACCAAAGATCCGGTCCATCCCGATCTCGCCGTGCAGCGTGTCTTCGCCCTGCTCGCCGTAAAGGCTGTCTGCGCCGTCGCCACCTTCGATGGAATCCGCGTCATTGCCGCCCTCGATCAGATCGTCGCCGTCGTCACCAAACAGATCATCCGCGCCATCATCACCTTTGATGGTGTCATTTTCCGTGCCACCGCGGATCGTGTCAGCCTCGGTGCCGCCAAGAATGCTGTCCCGGTCCGCGCCGCCGTCGATGTCATCCGCGCCTGCGTTGCCCTCGATTTCATCATCACCTGCGTCGCCAGAGATGGTGTCATCCCCCGCATCGCCGTGGATGTCATCCCCGCCACCGCCGCCGGTGATGTCATCGTTCTCGGAACCACCGCGGATGGTATCGCTGTCGCCTTGCCCGTGCAGCGTGTCGCGGCCGCCATGGCCCAACAGCGTATCTGTGCCGTCACCGCCTTCGAGCAGGTCATTGCCGCCTTCGCCGCTCAGGTGGTCATTGTCACCATTGCCGAACAAGCGGTCGTTGCCGACCCCGCCCAGCAAGACGTCGTCGCCAAGATCCCCCTGCAGGCTGTCGTTGCCCGCATCGCCGGTCAGGCGGTCCGCGCCGGACCCGCCGATCAGCGTATCGTTGTCTTCCTGTCCGCGCAGTTCATCGTCGTCCTGCCCGCCGTCCAGCGTGTCCTCACCGCGACCGCCCTTCAGGGTGTCGTTGCCAATGCCACCGGTGACGGAGTCATTGCCGCTGCCCGCCTCGACGGAATCCGCGCCACCTTCGCCATCGATGACGTCATTGCCAGAACCGCCCTCGATCACGTCATCTTCGGATCCGCCATCGATGTCGTCGCCACCGGACCCGCCAAAGATGCTGTCTGCGCCGCTGTCGCCGTCGATCTGGTCAACGCCCGCGCCACCGCGGATCGTGTCGTTGTTGGCATCGCCATGCAGCTCGTCGTTGCCGCCCTGACCGGTGATCGCATCATTGCCAGAGCCGCCGTAGACGGTGTCATCACCTTCGTTGGTGCCCGGCAGACCGGATTCAAGCGTGCCGTAGCTCATCGTCGAAAAGAAGCCCGTCGCGTTCTTGTAGTCGCTGAAGAACCTGCTGTTGTCGTTGACCGAACCTTCGATAAAGGCGGTATTGGTGCTGTCGCCCGCAATGAAATCTGCGTCATCGGCCCCTTCGGCGCCAAAGTGCATCGCCGCCGATGGCAGCGCGGGCTGGTCCGGGATCACGCCAATACCACCAAGGATATAGTCGGAATCCGCACCGCCAAGGATCACGTCGGCACCGCCGCCGCCCATGATCGAATCCGCGCCATCCTCGCCAAAGACGAGGTCGTTGCCACCGCCCGCAGAAATGTAGTCATCGCCGAGTTGGCCATAGAGGATGTCATTGCCGCGCCCGGCATAGATGTGGTCTGCCCCTGCGCCGCCGCGGATTTCATCCTCGTTGTCGGTGCCGATCAGCGTGTCATCACCTGCGCCACCGTCGATCACGTTGTTGCCGGTGCCGGTCGTGGTCGTCGAAATGGTCCCGCCGCCGCCAAGGATCAGGTCGTTGCCCGCACGGCCGTAGATCTCGTCGACGCCGGTGCCACCGACCAGCGTTTCGCTGTTTTCACTGCCGGTGATGGTGTCGTCACCCGCGCCGCCGCTGATGCTGACGGACATGGCTGCGCCGGCGCTCGTCTCGAAGTTGCCTTCGAGCAGGACACTGTCGTTGCCGCTGTCAAAGTTCCCGACGATGCCGGTGATGTTCACACCCTCGTCGGCGCCATAGGTCTGGACAAAGTCGAAAGCCTCGACCTTGACCTGCCCGTTGGACAGGGCCGTCACGATAAAGGCTTCGTTCTCGCGGTCCTCGAACCCGCCGCCGCGGCGGTCGCGCAGTTCCTGACTGCCCACGTTCAGAACCAGATCGCCAGTGCCCGCGTCATAATGCGCCAGTTCAGGCACATCATCCGCACAGGTCGGGATGTTGAAGTCCAGCAGCGTGACGTCGAGCACGTTCACCTTGGAGTCGGAGAAGACGTATTCGAACACCAGATCAACGTCAAAGCTGAAGCGCCCGTCGATGTCGAGCCAGCAGAAGGGACCACCGGCAAGGTTGGCGCTGATCTCTTCGAACCGCACCTTGCCATCGCCGCGACCGGGGAAACTGTCGTCGTCGTTGTTGACCCGCACTTCATCCGCAAGGTCGAAATTGATGTTCGCAGTGATGCCCGCCGTGGCCCCGACGCTGAGACCGGGGAAGCCCACGGAGGCCCCGCCGTACAGACGTCCTTCGAGCCAGGCTTCGCGCACGTCATTGCCGTTTTCGTCCACGTCACTGATGTACAGACCGGCCAGCAGGTCGCTGGCATTGCCGGTTTCGGCAAAGCGGCGCGCGCCGTAGGTGTCATAGCCAAAGGCCAGATCCACACCGGCGTAGAGGCCGCCGCCCAGAACCAGGTTGATCGGTGGCGCAGGCCAGATCGGGATCGACTGGCGGAACTCGAAGCCCGCCTGCAGCCGCGGCATGTCATAGGTGACAAGGTCCACATTGCCGCCGAAAAGCAGCGGCAGCGCCGACAGCGGATCGGTCAGGATCGGAATGTCAAAATCCGGATCGTCATCAAATCCGGACAGTGCAGTGTTGAAACCACCCGCGCCAAGGGCGTCCATCTGGCTCGCCTGATCGTTGCGGATCGCGCCCCCCTGGATCGCGCTGGCAAGGTCGAAGTTGTTGAAAATATTGTTGGCGTCGGCGATGTCGGGTCCGGCAAGGTTGATCCGGTCCACAAGGATCAGCGCGCCGGTGCTCGACACTTGCTTGGCCGCGTTGACCAGCGTCATGATCTTGGACACCGATGCGAGGAAATCGGCCACATCGCTGTCGCCAAAGAGCTCTGCGAGGTCCACGATGGTGATCGGACGGCCAAAGACATCCGACAGCAGCGGCAGCGGCTCGAACAGGATGTCCAGCAGCGGCTGCAGCGGTTCCAGCGCGTCCAGAATCGGTTCAAAGACGCTGACGATGTAGTCGTTGATAAAGCTGCCGAGGTTCAGACCGACGTCGCGGAACCCGATGTCAGGCGCGGTGATCGACCCGCCGGAGCCGATGCTCCAGTTCGAATCCAGCCACAACTGGAAGGAGGGGAACGGCGAGTTGCTGACCCCGTTCTCGTCGAATCCAAAGCCGAGGTTCAGGCTGAGATCCGCATTGGCCTCCAGATCCCAGGTCGGGTCGAAATCATCGAGGCCGAGACTGCCCAGAGCGATCTCGTTGCCACCTGCGCTGTTGTCGATGTCCAGCCCGAGAGATCCGCGGACAAAGGCGCCGCGCGCATCCGGATGATCGTCAGCTGTCTGGATGCCGACAATGGCCTCAAGGAAGCCAAGCTCCCCGCGCACCTCGAACCCGTCATCGATGACCAGATCCAGCGCGGCCCGGAATTCCGGTGCCGGATCGCCCGCCACCCCTGCGCCCGCCGCGGCCTCTGCATCGGAGATCTCGCCGACGTCGTCCAGAAGGTAGAACCCGGACGTCGCGTTAAAGCCGAAACCGAGGTCCATGGCATAGTCCAGCGCCACTTCGAAGGTTGGCGGGGGATCGCCCCCGTCGTCCTCGTCGTCGCGCCGGCCGGTGGCCAGGTTCAGGCCCGGCAGGCCCAGATCGAACTCGACGTTGCCCTCTGCGAGGACCACGCGATCGCCCAGACGCACCACCAGTTCGATGTCACTGACAGACAGGATATCGCCCGCGTAGTCGTCACCACGCACCCAGGTCTGGGTGCCGGTGTTGTCGGTATAGCGCAGCTCCAGCGCGTCTGAATCCGGGGTGCCATCACCGTCACTGTCGCGCAGCGCGGGGCCAAAGATATCTTCCAGCGCCTGAAGCACGGCGTCGAAGCCCGGGTCGCTATAGTTGCCCGTGGCCGCGGCAATACGGTCGCGGAACTCGGCCACGAAATCCGCAGCGCCACTCAGCTGGTCGCCGACCAGCGGCAGCGATATGCCCAGCAATTCACCGCGCAGGCCGTCCTCGATCAGGCTCAGCGCCAGGTCCAGTCCCGCACCGATGCCGCTGAAACTGCCCAGCAGGTTCAGATCGGTCAGCAGATCGTCCAGATCGCTTGGCCCGGTGAAAGTGAAATCGGTGTTGTTGGACAGCCCCTGACCGCGCGACAGCTTTTCCAGCAGCGCCGCCAGATCATCGACCACCAGCTGCACGTCCCCGATGGACACGGCCTCGGTCGGGAACCGCAACGGCAGGTTCACATCGACCACGATGTCGGTCTCAAGCTCAAGCGCATTACGCAGCGTGGTCACGCTGCTCAGCAGCGAGCTGATGGAATAGCGCTGTTCGTCGTTGGCAAAACTGTAGGTGATCGTGCCCTGGTTCTGCTCGTCGGTGTTGCCTTCGGCGTAGGTGCTGTTGGTGATGCGCGCGTGACCCTCGCGCACAAAGACACCAAGCGGCCCCAACGCGAGGTCGAACTCAACATCGTCAGCCTCGGCAAACAGCCCCACGTTCACACCGGTGGTGCCCAGCAGGAAGGCGCTTGGCGTGTTGCCCGACAGATCGAGACCAAAGTCGAGATCCGCTGAAGCGGAGGCCAGATAAGTCAAGGTCGTCTCGCCACGCGCATCCACGAGCGAGGTCAGGCCGCCGATGTTACCGATGTCGCCGATGCCCAGATCCGCAAGATCCAGCGAGAATTCCGAACTGCCGCTGGCCGTCGGCGCCGCAAGATCAAAGTTGAACAGAAGGCTGGAACTGGGCGCATCCCAGGACAGCGACAAAAGGTCGGAATCCACCCCGACACCCGGATCGGGGATCAGGTTGCCGTCGATCAGGATGCGCTCCAGCTCTGCTTCGAGGGCGGAAAACACCGCCGAGATCGGCGGCTGGCCGTCGCCGGGCGTGTAGAGATCACGGAAGGCCTGCGCCGCTTCGACCAACCGTTCGGCCAGATCGAGGATGCCGTCCAGCGTAGAGCCGATCACCGGGATATCGGCCCCCAGCCCGGTGTCGCGGAACCAAGACACCAAGAGGTCGGCCAGCTGGATCAGCGCATCGGCCACGCGCTCTGGCGTGAGGTTGTCGAAATCGGCGAACTGGCCGAGGTCGGGCGCATCAATCCTCCATGTCGACGGGTCAAAGGCGTTGACGACGTTGATCTCGAACCGTTCCGGGTCACCCGCATCCAGCGCAAAGAGCGTCGCACCGGGCCCCGACAGGCTGATCGGCGCGCTGAAGGATCCGCCGACGTTTGCGCTGAACCCGTCGCTGTAGTTGAACAGCTGACTGGCCAGCAGCTCTGGCGAAGAGGTGATTTCCGAGAGAAAGAACTGCCCCGCCTGAAGGTCGATGCGCAGCGTTCCCCCAAGGTCGAGGACCGCGCCGTCCAGCTCCAGATCGACGATGCCGAACCGCGCGGCAGCGTCCAGTGTGCCGTCCACCTCGACAGTGACATCGGCATCAAAGGTATCGACGTAAAGCCCTGAAAGCACGTTGGAACTGGCGATCTGCAACGCCAACGGCGGCAGGGCTTCCTGACGTGTGCCAAAGCCAAGCTCGGCCGCGCCACCCGCATCCGTGGCGTCCGCCTCGATCACCATGCTGGGCGCGCCATCGGTCAGCACAAAGCTCAGCGTGCCATTGGGGTTCGACCGCACGATCAGCGGCGCAAGCCCGTCCGCCTGCCGTGCCACGTTCATGTCGTGCAGGGCGAGGTTCAGCCGCGACACCAGCGAGGCCCGGTCGGGGTCGGTGCCTGCGTCATCCGGGTCAGCGGCAGGCACCAGCACGGCGGTCTCGGCGGCGGTCAGCGTGATGACCTCTGCCGGGCGATCCCCGATGCTGATGCGCAAGGCCGCGTCATTGGTCAGCGTGCCCGTCTCGGGCGACGGATCGGTGCCGGTCAGCACCACCGTGGCGCGCTGCTGCACCGAGCCAAAGCCCAGCACCGTGTTGGCCGGATCCTCCGGGTCGGCGCTGAACATCAGCGTGCCGCCCAGCTCGGAGGACAGGGTCATGGCGAGGCGGGTCTCGCCATCCACCATCTCGGTGCCGACAATGATCGCATCGGGGGACAGCGGATCCCCCGTGCCACCATCGCGCAGCGCGGCGCCCGCGCTCAGCGCCTGCGACACCGCAAGTTGCAGATCAAGGGCGAGATCATCAACCGTCGCGTTGTCGGCGGTCTGCCCGGCGTCCAGCGTGACGTCCAGCCGGCGTCCGTCCGCCAGCACCAGCGCAAAACGCGCCCGCGTGCCGCTGTCCAGCTGGCCATTGGCGGGCGGCGGCGCAAGCGCCGTCAGCACGGTCGCCACACGGCTCAGATCAAAGCCAAAGCCGATCCGCAGGCTGCCAGACGCATCCAGCGAGATCATGCCTTCTGACGAGAGAGAGGCCACGCCACCAAAGCTCTGGTCG
Organism: Sagittula sp.; assembly: GCA_042088665.1. Taxonomy (GTDB): domain Bacteria; phylum Pseudomonadota; class Alphaproteobacteria; order Rhodobacterales; family Rhodobacteraceae; genus JBELMB01. The sequence continues at coordinate 41,927 of JBELMB010000017.1, forward strand.
ACGTCAAAGCCCGCTTCGAGGGCGTCCACCGGATCGCCGTTCTCGTCGGTGAAGTCGAAATCATGGTTCAGGGTAACGAGGAAATCGAGGTTGTTGGTCGTCGCGTTGTAGCTGCTGCTCACGCCGTTCGCGGGCACCCCGGCAGAGCCAAGAAGCTGCGTGACCAGCTCATCGAGCGTTTCAAAATTGGCAAAGTTCTCAGCCGTTTCCAGCGTATCGACCACTTGCTCGCCAAAGGCGATGCCCCAGTCCATCAACTCGCCAAGCGTCGCATCGCCAAAGGGCACGCGGGTCTGCATGAACTGCGCATCCGAGATCGTCGAGAGCCAGTCGGCAAAGCCGCGCAGCCCCGCCAGAACGGTCTCTGCATCCAGTTCGGAGAAGTTCGGCAGCTCGCTGGCCAGTGCACCGGCCATGACGACGGTCGGGGCTTCGCCCGACAGCGGATCGCCACTGAAAGTAAAGGAACCGGTGCCAAGATAGCTGCCGCCCACGCGGGCAGAGACGCTGAGCGCTCCGGCGATCTGCGACGGCCCGGCCTCAAGGTTGAGGATGCTGTCGATCGAAGTGCCCAGCAGTTGCGTCAGCGTGAACGGCTCGGGCAGGCCGTCGTCGCCATCCACGCCACCAGTCACCTGCGCCTGCAACGTCAGCGTGGCCGAGCTGAAGTCGAGGTCAAGCACACCGACCCGCAATTCGGGATCGACATTGGCGTCAAGCGCCGCGTTGATGCCCGCCCCAAAGCTGTCGAGCCGCAAGAAGACCGCGTCCTGCGGGTCCACCAGCGGATCCAGATCGGCCCCGAAGGTCAATTGCATGGCGACCATCGCCTCACCGCCCAGACCGGCCTCCATCGACAGGCCCGTCACCGGATCGGTAAAGCTGAACAGCTCGCCCGCCAGATCGCGCGTGATCTCGAACCCGATCTGCATGACGAACTGGTCGTGGCCCTCGGGAATGCCGAGCAGGCGCGCCGCTTCGTCTTCGGCGGCCGCGATCACGCCGCCGAACATGTTGGCGCGGTCCACAACAACGCTGCGCGCGTCGTCGGCCAGCGCCTCGAGTGCCGTGGCAGCGGCTTCTGCGGCCTCTTCGGCCAGCGCTCCGGGGGTCTGGAAATGCGCCGTCAAAGCGGTGGCTGCATCGGCAAGCACGGCGCCGAGATCCAGCAGATCAGACAGGGACCGGTCGATGATCGGCAGGTCCTGCTGTAGCAGGTCCACGCGTTCCGCCGCGCGCGCCAGCTCGTTGAGCCATTCACCCAACTGGTTGAGCGCGGCAAGCGGATCCTCGGACAGGGCGCCACCGTTCAACAGATCCAGCGGATTGTCGGGGAGCAGGTCGGTCAGATCGTCCACGTCGAAATCGATGTCCGGCGCGGTGGCGGGTGCATCCAGCCGCCACGAGAAGCTGATCGGCACCACATCGACACCGCCACTGGCTGCCAGCTCGGCGCTGGCCTCCAGCGTGCCGTTGACCTCGGGCGTGCCAAAGGCGGCACCGCCAGCCCCCAGCAATTCGCGCAAAGTGGCGCGTCCGTCATCGGCAGAGGTGGCGGGATCGACCAGTTCAGCGCGGAACGTCGCGGCATCAGTGGGATGCAGGCTGCCGTCCGGGTTGCGCGCGCCACCCGCCGCCTGCGCGTTGCGCGCCTCCAGCCGGAAAGGACCAAGGTTGGCGCCCGCGGTGAAGGGCGTCGGCGTCGACAGGCGCGCCGACAACAACACCGCCGTCGCCGGGCCTGCCACGAGGTAGACCCGGTCTTCGAAGGCCAGTGTCGGATCGAACAACAGCCCCAGCCGCAGGTCCAGCTCGCTCTGCCCCGACACCTGTGCACTGCCGTTGAGGTCAAAGCCGCCAAAGCCACCGGGCAGCGTCTCGTCGATGCCCAATGACAGCGCTTCGTCAAAGCTGGACAGGTCGTTGATCGCCACTTCGAGCCCATCGGCCTCAACCGAAACGGCAGCGGAATCGAACAGCGCCTGCAGTGCGGCCTGCAAGGACTCCGGGTCGGCAAAAGCCGCGATCGCGTCAAGCGCGTCCTGCAAGTCCTGCGCAAAATCGGCGATGCGCTGGATTTCGTCCCCGATGCCCGGCAGACCTCCGGCAAAACCATCATCGACAAGCGCGCGCAGGATCCCGGGCAGTTCGCGCAGCGCATTCAGCACGTCCTCGCCCGAGAGGTTCTGGAAATCCGCGAAATCCGCGAAATCACCGGCGTTGGTGGTCACGGCCGTCGGATCGCTCAGATCCGACCACGACGCGGTCAGGGTCCGGTCCACACCCAGCGTGCTGCTGCTCAGCGGCAGCGAGAGGTTCACTGTTCCGCCCAGTTGAGCATAGGCTTCGGCGTTCACGATGGTGCCGTTCAGCGCCGCCAGCGTCAGCACGCGCGACCCGTTCTGTTGCTCCAGTCGCAGGGTGACATCCGCATCAGCGCTGCCTCCGGCGACCGTCACATCCAGAAACCCGACCCGCGCCGCGGCATTGATCCCGGTCAGGGAGGTCTGCACCCGCAGCGCCGGTGCGGCCTCGCCGGTCAGCAAAAACACGGTGGCCGTATCGCCACGGGTGTCCACGCCGAGGCTCACCTGACCGCTCAGGGTGGCGGATGCGTTGGCGATATTCGCCGAAAGCTCAAGACCCAGCGCCGCGCTTTCGGTCCATGCCACGTCCAGCGCGCCATTGGCGGTCGCATTAAAGCCAAGGTCAAGGACCGCGGCGTCCTCTGTCCCATCCGCATCCAGATCGATGCGGCGCAGGCCGAGGTCGTTCAGCCCGAGGGCCGTGCCGATCTCGCTGCGCAAATCCCCGAGGTCGTCCACATTGCCAAAGTCGATTCCATCGAACAGCGACCCAAGCCGCGTTCCCGGGTCCATGAGGTCGTTCAGGGAGTCGCCAAAGACCGGCAGATCGCCCAGCATGTCGTCCGTGTTGAGGTTGCCCAGAAAACCCGCGGCGGCGTCCAGAAGTCCGTCGAAGTCGCCCCCCGAGACCGCGCCGAAGCCGTCCAGCACGCCAAGGCTTTCAGAGACCTGCGCGGCCGTCAGATCGCCGGTCCAGTCCAGTTCAAAGGTTTCTGGTCCGCCAAAGCCCGCATCGCCGGTGATGTCCAGCGAGGCCGTGCCCGACATCGCCAGAACCGGCGTGTCGATCAGCGCATCCCCTGCATCGAGCCGCAGAACCGGTGCCGCCGAGGTCAGCGAAGCCGTGGCAGAGACCGACGCCTCTACCGTTGCGGCGAGGTCGACAAAACCCAGATCCACGGTGGTGTCGAGCGCGCCTGCCCCGGACATGTCACCCGTCGCGGTGGCCGTCACCGTCCCCGGCGCAAGGTAGAACCCATTGGCATCCACGCCGAACGCCAGATCGATGTTCGCCGAGAAACTGGTGCTCACTTGCCCCGTCGCGGCAAAACTCAGACCCAGCCCGCCATCGTTGCCCGCCAGATCCAGATCGACGGGCGTCGCCGCCACCGAGCGCGTGATCGACACGTCAAAGACCGGGTCCGCCCCGGCATGGGTCACGTCCACGACAACATCGCCAAAGGCATCGGTAAAACTGCCGCGCAGCGCATCCGCCAGTTCATCGCCCGTCGGGTCCGCGAGATCGGTGGCCAGATAGGCCTCGACCTTGTCGCCGATATAGGTCGAGACAGTGTTGCCAAAGTCCACCGCGGCGCCAAGGCTGCGGTTGATCACCGGCACGGACTGGGCAAAGGCCTGATGGGTTTGCAGCGTGTTGGCCCATGTTTCCAGCGCCTGAACACCGGTCACCAGCGGCCCGGTGTCCCCGGCGATGGCCGCCAGATCGGCATTCAGCAGGATCCGCGGCTCCAACGCCTCCATCTGGGCTTTGGGGCGGGCCTTGTCCGGGGCAGGTTTGGCAGCGCTGCGATAGCGCGCCATATTGCGCCAATGGGCGCTGCCTTCCATCCAGGGATCAAGTTGCGTGGTCAGGGCGTGGCGCGACGTCCCAAGGTACAATGACGTGCGGCGCGGCGTTCTGCGAAACTTCATGACTAGGAAATCCCCGGCGGAAATAAAATTATGCTGGCAAGCGAAAATGGTTGACCGAGAGTTAACGTCACACCAGACGTCAGGTCCAGACGAAATTGGGTTTTTGGCCTGCAATTTCTTCGTATTTGCCCACGAAAAGTCAGGGCCTTGCGATTCGGGCAATCTGCCCCGCGCCCAGCCATTAACATCTTGTTTTCAATATGTAACCGACGCGGGTCTCCGCCCCGGCCCGCTCTCCGTGACAGAAAAGACCCGGTTGGGGCGCTAACGGTCAGCAGGTAGGCACGTCTTTGGCGTCACCCGATCACCGCGCGCCGGATCTCAGCGGATCAAAACCAAAAGGATCAGCGCCAGATCGATGCCAATCAGGATCGCCGCGTATTTCAACAGCTTCCTGATTGTGCCCCATGTGGTGGTCACGCCGGAGTAACCGCCCGCGGGCTTCCAGATGGCGTAAAGCGCGAAGACCGCAACAAAGAAGCCGACGTAGGGCACCAGTTGCATGAGGAAAGCAAAGAAGGAATACACCCATCGCAACCAGTCATGGGTCGGCGCAAAGCCCGACTGGCGCTGTGTCAGATGGTCCGCACGGGACATGGCGGAACGGCTCTTTGCGTCACCACCCGACCAAGGGCGCGCCGCGCTGTTCTGCGATCGGCCTCTTGTGCGGTCCGCGGATTGCCGGGAGGATTGCTGCGCCCTTCCTGTTCTGGGGACAGAACTTTGCCCCTCCTGTGTGGACTGGTCCTTTCGGTCAAAGGCTGGCAGGCGGATCGGCTCGAACGGGGGAGGTTCGGCAGGTTGCCACCAGTCGGGCGTTGGCAGGCGCCCCTCGGCGCTGGCTTCGCGAAAGGCATTGGCCGCCTCGATATCGTCCTGCGTCGCGCCGGTCTGTCGGCCCAGCAGCATCCAGGCGCGCTCTGCCAGCGCCAGCCCCTCGCTGCCACCCACCATGTAAAGAAAAGAGGCATAGCCCTGCCCCGTCGTCACCGGATTGCCCGCGCGAAAGGGACGTTGCGGCCCGCCCGCCCGTTCCGACTGGTGCAGCCACGCGCGGAACCGGCGGCGCGCCTCGCGCGGCACGGCGAGTTTGTCGTTGACCGTCAGGCCCGTGACCTCCTGCCGCCCGCCACGGCGCATGAACCGCGTCTTGTCCGGGTGCAGGACAAAGCCCTCATCGCTGATGATGGCGCGCGCGGCGGCGTGAAAGGTCTTGAGCGCCTTGTCGCCCGGGAACGGCCCCGAAAAGGTCATGTCATCGGCATAGCGCGTATAGGCAAAGCCGAACCGCCGCGCCAGACCAGTCAGCCGCCGGTCCAGCTTGCGCGCGACCAGATTGGCGATGGCCGGGCTGGTGGGGGCCCCCTGCGGCGTTGCCCGCGGGCCGGTGGCCACATGCCACGTGGTGCCGTCGATCTCGATCTCTTCGCGCGGGGCCTCGGTGGCGATGAGCGCCATCAGGGCCGCCTCGGCCTCGGCATAGCCCAGCGCCGCAAAGAGCCCCTTGACCCGGGCATAGGTCACCGTCGGAAAGAAATCCTTCAGGTCCATGTTGATGACCAGCGCCTGCCCGACATGCGGCGTGGCGTTGGTCACGATGGACCGCCCGGCGCGGAACCCATGTGCGGCCTCATGCGGCGTCACCTGCGCAAGGATATTGTCCAAAAGCCAGTATTGCGCGCGTTTCATCCGCGGCCGCGGGGCCGAGATCCTGCGCAGGCCGCCGGTCTTTTTCGGGATCTCGAAGGTCTGGTAATGCGCCACCCGGGAAACCCGGCGGTGGTGGGCGAGGAACTTCAGCTCCGGCAGGCCGATGCCCATGGCCTCCGACAGAGCGATGGCGCCTTCGATCACCGGCAGGTCCTGTGCCGCCAGCCGCGCAGTGTCGACCGTATCGTCGCGCAGCGGCGCAGATGAGACATCGCCAAGCGAGAGCACAGAGGCGCGTTTGCGGGCATCAAAGGCCGCGCCCCGGGCATTGCGCGCCTCTATGGCCTTGCGCTTTGTCTCGACCCGCTTGAGGCGGGCAAGGCGCATGCGCTCTTTCATGATCGCCTGCAGCGCCTTCTCAGGATCTGACAGGGACCGGTCGCGGGCCATGATTTCGGCGATCTCGGTTTGCAGGGCCCTGCGCTGTTCAAAAAACGCCTCGGGCAGCGCGCCGACCTCTGTGCCCCGCTCCCAAAAGCCGTGGCGGATCATCTCTTCGAGAACGACCTCGTCAAGGGAGCTGTCGGCAATCCGGTCGCGCAGGGAGGAGACATTGCTCATGCGTGCCCTCCAACCGATTGAAAAGAGGGAAGACGCAGGAGATCTTGCCGCTTTGTCCTGCCCCATTGACGGGACTGGGACGCGCGCGGCCTGCGGGACAGGGAAAGCAAGAGAACCGGTGCCTTCGAACAGCTCTCAGGGCTGGATCGATCAACTCCCCGCGCCCCCGCCCCCTCTGTGCGTTTTGAGTTCTGCGAACTCAAAACGCACAGAGGGGGCTGGGGGCGCATCGTGAAGATTGAGCCAGCGATGCATATGTGCCCGTGTGG
>JBELMB010000018.1:0-48468 GCA_042088665.1 Sagittula sp.
CCCCGCCCCCTCGCAACACGTGCGACCCAAGGGAAAGGAGTGCCGGAAAAAGCGGGGGCGTCGACCCAGACTGCAAAGTCGGGGTTGGTTTCCATCGGTTTGTCAGGCGCCGGCATGGGCCAAGGGCGGCTGTTCGGCACACCGATGGCAGGAGCGGCACAGTCTCCGACACAGGAGCGCGTTCGGGCTTTGCGTCGATCTTTATTTCTGTTATTCCGGAAATATGGAATCAACTTCAATCGCCCAACTCACAGCGCTCGCGCACCCGCGTCGCCTCGCGCTGTTTCGCCTGTTGATGCGGCGCTATCCCGATGCGGTGCCTGCAGGCGATCTGGCCGCGGCGCTTGATATGCCCGCGTCCAGCCTCTCCGCGGCGCTGACGCAATTGCGTCACGCAGATCTGGTGACACAAGCCCGCCACGGCACCTCGCTGCTTTACGCTGCAGACACCCAGGGTGCCGCGCAACTGGTGAACTATCTCTTTGAGGACTGTTGCCGGGCCCGCGGTGGGCTGAACCTGGGTCTGTCCAACGGTTTTTGCTTTCCCCCCTCTTCGAAGGATGATCCGATGACCAAGACGTACAACGCGCTCTTTATCTGCACGGGCAATTCTGCGCGGTCCATCTTTGCCGAGACGCTCCTGCGTGAGATCGCAGGCGACCGGTTCCATGTCCACTCTGCAGGCACGCGGCCTCAGACAGAGCTCAATCCCTTTGCCATGGATCTGTTGCAGTCCAAGGGGCACGATGTCACGCTTCTGCGGTCCAAACATGTGAGTGAATTCCAGACGCCAGAGGCGCCGCGGATGGATTTCGTCTTCACTGTCTGTGACAGGGCCGCCAACGAAGAGTGCCCACCCTGGCCGGGCCAGCCCTTGACCGGCCACTGGGGACAGCCCGACCCGGTCAAGGTGACCGGCACCGAGGCCGAAAGGAAGCTGGCTTTCCAGCAGGTCTACGGGGCCCTCAAGAACCGCATTCAGGCTTTTGCCGCGCTGCCGATCGACAGCCTCGACCGGACCAGCCTGCAATCGCAAATCGATGATATTGCCAAAACGGAAAGCACCACATGACCACCTATGCCATCAACGGCCTCGGCCGGATCGGGAAACTCGCGTTGAAACCCCTGCTCGCGGCAGGCGACAAGGTTGTCTTCCTCAACGACGCAGTGGGCGATCCGGCCATGCATGCGCATCTGCTCGAATTCGACACGGTGCACGGGCGTTGGGATGCGACGTTCAGCGCCGATGATGCCAGTGTGACGATTGACGGCACGCGGTTGCCGGTGTTCGGCAGCCGGTCCCTCGATGCGTTGCCATTGGAAGAGGTCGATGTGATGATCGACTGCACAGGCCACTACAAGACGGCGGAGCGCATTGCGCCCTATTTCGAGCGGGGGGTGAAAAAGGTGGTCGTGTCGGCCCCGGTCAAGGACGGCGGCGCCGCCAACATTGTCTACGGTGTGAACCACGACATCTACGACCCGCAGACACACAACATCGTGACGGCGGCCTCCTGCACCACCAATTGTCTCGCGCCCGTGGTGAAAGTGATCCATGACGCCATCGGCATCAGCCATGGGTCCATCACCACGATCCATGACGTGACCAACACGCAGACCATCGTCGATCGTCCGGCCAAGGACCTGCGTCGCGCCCGATCGGCACTGAATGCCCTGATCCCGACCACGACGGGGTCCGCCACTGCGATCACCTTGATCTACCCCGAACTCAAGGGCCGTCTGAATGGCCACGCGGTGCGGGTGCCCTTGCTGAATGCCTCGCTGACCGACTGCGTTTTCGAAGTTGCGCGCGAGACCAGCGTCGAAGAGGTCAACGCGCTGTTCAAGGCTGCCTCCGAGAGCGCGCCCCTGAAAGGCATCCTGGGCTATGAGGAGCGGCCACTGGTCTCGACGGATTACACGAATGATCCGCGCAGTTCCATCGTCGACGCGCCCTCGACGATGGTGGTGAATGGCACCCAGGTCAAGATCTACGCCTGGTATGACAATGAATGGGGCTACGCGCATCGCCTTGTCGACGTGGCGCGCATGGTGGGGGCGTCCCTGTAACCGAACCCGCGTGATCCCGCCGCTTGGCGGGGACCAGTCCGGCGCCGTCTGGCGCGACCAGTTGTTGCCCGGGGTTGACCCCGGGCCCCCTCACGAGGTGAGACCATGAGCCTTTCTCAGGACCCCGCGCCTTCGGCGCAGACGCGGCCAATCGCCGCCTATATCACCGTGACGGCGGCGTATTGGGCCTTCATGCTGACCGATGGCGCGTTGCGCATGCTTGTGCTCTTGCACTTTCACACGCTCGGGTTTTCACCGGTTCAACTGGCCTATCTCTTTTTGCTTTACGAACTGGCGGGCATCATCACCAACCTCTGCGCTGGCTGGGTCGCGGCGCGTTTTGGCCTGACCTCGACGCTCTATGTCGGTCTTGGGCTGCAGGTGGTTGCCTTGCTGGCACTGGCGCAACTGGATCCGGCCTGGGGGCTGGCTGCCTCCGTGGTCTTTGTGATGGTCGTGCAGGGGCTGTCCGGAGTGGCCAAGGACCTGTCCAAGATGTCGGCCAAATCCGCGGTCAAGATCCTCGCCCCGCAAGGACAAGGGGTCCTGTTCAAATGGGTGGCGCTCTTGACCGGATCCAAGAACGCGGTCAAGGGGCTCGGCTTTCTGCTGGGGGCTGCGCTGTTGGCGACGCTTGGATTTGTTCCGGCGGTCTATGCCATGGCGGCCGTACTTGCGGTGATCCTGCTGGGGGTGGCATTGCGCATGCCCTCCGGACTGCCCGCGGGCCGCGCCTCTGCCAAGTTTCAGGAGGTCTTCTCGCGGGATGCAAACATCAACTGGCTCTCGGCGGCGCGGGTGTTCCTGTTCGGCGCGCGCGACGTCTGGTTTGTTGTCGGGATCCCGGTCTATTTTTACGCTGTCTTGTCGGATGGCACACCTGACGGCAACCGCGTGGCGTTTTTCATGATCGGCACCTTCATGGCGGTCTGGACCATCCTTTACGGCGCGGTGCAGGCCAGCGCGCCCAAAGCCCTGCGTGCCGCGCACCGTCCAGAGGCAGAGATCGTCGCTGCTGCGCGTGGTTGGGCGCTGTCGCTGACGGTCGTGCCGCTGGTGCTCGCGGCGCTGGTCTGGGGCACGGGTGCGCCAGCGCCATGGCTCACAGCGGTCGTCGTCCTTGGCCTGCTGGTCTTTGGCGCGCTTTTCGCCGTGAACTCCGCGCTGCACTCCTATCTTGTCCTCGCCTTTTCAAAGGGCGAGCGGGTGACCATGGACGTGGGGTTTTACTACATGGCGAACGCGGCGGGGCGGCTCATGGGCACTTTGCTGTCCGGTGTCAGCTATCAGGTGGGGGGGCTGCCGCTGTGCCTCGCAACGGCGGGTGTGATGGTCGGGCTGAGCGCGCTGGCAGCGGCGCGGCTCGAAGCGCCTCAGACCAAGATTGCGGAAGAGGCCTGAAACGCGCGGCGCCGGGGTCTCCACTTTCGGGGACCTGCACCTGTTCGGGCCTTTGCGTGGTGGTCAAATCGCCTATTTTGCCGGTGGTCCTCTTGCGGGTGTGAAGAAGGGTGGCGCTGTGTCTTTTGTCTGACGCCGCCGTCGGCGCATGGCGCGCGTTTCATCCTCGACCGCGCTGCCTGTGACCCGGGTTGCGGCGTCCCTCCCCCTACCGCCCTTCATCCTTGGGCGATTCGGTAAAGAAGCGTGTAACAACCACGGTAAAAGGACGGGGCCGGCAGGTCTTGCCGCGGTTCAGGTCAGCCCGGCCCTGAATGACCCAAGGCCCGGAACGACACACGGTCCAGAGTTACCCACAGCCCGAAAAGACTCACAGTCCGAAATTACCCGAGGCTCAGAGCGATCAGCCCGGCCGTTTCGCTCAGTTTCTGCGCGGCGCCCAGCACGTCACCCGTCTGGCCCCCCACCCGGCGCAGCGCGCGTCGCGCCACCAGGCAAAGTGCCGCAAGTCCCACGACCGCCGCCAACAGCGCCCAGATCCCCAGCGGCGCCAAAAGGGCGACGGAAAGGACCGCGCCTGGTATATAGGCCGCGCGCGAGACTGCCGCGGCGCTCTGGCCCAGCCCATCGTCGCGCGCAGAGGGCAATTCGCCCAGCAAGACCACCATGCCCAGCCGCGATGCAACCGCCATGGCGAGCAGGCTGATTGCACCCTGACTGGGCGACATTTCCGCCAAGGCACCGACCCAAGCCAAGCTCACGAGGATCAGCGCAACGACGCCGTAGCTGCCGATGCGGCTGTCGCGCATGATCTCCAGCACATGCGCCTTGTCGCGCCCGCCGCCCATGCCGTCGGCGTAATCCGCCAGTCCGTCAAAATGCAGCGCGCCGGTGATCCAGGCCTGCGCGGCCAGCGCCAGTCCCGCGGCCAGCAAGGGCGCCATGCCGATCCAGCACAGCGCCAGCCAGACCGCCCCCACCGCCACCCCGACCGGCAGACCCACGATGGGAAACCCCCATGCGGCGTCCCGCAGGTGTGGCAGCGGCTCCGACAGTCGGCCCACGGGCAGGCGCGTGAGAAACATCACTGCAAGGCGTGCTTCGTCCCGGCGCTGCCGCAGCGCGCTCACCCGCCTGAGACCTGCGCTTCGGCGAAGGTGGCCATGCCGTTGTGACAGGCGAGCGCGGCGCGCAGCACACCCAGCGCCAGCGCGGCCCCGGTGCCCTCGCCAAGCGCCATGTCCAGCGACAGGATGGGGGATTGGCCCATATGTTGCATGAGCCGCGCGTGCCCCGGTTCCGCGCTGGCATGACCAACAAGACAATGGGCAAGGAACCGCGGATCGGCAGTATAAAGCGGCGCCACGGCGGCCGTACAGATGTAGCCGTCCAGAAGCACGGGGATGCCAAGGGCACGGGCCTGCAGGACCGCGCCACAGATGGCCGATTGCTCGCGCCCCCCATAGGCCACCAACAGGTCCAGCCCCTGCGCGGTCGCATGCAGCGCGCGGCCTTCGTCGAGGACCAGCGCCTTGAGCGCGCGCCCGGCCTCATCCGATCCGGTGCCGCGGCCAACCCAGTCCTGCGAGGCGCCCCCAAAGGCACCCGCCGCCAGGGCCGCAGCCACCGTTGAATTGCCGATCCCCATTTCGCCGAGGATCAGCACCTGTGCGTCATGCGGGACGGCGGCGGCGCCGCGGGTCATGGCAGAGAGGACCTCTGCCTCGGTCATGGCGGCACGGGCGGTGAAATCGCCGGTGGGCTGATCGAGATCCAGCGCCACAACGGCCAGCTCCGCGCCCGAGGCGCGGCACATCTGGTTGATCGCTGCCCCTCCGGCTTCGAAATTGGCCACCATCTGCACGGTGACTTCCTGTGGAAAGGGGTTCACGCCACGGGCGCAGATGCCGTGGTTGCCAGCAAAGACCAGCGCCTGCGCCTTTGAAATCTCAGGGCGGTCGGTGCCTTGCCAGCCCGCCATGAAGACCGCGAGGTCCTCGAGGCGACCAAGGGCGCGCGGCGGCTTTGTCAGACTCATCTGGCGCGCTTCGGCGGCGGCGATGGCCTCAAGGTCCGGGGTGGGCAGGCCGTCGGCCAGGGCGGCGACTTCCGCCAGAGAAGTCAGGTCAGTAAAAAGAGTCATTGGGTTTCACCTTGATCGGATGACCTGCCACACACAGCAGGACGGTCTCGCACACATTCGCCACGTCCTGATTGACGCTGCCCGCCGCATCCCGAAACGCGCGGGCAAGTTTGTTCTCGGGCACGATGCCCCCGCCGACCTCGTTGGTCACCAGCACCACCGGCGCGCTCTGGCGGCGCAGCGTGGCTGTCAGCTCAAGGGTTGCAGCGCGCCAGTCGGCCTCGTCCAGCATGAGATTGCTCAACCAGAGCGTCAGGCAGTCAACAAGCCTTGGTGCGCCACCGTCGCTTTCGTCAAGGGCCTGCGCAAGGGCGCGGGGGGCGTGAAGATCCTCCCACATGGCGCCGCGACGGGCCCGATGTTCGGCGATACGGGCGCGCATTTCGTCATCATGGGCCTCTGCCGTCGCGATGTAGATCGCCCGGCCAGAGGGGCGCAAAGCCAGCCGTTCGGCAAGCTTTGATTTGCCGGAGCGCGCACCACCCGTGATCAGTATCGACTTTTCCATGGCGCCGTGAAAAAGCAGGTTCGCAGAGGATTGAAAAGACAAAAAGCACCACGCCCATGAGCATTCCGCAGCAAGATGTCGAGGTGATCCTCGTCCGGCACGCACCGGTGGCGGTGCCCGGCGTTCTGGCCGGTCGCAGCGATCTTCCCGCGCGGCTGGTGCCGGAGGATCTGGCGCGCTGTCGGGCCGGTCTGCCGGTGCCTGCCGCACTCTGGTCGAGCCCGGCGCTGCGCTGCCGCAGCACGGCAGAGGCGCTTTTCCCGGGGCAGGGTATCACGCAGGATGATCGCTTGTGGGAGCAGGATTTCGGCGCATGGGACGGGCAGCCACTGTCTGCGATGCCGGACCTTGGTCCGCTGACGCTGCCTGAACTGGCAGCGCATCGCGCGCCCGGCGGCGAAAGCTTTGCCGATGTCGCGGCGCGCTGTGACCCGGCGTTCCGGGCGCTGGCAGCCGTGGCGGAGGCCTGCGCTGGTCCGGTGGTCTGCGTCGCTCATGCAGGCGTGATCCGCGCCGCGCTGGGGCTGGTCACGGGGCATGTGCCGGGCGGGCTCGCCTTTGAGATCGGGACACTGTCGCGCACCCGGTTTCGTGTCCATGGCGGGTGTCTGGCCGGAATCGCGCAAGTCAACAGCGTCAACAGCACGGGGGCGTGAAGCATGACGCGGGTCTCGGTTGCGGGGCATTTCGGCGAGTGGATGCAAGGCTGCCTTGGCCCGGAGGGCCCCGTGGTGCTTGTGACACTGGCCTGTCCGGTGCTTCGTTCCCATGTGGATCCTCGTGGCGACAGGGACGCGTCTGATACCGCGCAACAGATGCTCGACACGGCGCAGCTGGCACGTTTCAGGGCCTTGCTGGGGGTGCCGGTGGGCGGCCCCCCTTTTGATGTCACTTGCGACATGCCGCTTGGCGGTGGGGCCGGGTCCTCGACCGCGGCGCTTGTCGGGTTGGCGCGGGCGTCGGGGTTCGACGGCACGCCTGACGCGCTGGCGCAGGCCTGCCTCGCGATGGAAGGGGCCAGCGATCCGCTGATGTATCCCGCACCGGATGCCTTGCTCTGGGCATCGCGCGAGGGGCGCATCGTGGCGCAGATGACGGTGCCGCCGCGGGCCGAGATCGTCGGGGGCTTCTGGGGCGCGCCGGAGCGCACGGACCCTTCCGACATGCGGTTTGCCGGTATCGCCGACCTTGTGGCGCCTTGGCGCTCGGCCACGGCGCAGGGCGATCTGAGGCAAGTCGCGCATCTCGCCGGTCTGTCGGCGGACCGGACAACCCGGCTGCGTGGGCCGCAGGATCCGATGGCGGAACTGGCGCGCGACCTTGGCGCGCTTGGATACATGCGTGCCCATACCGGATCGGCTCGCGGGGTGATCTTTGCCCCCGGGTCCGCGCCGCGGTCCGCAGAGGATGCGCTGCGGGAGGCGGGATTGTCGCAGGTGCTGCGCTTTGAGACGGGGCGCCCGCGATGATCTCGGCGCTGGTCATGTTGGGCGCTTTGGCGCTGGATCTTGCCCTGTCCTGGCCTGCGGCGCTGTATCGGCGCATCGGTCATCCCGTAACATGGATCGGGGCGCAGATCACATGGGCGGAGACACGGTTCAACCGTGGCAGCCATGCGCGTCGGATCCTGGCCGGTGCCGCGGTCACGGCGCTTGTCGTCCTGAGCGCGGCGCTGCCCATGTGGCTCTTGCAACGCAGCTTGCCTGCAGGGGCGGCGGGACTGTTGCTGGCGGCGGTGCTGGCCTGGCCATGGCTTGCGCTGCGGTCGATGTACACGCATGTGGCGGCGGTGGCCGAGCCGCTCATCGCCGGTGATCTGATTGCCGCACGCGGCGCAGTGGCGATGATTGTCGGGCGGGACGTGACGCGGTTGGACACTGCTGGCGTGGCGCGCGCCGCCTGCGAAAGCCTCGCCGAGAACACCTCTGACGGGGTGGTGGCCCCGCTTTTCTGGGGGCTGCTGGGGGGCTTGCCGGGGCTGGCGGCCTACAAGGCAATCAACACGCTGGATTCGATGATCGGCCACCGCAGCGCGCGGTATGAGGCCTTTGGCAAAACGGCGGCGCGACTGGACGATGTGGTGAACTGGATCCCGGCGCGCGTGACGGCGTTGTTGTTCGCGCTGGCGCGACCGCTGCGCGCGGCGCGGGCGTTGGGGGTTGTGGCACGTGATGCGCGCGCACATCGATCGCCCAACGCTGGCTGGCCGGAAAGCGCGTTGGCCGGGGCGCTGGGGGTGCGCCTGTCCGGTCCGCGCCTGTACGACACCGGCGCTGTGGCAGAGCCCTGGCTGAACGGCGAAGCCCCCGACCCGGGGGCTCAGGACCTGCGTCGCGCGCTGCGGCTGTACCAGACGGCCATGGCGCTGGCAGCGGGTGTTCTGGCGCTGGTCGCACTGGCGCAAGTGGCACTGGCGCAAGTGGCATTGGCAGGAGGCATGACATGAGCCGGGACCACGGTGGCAACCTCGACGCGGCGGCGGCGCGCTATGGTGGGGCGATTGCCGATTGGATCGATCTTTCGACCGGGATCAACCGGGTGCCCTATCCGCTGCCAGACCTGCCGTTGGATGCATGGTGCGCCCTGCCGCGCGCGACCGACGTGGCGCGTCTTGTCGAAGCCGCCCGCGCCGCCTATCGCACAAAGGCGCAGATCGTGCCGCTGGCGGGGGCACAGGCGGCAATTCAAGGGGTGCCGGGGTTGGTGCCAGTGGGGCGGGCGCGCGTGCTCTCACCGACGTACAACGAACATGCGGCCTGTCTCCGGCAGCAGGGCTGGGAGGTGACCCCGGTTGCGACGCCAGAGGCGCTGGCGGGGGCGGATCTCGCGGTTGTGGTCACGCCCAACAACCCCGATGGCCGCGTGGCCCCGCCGGACCAGCTTTTGGCGCTGTCCGAGCGCGTCGGCGCGCTGGTGGTGGACGAAAGCTTTGCCGATGCCACGCCCGACACCTCCTTGGCGCCATACCTGTGTGAGGCTCCGGAGACGGTGCTGGTTTTGAGGTCCTTTGGAAAGTTCTACGGGTTGGCCGGCCTGCGGCTGGGTTTTGCCCTTGCGCGCGCGCCTCTGGCCGACAGGATCCGCGCGCAGGCCGGGCCATGGCCGATCAGTGGACCGGCGATCGAGATCGGTGTGCGCGCGCTTTGCGACGAAAGCTGGCAGCAGCAGACGGTGCAGCGCCTGCTTGTGGATTGCGCCGGAATGGATGCGCTGGCCGAGAGGGCAGGGTGGTCGCTGGTGGGCGGCACGGCGCTGTTTCGCACCTACGCAACATCAGATGCGGCACAGGCGCAGGCGGGGCTTGCGCGGGCGCGGATCTGGTCGCGCATCTTTCCCTATAGCCGGGGCTGGATCCGCCTTGGCCTGCCCGCGCCAGAGGAGCAGGCCGCCGTGGCGGAGGGTTTTGCCGCGCTCTGAGGGTCTGCGCGGCAGCAGGATCGGGCGCGTGGCTTTGACCCGGGCGCGTTGCACCCGTGGCTCAGGATCTTTGGATCGGGCCGTCCGATGCAAACCGCGCCAAGCCGTCCCGACATGCCCGGACCGTTCTGGAAAAGCCTGTAAGTTCAGGCAAAATCAAAAGGTTCCGGCGCCATGAACGTGGTTGTGATCTCATCGCCATTGTCCAGTGTCATCACCCGCGAGAGGCGTGTCCCTCCGGCGTCAAAGGTGTCTTCGTAGCTCAGCCAGTGATAGCTGTCGGTCAGATCGCTGACCGTGACCGTGTCACGCCGCCCGTTCACGAACTCTGTCTGGATCAGCATCCCGTCATCGCGCGTCAGGGCCTGCGCCACGCGGGCCCCGTTCACGTCAAAGCTGTCTGTATATGTGCTCCAGGTGTAGTCATCGTTCTGGTCCGTGACCTTGGTCGACACTTTCGTTCCAGAGGAGAAATGTGTCTCAAGCAGGCGCCCGTCGTCATGTACCAGATCCTGCCGCGTCAGGCTGCCCGCGTTGTTGTAGTGATTGGTGACGCTGGCCCAGGTGAAATTGTCATTGCCATCGGTCAGCGTCGTCGAACTGCGCCGCGGGCCGTCAAAGTTCGACGTGATCACCATGCCATCGTCGCGGGTCATGACCTGTGTCACCCGTGCGCCCTGACTGTTGAAGGTGTCCACATAAGACGTCCAGCTGTGTTCGTTGCCCAGATCGCTGACAGTGCTGCTGGTGCGCTGACCGCCGTCGAAATCCGTGGCGATGCGCAGACCGCTGTCCTGAACGAGGATCTGGCTGGTGCGGGCGCCGTTGGCATCGAACCCGTCGGTGATCGTGCTCCATGCGTAATCGTCATCGACGTCCGACGTGGTGGCAGAGACGCGCTGGCCGTTGCTGTAGCCGGTGGTCTGCACCCGGCCATCATCCCAGTTCAACACCTGGTTGGTACGCAACCCGTTGGCATCATAGGTGTCCGTGTAGTCGGACCAGCCAAAGCCACCGCCCACATCGGTCACCACCAACTGCGTGCGCTGGCCGTTTTCCAGCGTTGTGTTGGTGCGCAGGCCATTGTCCTGCATGACCTCCATGCCGATCATCTGACCTTCGGCGTTGTAGTGACGCGACTGGCTGGTCCAGGCTTGGCTGTTGGTGGTGTCGCCGACCATGGCGATCCGGCTGCCGTCGTCGTTATGCGTATCACGCGAGGTGACTGCGCCGTCGGTGTCATAGGTCTCGGCGATGCTGGTCCAGTCAAAGACCTCTCCGGTGTCGATGGTCACGATGCATTCCAGCCCGCCGCCACCGCCGTAGACGTTGACCACGTCAGAGGTGCCGATGGTCGAGAGCACGCCCTGTCCGCCGTCGGAAAAGCTGATCGTCTCGATGTTGTTCAGGCGCGACGCGCCGCCGCTGTGCAACAGCGTCAGGCCGGTGGTGCAGCCAAAGGCGACATTCTCGAAAGTGGTGCCAAGGATCAGCGTGTCGGTGCCGCTGCCACCATCCAGCGTGTCCTGACCATCGCTTGCCATCAGGGTGTCATTGCCGCCCCCCGTCTGGATATTGTTGGCCGCATTGTTGCCGGTCACAGTGTCATGGCCGGAGCCCGTCACCGCGTTTTCAATCGTCGCACCGCGGGCAATGGCAAAGTTCTTTATCTCGCCGTTCA
The DNA here is from genome assembly GCA_042088665.1 of Sagittula sp. Classification (GTDB taxonomy): domain Bacteria; phylum Pseudomonadota; class Alphaproteobacteria; order Rhodobacterales; family Rhodobacteraceae; genus JBELMB01. The sequence continues at coordinate 11,221 of JBELMB010000018.1, forward strand.
GGTCCGAGAATGTGCCATGCCGGAGGTCCAGCCGCTGGCTGTAGCCGCGCGTGCCCAGATCGATAGTGTCAACACCGGCGCTGTCGTAGATCGTGACTGCGTAGCTGCGCGAGATGTTCATGCCGACCTGTGACAGGTTGGTGTTGTCTCCATAGACCGTGTCACCGGTGTTGGCGTTGGTGGGCGTGCCATACAGCGACTGGATCGCGGCCACGTCGCCGATCATCGTTGTGGCGAGGTAATTGCCCGTGGCATCCGTATAGCTGTTCTCCCATTGGCCAAAGTAGGACATGATCGAATACTGCCAGCTGTCCTGCTGGTAGTGCGCATCGGTGCCGAAATCGGCTGATCCGTTGTAATTGCCCGCATGTCCCAGACCCAGCGCATGGCCGATCTCGTGGATGTAGGTTTGCAGGTAATAGCTGCCATAGCCCTGCCAGCCGTCATCCACGTTGATGTAGGAGCGCGTGATCGTGTTGCCGTAGAGATAAGAGTAGGCGTAGGCGCCGCTGTTGTTATCCATGAAGTTCAGGTCAGCCGTGCCCGATCCCACGGCCTGGAAATTCAGGCCGGAGACCGCGGACCACGCCTCGAAGGCTTGCAGGGCCGTTGCCTGTCCTGTCGCGTCGAGGGTGGAAATGTCATAGGTCAGCGTGTCGCCGGCGGAGGCGTCGAACTTGCGCCAATCACGTCCGGTCGCGTTCCAGTAGCCGTTCACCAACTGGTCGGCCACCTGGTCCAGGGAATAGCTCTGGAGCGGCGCAGACACGCTGGCCGATCCGGAACCGTTTTCTGCAAGCGGGCCCGTCGCGCCATGAAAATCATAGTCGGTGGTAGAGGGATCGCGGCTTTGGCAGAGAAAACACATCAGAAAAGCTCTTTTGCGCAGGCAAACTTTCCGCGCGTCGCGCGGTCTGTCGCGGTGATAAAGAAGAGCGATCTTTCTGATCGGCTTGGGGGCGGGCGGCTTTTGCGTCCTGCACGAAGGGATCTTTTCGGATCCGGTGGCTGAGACACTGCCGTTCGAATCCGGGCAGGATTTGGCCCATCTTCGGCGCAAAAACGTCATTGCCTTCAAATTGCGAACGTTACGCTCTGCAAGGGGTGGGCTGTTTCGCGATTTTGAGGGGGGAATCCGTTGAATTTGTTGGAAAATGCATATGGTTCGGGGGCGGTGCCCGAATTCTGCCGATTGGCTGCGCGCGCGCGGTGCGGGCCGGCGGTTCCCGTGTTCATCTTTGGTTAAGCCAGATGTATCATCACCGTCGGGGGCCACGCCTGTGTGGGCGCTGCCCGGAGACACGACAAGAAACGGACCAGACGCTGTGACATCCCGCGTTCTGATATTGGAAGATGACGAAGCTTTTGGCGCGCTGCTGGGCGGTGCGCTTGAGACGGATGGCTACCAGGTCGATATGGCGGCATCCATGGCACGTGCCTTGCAGTTCCTGAGGGCGCGCACCTACAACATCCTGCTGCTGGACGCCTTCATCAAGGTTGGGGCCCGCCACGAGGGGGCAGGCATGCGGCTGGTCCAGAAGGTGCGCCGGCAAAAGCCCGAGGACCGCCTCGTGACCCCGCGCTCGGTTCCGGTCATCGTGATGTCCGACGAAGTGGAGCGCGGCAACGGTGAGCGTGTCATGAACGCCGCGCTCAGCGTGGGGGCCGATCGCACGATCTGCAAGCCGTTCACGCATTTGCACCTGAGCGACATGATCGCCAAGTTGCTGGTGGCGCAGGAGGCCGAAGGCAAAGAGGTCTAGTTGGCAGGTGCTGCGGCAGCGCGCCTGTGCGCCGTGGCAGGCTGTGGCAGGGCGATCCGGGTGAACTCCCGTGTGATCTGAATTCTCTCAACGGCGCAGGGTGTCACATGCCTCGGGAGGTGTGCCTCTCCAATCGCGCGGTGCGCATGGGTTCGGTCCGCAAACGCGGCGGTCATGCGGCGTCTCGCATGGGGGGGCGCGTGACGAAGCCGGCATCAAATGGTCTTGGCGTTGCGGACGACGGTGCATCCATTGGGGGACAGGCAGGGCGCAACACGACCCCGAAGCCCAGGCGCTGCCCGATGTGCAATGGCGGCGTGGGACCCACCCTCATATTGCGCGTGCCGCAATCTCCAACCGGCAGCGGCACTCCGACAGGATCCAAGTCCTTTTCTGGACCTCTCTTGCGGCCTTCCGAGCCATGGGCAACCGCGTTGCATCACGGTTGCGCAGAGCGCGTCGTTCAATGCCGTCGCGGGTGGCGAGACCGCCAGTTTCATGCCCTGCGCCTATGCGCGTGGTTGAAGGGCGTCTTCGCCAACCGCTCACGGCGCCTTTCCAAACAGCTGAAGGCCCACAATTGTTCTGTCGAAAGGGATGCCGCACCAAAGCGGCATCCCCGGGTCTTCAGCCGCTCTTAACGGGTGACGCCAGCATAGCGGATCGCCGCAAGATCCGACACGTCGCGCTTCCATGTGCTCAGGTCCTGTGGCCGGAAGTTCGACAGACTGTCATGGCCACAGGCGCGCGCAAGAACCTGCATGAGTTCCACCGAGGCACCGAAGTAGCGGGCCAGTTGTTCGGCGCCGCGCTGCACATCCAACCGCTTGCGCAGTTCAGGTTTCTGGGTTGCCACGCCAACGGGGCAGTTGTTGGAATTGCACATCCGGGCCGCGATGCACCCGACCGCCTGCATGGCGGAGTTGGAGACCGCGACCGCGTCAGCACCCAGCGCCATGGCCTTGACAAAATCCTCCGCGACGCGAAGGCCCCCGGTGATCACAAGCGTGACCTCGCGCCCGGTCCGGGCATCCAGATGTTGCCGCGCCCGGGCCAAAGCGGGGATGGTCGGCACCGAGATATGATTGCGGAAGATCAGCGGCGCGGCACCGGTCCCGCCGCCACGTCCGTCGAGGATGATATAGTCGGCGCTGGCTTCCAGCGCGAAATCGATGTCGTCCTCGATGTGGTTCGCAGAGAGTTTGAATCCGATGGGAATTCCGCCCGAGCGTTCGCGGACCTGATCGGCGATGCGTTTGAAATCGGCCGGTGTGTCCAGATCCGGAAAGGTCGCCGGTGAAATGGCGGCTTCGCCGACCTCAAGACCGCGAACTTCGGCGATCTTGGCATCGACCTTGTCGCCGGGGAGGTGCCCGCCGGTGCCGGTCTTGGCGCCTTGACCGCCCTTGAAGTGAAAGGCTTGCACGTCTTCGACCTTTGACAGGTCCCATCCGAACTTGGCCGAGGCAAGCTCATAGAAATACCGGCTGCTTTCGGCGTGCTCTTCGGCCAGCATGCCGCCCTCTCCGGAACAAATCCCGGTTCCTGCCAGTTCCGCGCCCCGGGCAAGGGCTGTCTTGGCCTCCAGCGACAGGGCGCCAAAGCTCATGTCTGACACAAACAGCGGGATGTCGAGGGTCAGGGGTTTCGCTGCACGCGGACCGATGGTGACCGCGGTGGCCACGGCCACGTCGTCCAGCAAGGGTTTGCGCGCCATTTGCGCCGCGAGGATCTGGATGTCATCCCAATGGGGCAAATCCTTGCGCGGGACGCCCATGGCGCCCATTTCCCCGTGATGGCCCAGCTTGGACAGCCCGTCGCGCGCCAATTCGTGGATGCGCGCCACCGTGGGCTCCTCTGGTGTGGCTTTGGCTTGCGGGACGTCGGACTTGGGCTCAGGCGCGGGGGTGCCGACGTCCTTGTCCCCCAATCGGGCGTGGGTGCCGTCACAAAACGGCTGGTTGGCGGTGCCCTTGCACTGGCACAGTGCCGATTTGCCATCCTTGGAGGCGGTGAACTTCACGGGTGACAGCCCGGTTCCGGCATGGGAGCCGTCGCAGAACGGCTGGTTCCCTGACCGCCCGCAGGCGCACCAGAAGTAGGTTTTCCCGGCCTCCAGATCGACCATGGCAGGGGATTTGGCGGCAATAAGCGGCACGTTCTCGTTTGTCATCGGCTTTGTCTTTCCAGTTGGGGTGTGTTCCGAAGGCTTAGCTCGCCACGGGTTTGCGCGGTCTCAGGTACCAATACCAGAGGCGATAGGCCTCCAGCAGGGCAAGCGGGCCGAAATGCACAAGCGCGCCACCGACACCGCCCCAGTCATGCAACGCGGCCCAATGCACCAGCGTCAGGACGGCGGCGGCATAGGTCGTGCGCTGCAGCGTCTTCCACGACCGGCCCATGCGCCGCACAAAGTAGTCCATCGACGTCACCGCCAGCGGGATGAAGATCACGAAGGCAAGCCAGCCGGTCCAGATGTACAGCTTTGGGATGTCGGCGATGACGCGGTTCAGGCTGCCTTCGTCGACAAGGTAGAACAGCGTGTGCAAGGCCGCATAGCCGAATGCGGCCACGCCAAAGTAACGTCGGTTCTTTTTCAGCCATTGCGGCCCGCGCCATCCTCTGAAGATCAGGGCAAGAGGCGAGGCAAGCATCGCGATGATCATGAAACGGGCCGAGAATTCACCGGTTGGATGCAGGAGTTCGTGGAAGATCTTCGGGTCGTCTGATCCGGTCAGGGCGCTGGTCATCCCGACCGCAGGAAGGGCCAGAAGACACCAGAGCCAATAGGGGGACAATCGGGCAAGCATGGGCGACCTCATGGGTTGGTGTTGGACAGGGATGAGAAGTAGCGATCCCAACTGACATGGGCGCGCCCGGCGACCGCGGCGAAGTCGGAGGGTTGGTCCAGCGTGCCGTTGCGGATCGTGTCGTAGATACTGGCGATGATCGGCCCCAGATCCGGGCCAAGCGCGGCGATGCGGTCTTCGAGATAGGCCTCCGGGGTCATGGGCCTGTAGGTCAGCCGGACACCCGCGGCGACGCCAAGGTGGTGGGCCAGATCTGTCTGCGTCATTGGGGGGCCGTGCAGATTGCAGGTCTGCCCCTCGAATGCGTCCTGCGTCAGCAGCCGCGCATAGGCAAAACCCAATTCACCCCGCGTCGTATATCCACACCGGCCATCCCCCGCGCTGTTGGCGATCTCGCCCGTGGAAACATAGGTGTCGATGTAGTCGACATCCGGCTCGATATAGACGCCGTTGCGCCCGATGGCCCAGGCCTGTCCCCAGGATTTCAGATCCGCCTCGGTCTGCAAGAAGGAGGCCCCGACAGAGCCCTCCGGAGCGCCATCGATCCCCTGAACCGAGGTAAAGACGATCTTTGTGACCCCGGCCTTCTGCGCGGCCTCGATGACGTTGCGATGTTGGGCGACACGCAGCCCCGGGTCCTGATTGCCCGAGATCATCAGGACGCTGTCGACACCTGCCAGAGAGGTCTGCAATTGCTCGGGCGCATCGTAGTCGCCGGGCCGGATCTCGATCCCGAGGTCCGCGGCACGTTCCGGGATGCGGGCGAGGCCGACGATCTTATGACCGCCGCCCATGGCCTGCAGCGCGCGCACCGTGGCCTTGCCCAATTTCCCCGAGGCGGTTGTCACTGCGACGGTCATGGCCGGCCCCTCCAACCCGACCGCATCATGCCTGCTCCGCGCGTTTGGCTTTCTGGTGCTCGTCCTCGACCAGTCCGATTTTCCAATAGCCAGAGATGTAGGTGTCCGCGCGGGGCACCTGTTTTTCGTTCGCCAGAAAGCCACGCAGCGCGCGAATGACGCCGCTCTCGCCAGCGATGCAGGTTTGCACCCGGCCCGTGGGCCAGTCCATCGACCGGACAAACTCCTCTTGCGCGGTCGAGGGCACATGCGGGTCGGGCTGGACCAGCCAGTGCACCTCGATCCCCTCGGGCATGTCGATGTCCTGACGATCCGCCTCCGAGGTCACTTCGAAGATCGCGATGCCTCTGGCGTCGCGCGGCATCGCTTCGAGGGCGGCGGCGGCGACCGGAATGGCAGAAGGATCCGCCGCGACGAGATACCAATCCGCGTTGAAACTCGCGACCTTGGGCGTGCTTGGCCCGGCAAACCCCAGAAAGGCGCCCGGTTTGGCCGCTATGGCCCAGCGAGAGGCGGGGCCTTCGTCGCCATGGGCGACGAAGTCGATGCTCAGCTCTTGCCGGTCGCTGTCGAACCTGCGGACCGTATAGGTCCGCTTTGCCGGCGGCGGGCCGTTTTGCAAACGCGTGGCAAAGCTCTCTCTGGTTTCTTCCGGCTCGGGGATCATCAGCTTGCAATTGCCGCCCTCGCGCCCCTCGGGAAATCCCTGAAGTTCGGGCCCGGCAAAGACCACGCGGATCATGTTCGGCGTCAGGAAGAACGCCTCCTTGACCGTCAAAAGGCGTGGACCCGGACGACCAACTGCCTGCCGGGCGGCTTGAGCCAATTTGGAAAGTATTGCCATGTCTGGTGTCCTTTTCTTTGGGGTGAGTGTTCAGAACTTGCCGGAGTTGCCCCAGTTTTCGCGCGGGCTGATCTCTTCTTCGTTCATCCAGTGTTCAACGATCTTGCCACCGGCCACGCGGTACAGGTCAAAGACGGCGATGTCCTTTCCGCCTGCATGTCGCTTGCCGTAGGTCATGACGAAATCGCCCTGTCCCATCAGGTGAAACAGCATCTCGTAGAATCCGGCCTCCTCCGAGGCCAGCCAGACCGCCAGCCCGTCCAGCCCCGCGCCTATGGGTCCTGCGTGCTGAATGATCTCGGCGGAGACAAACTCCGACGCCTTGTCATGTCCGCGCTCTTGCAGGACCTGCTTTGTGTACTCCAGCACCAGCGCCTTGCTGGCCGCCGTGTCAGCGTCGAGGTCCACATCCTTGGTCCCGCCCACCATGTCCACGCCCGAGGCGGTCCGCGTCTTGTAGGGGGCGATCGTGTCCCAATGCTCAAGGATCAGGCCTTCGGGATCGGTGTAGAACAGATCCATCGTCACCCATTGCGCCTCGCCGTCATTGAGCGACTGGTAGGCGTTGCAGAACACCCATGGACCCTCCTCGAAAAGGCGGACAATCTCGATGTCACGCTTCGGGTTGCGGGCGACGAAGGGTTCGAAAAAGGCGAGAAACCCTTCTGCACCGTCGCCGACGCCGGTGGAATGCTGTGTGTACCGGTGGCCGGTGTTGCGCAGGACCGCTGCGCGGGCGTTGCCCCCTGCGATCCCGTCAAGATAGATGTCGCGGACTCTGTCCAGACCTTTTCCCATTGTCCTGTTTTCCCTTGGTTCTTGATTTCGAATGTCAGTTTTGGTGCGCGCGCCATTGCGCGCATCAGGCGATGCCAAATCTGGCGCTGGCGGTGATGTGCGTCTCGGTGCGATTGGCCGCAAGCACGACGGCGGTTTGGTCTTCGAGTTCACGCAAGACGGAGTCATTGTCCAGATTGTAGGGACAGGTGCCGTGCGCCATGTAGTCGGGGTGGTTGGTGTAGATGTCGTTGACCAAGGCATCGGTGAAATACAGCTGCGTTGTGACAAAGGTCGTGTCGCCCTGCGAAACCTTGACGTGAATATGGGTCACGCGCGGGTCGTACCAGCCGGGAAACACCGTTTCGAATTCAACCATGCCGCGGGCGTCCGTGATCTGGCCGCCGCGCATGAACACCTCTGAATCCACGGGTGGGATATGCCCATCCTCGGCATTGGTGATCACGGACACCAAGGTGTCGAAGGGCGCGCGCACGGTGGCCGCGCTATAGCCCGAATAATAGCCTGCGGCGTCGCAGTGCCAGACCTCGACCATGACGCCCTCTGCGGCCATGCAATCGGGCATCGTCACGATTTCGATGGCCAGTTTCAGAGGAAGTCCCGGGCGCGCTTCGGCGATGTCCGCGCGCAAGGGCGATTTGATGTAGTAGGGGCCCGCCGTCATCTCGGGCGTCAGGATGCAGACATCTGCCCCTGCCTGCGGCGCGGTCCTGGCCACCACACCGCTGGACAGGCTGGTCAGCGCGGCGCGCGCCAGCCCGTTGCGGTTGAGGTACCCCAGCCCCAACAGGCCGACAAGGCCGACGCCCAGTCCGAAAAAGCCGCGCCGTTTCATGCCTCCGGATCCTTGCGCCAGACGAGGAAAATCGCGACCGCAGCGATCACGGCAAAGACGAGGCCAGCGATTGCGGCTTCTGCCGGGCCACCCATCAGGCCCATGAAGACCGCGTCGTGACCGTTCATGAACATCATGGCAAAGCCACCGATCATCACAAGATGCCGTTGCCCGACCACGGCACCCATCAGCGCAATCAGAATGAGGGTCAGCTGCCGTCCGAGAAACGCGCCTGCCGTGCCGCCCAGCGACAGCGCCGGACCGGTCAGAGATGCAAGACCGGGGTTGGACGCCGGATCAGGGTAGGCGGGCAGCGTAAAGGCCGCCATGACGAGCGCCAGAACACCGATCAGGATGCGCGGCAGGAGGTAGGTCTTGTGGAATGTCATCTGGGGAACTTTCTGGCAGGGCAAGGAAATGCGCGAAGGGGGCAGCCACCGGTTGCGCGGATGCACATCCGGCGGCCTGTCTGACGGGTTCAGAAATCGACGGTCAGCGACCCGCCGTTCTCGGTGATCTTGGTCAGATCCGTGCCTTCGCCGATGGTGACGAGGATGCCGCCTTTCTCAAAGGTGAACTCCGTCGCCATGCCGTCGACGAATGCCCCGGCGGTGGTGATGGTGGTGCCCGCCTCGACAACCTCGACCGTGGCCTTGAAGTTCTCGTCGGTCTTGTCCGACAGGCTGGCCGAGGTGATTTCGTGGTCGAAGGCGTAGTAGTAACGGTCGAAGGTCGTGTCGTCATAAAGCGTGATCTGGAGCTTTTCGAGCTCGGCAATCAGCGTCATCGTCAGGCTGTCGCCGGTGAAATCGACATCATAGACGGCGAAGGCAAACATCGGCAGTTCAACCGCATCGCTGATCGCAACAGGTCCCTTGGCATCGACGGTCATCGCGTTGCCGCCGGTGGCCTGACCGTTCTGGAACAGGTTGACAGCCTGGCTGACATTCGTGGCCATTTCGGCAGTGGCGGGCATGGCCACGACCGAGGTGAGCAATGCGCTGGCCGCAACCGCGTTCAACGTGCGTTTTCCAAAGAATTTCATGGTCGTTCCTTTAATCGTTACAGGGGACGGGAGCGCGCAGCCCGGCCCGTAGCCGGGCTGCGCAGGAGTGTGTGATCCGGGTTTACTTGTCCCAGTACGCGCCGATGAGACCGAGCAGAAAGGCGCCCTGATAGCCAGGGTAGGCGGCCATCATCGCGGCCTTCACGTCGTCGGGGGTGGCGCCTGCCTCCCACGCGGCATCGAAGGTCTTGAGATAGCCGATGGCCGTGTCCAGCTCGCCACGGCTGGTGGGCAGGCCGTGACCCACAAGCAATGTGTCAAAGGCTTCGTCGTCGCGCAGACCTTCCAGCGTTGCGATCCAGTTCTTGCGATCCACGCCGGGCGCAAAATAGACGCCGTTGTAGACAAGGTCCTGAACCACGGCGACTTTCTGCTCTGGCAGGACCGTGACGATCGCCTTGGGGGCTTCGGCATTGTCATAGGACCGGAACTCGACCGCCACGCCGCCGATCTCTGTCATGCCGAGGGCAAGATCGTCCCCGTTCAGAAGCGAGGTCGGCTCCGGGAAGTCGCCACCCGTGGCTTCGGCGCGCAGGCCTTCGCGGATTTCGGGCAGGGTCTGGAAGGCCACATCGGCGAGGGTGGACACGCCGCCCCAATGGTCGGGATGTTCATGGCTGACATAGGCCGTGTGCACGGGCTTGCCGGTGGCGGCGATCAGCGCCGCGACTTCGGCGGCGGTGGGCGGCAGCATCGTGGCATCCACAAGCAGCAACTGGTCGCCCAGCTCGATCACATGGGAGGTCACATTCACCGCCTGCGCCGGCGAGACGTAGGTGTGAAAGGTGACGCCGCTTTTCGCAAAGGAAAAGGCGGTGCCTGCGGGCATGGCGCCCTGGGCCGCGGCGGGTGTTGGTGTCAGGCCGCCACGGATCAGCGCGACGGCGCCCGCGGTCAGGGCGGCGCCTTGCAGCAAGGCGCGACGGTTCAGCAAAGAGGTCATCGATCTCTCCTGTTGGGAAGTTGGTAGGAAATTGTAGGGAAGGGAGGGGTTTAGCCGCCGTGATAGGCCTTGCTCAGGGCAAAGCTGTCTTCGAACCAGTGCCAGAGCACGATCTGGCCATCGCGGACCTTGGCGCGCAGCGCAAAGCTGAACTCGCCGATTTCCAGACCTGAGTGTGGTGTGATCCCGTTCATCACGCCGAAAACGGCCACGGTGTCGCCCGAGGCAAAGGCGTCGGTGTTTTCCCACTTGGTGGTCTGAAGGCCCGCGCCGAACACGCCCAGAAAGTCAAAGATCGCCTCTTTGCCCTGGATCCCGCCGTGGATCCACGGGATGGTCTTGTCGCCTTCGTTGCGCCAGACCATGTCGTCTGCCATCAAAGGTGACATGGCGTCCGGGCCTTCGCCCATGGCGGCCATAAAGGCCATGACGGTGTCAAATGACTCTTGCGAAGTGTCGTCCATTGTTTGTGCTCCTGCGTGTTGGCCGAGAATGACTGCGAGCGTGCCCGCCAGCGTCGTTTTCAAAAGGGTTCTGCGTTGCATGGTTGGTCCTCCGATTGCCCGCGCCCGGAATGAGCGCCAAGGCATTGGCTTGTTTCAGAATTTTCCGGATGCGTTTTGCGGGGCATCGCTGCCCGGCATGGGGGCGATGACATCCCAGTGTTCGACGATCAGACCGTCTTCGAGGCGAAACAGGTCGTAGAACGCCTGCGGCTCCTCGCCGAAGGTGCCCTCGGACATGGTCAGGACAAAATTGCCTTCGCCGATCACGTGATGGAGCGTCGTATACGCCATCGAGATGCCCTGCTCGGCCATCTGCGCCATGAACGCGCCAAAGCCGCTGAGCCCGTCGGCCACCATGGGGTTGTGCTGAATGTAGGTGACCGGGCTGATGTACTCGGTGATGTCCACCTCTTCGTGGTTGATCATCGACCGGGTGATGAAGGCCTCGACCTTGGCCTTGTTGGCGGCGGTCATCTCCAGATCGGTGATCTCGGTCGCGCCATCGGTCTGTGTGTGACCCGAAGGGTTGGGCGCGGCCTCGGGGATCAGGTTGTCCCAATGTTCGGCGATCTTGCCGTCTTCGACCCGGAAGACGTCAAACCCGATCGTCGCGGTCGGGCCGAAGCCTTCGTAGCGGGCATGCACGGCGACCATGTCGTCATCCGCAATGACGCGCAGGTAGTCCGCCTTGAACCCATCGGTTCCGGCCAGAAATCCGACGACGCCTTTCTGGCCGTCGATCCCGTCGGCAAACATGGGATTGTGCTGGATGTAATCCTTGGCAAAGTAGTCATCGACGGCGTCGACATTGCCCGCCAGCAGCGTGTTTTGCAGCGCTTCGAGCACAAACGCCTTGTTGGTGGCGCTGTCGGCAAGCGCGAGTGTCGGGAGCAGCGCGGTGATCATTCCCGCGGCAAGGGATGTCTTGAGCAGCATGTCAGTTTCCTTGGTTTTCTGGGGTTTCTGGGATGTCCTGGGGCGCGGCGCCTTGGCGCCACTCCAGTCTGGGGTTTTCGCGAAAGGCGTAGCGTTCGAGGTGGCGGGTCACGACATCCATCACGTCGTCGAGTGCCTTGGCGTCCCCGGCGGACGCGATCATCTCAAGCCGCTGCGCGTCCGCGGTCATGTCACAGCGGCCAAATGAGAACTGCACCCAGCCCTGACCGGCGTCGCAATGGGTTTCGGCCTTGCGGTCAAAATGCCTGCAGATGGCTTCGAGGTAGCGGTGCGCGCCGTCAGTTTTGAATGTGGCTGAGCTTTGCATTCGGGGTGTCTCCAAGGGCTTGAGGAGAACCTAGTGAGAGCGGATTGAACTGCCTATTGTGTCATTTCAGACTTTATAATTCCGCCAACCGGAACAATCGCAGAGGGGACATGTGGAGCGTGTTGCAGGGCGTTTTTCGGGAGGTTTTTCTGGGGCGCTATTGCGCGAACGGGACGGTGAGGGTGACATGGTCGATGTCATTCACGACGCTCTCGACGGCATGATCGAGCAAGTCCCTGAAATTGTTGCCTGCCACGTCCTCAAGGCGCCCATCCACCACCAGTTGAACGGCTGCGCCATGCCATGGGTGCACGGGGTGAAAGCGCCAGCGTTTCTCGTGGTTGTCGATGGTCACCTCGCCCGGAACACTCTGTCCATCCATGTCGCGCAGGCGGATGGCTGTCTGCGCCAGTTGATGGTCGAACGGTCGGTCAAAGGTGATCGTCAGCGGGGCCATCGATGCGGCGGGCGGCGGTGCAATCCGCCACTGGTCCGGATGGGGCAGGGTCCTGAGAGGGGCCGATACGGCAAAGGGTTTTTCAAACCGTCTGGTGCGCCCCGTCGCACGCGCGTCCGACCATCCGGCCTCGACGACAATCGCATGGCGCGCGCCTGCCTCCAATGCAGGCCCCAGCGTCCGGTTCTGGGCCACGCCGCGCTTGATGCGTCCGGGATCCATGAGCAGCGTCAGGCGCGTGCGGTCTTCGTTCCACAACTCCTGGGTGAAGGACATGAAAGCATCGGGATCGTTCGTGCCACGCGCGTCGACCAGCCGGATGAAATCCGCGGCCACATGGGGGGCCATGGGTCTGGAGAAGTGAATGTAGAACCTGAGCGTGTTCTCGGGGATCTCTGGCCCGCTGGGGTAAAGCGCCACGATCTCCGGAGGGGGGAGGCCCGCCTCCGGGCCAAGTGTGAATTCCGTTCGGACCGGGCCCTGCGCCGATGCGTGGGACAAGACCGTGTAGCTCTGGCCCTCGTCAAAGCTGAAGACCGGGCTGAAGGTGATGGTCCGGTCGTCCACCCGGTAGGTGCCTGCGATCGGTGTTCGCCCCGTGCAACAGTCACGGGGAGCACCGACAAAGACCTGCAAGGCCTCTGCCGGGGCGCGGCCTTGCAGACCATGCTCAAGAACGATCTTGACCGGACCGCCGGATCGGGGGGGCAGGATCAATCCGCCTTCATTGGCGAAAGCGGCCCCCCCGCCCCATCCCGAGAGACAGGCCGCGAGAACAACGGATTTGGCGAGGGCCTGTCTCATGTCTGCCTCCTTTGGCTTACTTCGATTTGTCCGCCCAGTATTGGGGGAAATCGAACTCTGCCACGAGGTTGTGCAGCCGGTTCGGGAAGCCGTTGTAGTTGGAATCCATATTGAGGCTGCCGGTGTACATGTCGCGCGTCAGTGACACGAAGAGGTTGTCGCCCAGGGCATCGATCTGCAGCGACATGCCGTCAAACATGATCGCCTTTCCTGTGTCGCCAACCGGCATCAGCGGCGACAGATCCGACTGGCCACCCCGCGGGAAATCATCCGGTGTGTAGCCCTTTGTTCCGCCGAGGCTGGAGACCGGAATGACATGCGGCGAGCGGCTGTTGCTGGTCAGGAACAGCGTCTCTTCGCCCTGCAGCGAATAGGACACCATGTCGAGCGGCTGGCCATTTCCATAGTCCATCAGCGTGCGGGCCGAGATCTTTGCGCCGTCCTGCACGTCATCGAGATCGATCAGCACGATCGGGCTGCAGGTATAGGCCGCCACGATCTGGGTCTTGCCATCGATCTCCTGAATGGACATCGCCCGGATCGGCGCGCGCGTCTCGTACTGGTCATGTGAGATGTGGTACATCTCGACGTTGGCGGCGGATTGCGTTCCGGTAAACGGGTAGGGCATGCGCCGCAGGGTCGACAGGAAGTTGTCGAACGCCACGCCTGACACGAACAACTCCCCCTCGTGGAATTCCATATCCATGATCGCGAGCGAGTTCAGCTTGATGTTGCCCTTCGCAAGGTCGCGAATGAGCGGTGGGTTCTGCCCAAGACCGCGCGGCCGGAACGTGGTGTCCTGATCGGGATAGTGGTCCAGCGCCTGTTTCTGGAAGGGCAACGCGCCAAGGTCCATCAAGGCGATCTGGCCATCCTGACCGACCTTCATGATGGCGGGCGCGGATTCAAAATTGCCGATGCGCGACACCGAGATCAGGATGTCCGCCGTCACCGGGTGCACTGCCATGTCGTTGATGGCCAATGCGCTTTTGGGCACGCCAAGGGTGTCCGCGATCTTCACGTCGATGTCGCCGATATTGACCGGAACGACCTGCGCGGGGGCCTCGCCGCCGGTCATGTCAAAGGCGTAGACGGCCCCGGCATAATTGTCGCCCACGAAAAGTGTCCCGGTGTCCGAGAATTCGAGCGCGCCCGCAAATTGCAGATCAAGCGCTGCGTCCTGCGCCGCGGCATTGTTGGAAAAGCTCGCGACAAGCGCAATGACTGCCGCTGTCTTCAGGTATTTGGTGACCATGGTCGCCTCTTTTAGGGGTCCAGCCGCGACTGTGAAAACCTCTGCGGATCCTCCCGACAAGGGGCAGTCCGGAGACGAGACGCGGTCTTTTCTGTCCATCACAATCGAAGCCTATACGCGCCCCAAGTGTTCGGGTATTGGGTGTTTACAGAAGCGATTCATCTGCAAGACAGAACAATGATCGATCATCTCAGACCCATGGCGATTTTCGCACACGTGGTTGACGAAGGCTCTTTTCGGGCGGCGGCAAAGGTTGTCGGCCTTGCGCCATCGCGGGTCAGCGACATCATTTCGGATCTCGAGGCATATCTGGGCGCGACGCTTCTGTACCGGACGACGCGCAAGGTGTCCCTGACCAACGAGGGGCGGATCTTTTACGCGCGGGCGGTCGACATGCTGCGCAGCGCCGAGGCCGGGTTGAACGAATTGAATGCGCTGTCGCTGGATCCGGTGGGGGCCTTGCGCATTTCGCTGCCCGCCTTCCTGTCGTCCGGCCCCCTGTCCACTGCCGTTGCGGAGTTCACACGGCGTCATCCCAACGTCGCCTTTTCGGTGTGCTACACGGATCGCCCGATGCGGCTGGTCGAGGACGGTTTTGACCTCAACGTGCGTGTGGGCTGGCTGGATGACAGCGCGCTGATGTCGCGCAAGCTGGCCGAAGGCAAACGTGTTCTGGTCGCCGGGACGGAGTATGCCAGAAACCGGAAACCGCCGCAAAGACCCGCCGAACTGGAGGATTGGGACTGGATCCGATACCGGCAACGCTCTGACACGGCGGAGTTCACGTCGCCCTCTGGCGAGATCGAAAAAGTCACCGGGCACGCGCAGATCGAGGTCGACAGCATCGACGCGGTCTTTCACTTTGCCACGCAGAACCTGGGCGCCACGATCCTGCCCTCCTTTCTCGCCGAGAGGGGCATATCCCAGGGGACATTGGTCGCGCTGCTGCCCGATTGGACCCTGCGGGATCTGGGCATTTTTGCGGTGTGGCCGGACAAGTCGCGCCGCGAAAGCCTGACGCTGTTGTTTGTTCGGTTTCTTGTCGAGCAAGGGCTCTGCAAGGCAGAAGAAGAAGACTGAGCCTGTCCCGGATCCAGCTTGCGTCTTGTCCGGGGATCCGCGCCGAACGGGGCTTTGTATGCCCCAGCCGTCAGGGGTGGTGTGACGTCAGTCAGCCATCGGGCAGGGGCGGGTCAGCAACGCGGCCCATAGGTCCGGTTTCGGGTCTTGGCGTGTCTGCCCACGGTCCTGCCGCGGGGACGGCCAATCGCGCCCCCGCTGGCAAACACATCGGGTTCCAGTCCCCACCGCATCAGACAGTTTTTGATGGAATTGGCCCCTTTGTGTCAGAACCCAACGGCCTGCCCATCCTTGCGGGGATCCGATCCGCCCGCGTAGACGCCGCTGTCGAGTTTCGCGATCAGTTGCGCGCCGCCAAAGCCAAAGGCGTTGTCCGGTGCCTCCTTTGCGATGGTGTGCCCCATGTCGGCCAGCGCTTGCAGCGTGGCGTCCGGAAAGCTCGTTTCGCAGGCCACGTCCAGCCCACCCGTGACCCGCCATCGCGGTGCATCGACGGCCATTTGCACGTCCTGGTCCCAGAGTTGCGTGCGCAGGGTCATTTGCAGATGGCCTTGCGCCTGCATCGGGCCACCCATGACGCCAAAGCTCATCAGCGGCGCGTCTCCCTTCATCAGAAAGGCCGGGATGATGGTCTGGAAGGGGCGCTTGCCCGGTGCGACCACGTTCTGGCTTTGCGGATCGAGGGAGAAACCCGCGCCACGGTTTTGCAAGTGAATTCCGGTGCCTGGCACTGTAACACCCGACCCGAACCCCATGTAGTTCGACTGGATGAACGACACCATCATGCCCGATGCATCCGTCGCGGTTATGTACACCGTGCCGCTGCCCGGCGGTGTGCCGGTCTCGAAATCGGTGGCGCGGTCGGGGTCGATCAGCGCGGCGCGTTCCGCGAGATACCCGGGATCTAGCATCCCCTCTGGCGTCACGCGGTCCATGTGGTCGATGTCGGCGACATAGGCTTCCGTGTCCTTCAGCGCCAGTTTCATCGCTTCGATCTGAAGATGCAGGGCGCGCGGGTCATCCGCATCCAGATCCCGGATCGCCGTATGATCGAGGATCCCCAGCCCCATCAACCCGGCGATGCCCTGACCGTTGGGCGGGATCTCATGCAAGGTCACATCGTCAAAACGCTGGCTGATGGTGCCACACCAATCCGCCTCGTGCGCGGCCAGATCGGACACCCGCATCTCGCCCCCATGCGCCTTGGCGAAGGCTTCGATCTTTTCGGCCAGCGCGCCTTCGTAAAAGGCCTTGCCCCGGGTTTCGGCGATCAGTTGCAAACTGCGGGCGAAATCGGGGTTCTTGTAGATCTCTCCGGCCTCGGGCGCGCGGCCACCGGGCAGAAAGTTATCCGCAAAACCGGGCTGTTGGGCCAAAAGATCCTGTCCACGCGCCCAGAGCCTCGCGATGATGGGCGAGACGGCGAATCCCTGTTCGGCATAGCCGATTGCGGGCTCGAACAGGGTCTCGAACGGCATCTTGCCGAACCGTTCCGACAGCGCCACCCAGCTGGACACCGCGCCGGGCACGGTCACGCTGTCCCAGCCATGCAACGGAACCCTGTCCTGACCCGCGAAGTAGTCCGGCGTCCATGCGGCGGGCGCGCGGCCAGAGGCGTTCAGCCCGTGCAACGCCTGCCCATCCCACAGAATGCAGAATGCATCCGATCCAAGGCCGTTTCCCGTCGGTTCCACCAAGGGCAGCGTGATTGCGGCGGCGAGGGCGGCATCCACGGCGTTCCCGCCCCGCGCAAGCATCGACAGCCCGGCCTGCGCCGCCAGCGGCTGAGACGTGCTGACCATGTTGCGCGCCAGCACGGGCGAACGGCGAGAGGGATAGGCGTGATAGGGGCGCAGGGTCATGTCGGGTCCTTCTTCGGTCAGGTGGCAGGGTGGGAGGCGTGGGAGCGGGATGCAAGGCCGGTTCGCGCCATCTCGCGTTCCTTGTCGGCGATTGCCTTGTCCAGTGGCGTGCGGTCCAGAAGGCCCGAGGGGTTTTCGCGGGTCGGCATGGCGGGCCGGAAGAGCGCAAAGCGTTCTTCGGACACGGCCAGCAGACGGCGCAGTTCCGGCAGCGGGTCCGCGTGATCATCCACCCGCAGGTCCAGCGCCGGATAGGGTTGGCCCTGATGCACCAGAAGACCCGCGGCCTGCCGTCCCCGCTTGTCACCACCTGCGGCCTCTCCTGCCTCCATCGCCGTCAGAAGGCGGGCCGCGAAGGGTTGACCCGAGGCCTCTTGCCAAGCGCGCAGCATGCTTTCGACAACCGCAGGCCCCGCGAGCATATTGCCCGCGATCGAGACATCCTCGGCGCGGCAATGCCCGGCCCAGTCGACACATTGCGCGCCGGTGTGCTGCGCAATGCGGCCATCGGGGGCGATCATATGGGCTTGCCGGTTGGCTTGCCCCTCGTCGCCGTCGATCAAATCGGCAAGCACGCGGTCCGCTGCGTCGCCCTGATCCAGCCGGGCCAATCCGTCCAGCCCCCAAAGCGGGTTGATGAACGCCTGGCTGGCAAAGGCGGACCGGGCCGAGACGTAAGGCACCATCGCGCCACAGGCAAAGAACCGGCTGGCCACAGCGATCCCGATGGATCCGGTTGCGGGGTCCCGTGCCGCTATCGAAAAGGTCATGCGTTGCTCCTGTTCCGTGTCTTGCGGCGCAATGCGGCAAAGGTGCCTGCACCGGGGTTTGCGAACAGCCGACGTCAGACAAGGTGTGCACAAATTTTACGCATACCTCTGGACGAAGGCGAACCAAAGTCTAATTGGTTCGCATAGTCGTGCAAGCAAGAAAAAAAGTTACTCAAAATCCTCCCCTTGCGGCGCCCTGCGCATAGTTGGCTATGGCATCGCGAAACAAACCCAAAGGTGACCGCATCCGTGCCGCTGCTTGAATTGGAAAACCTCACCGTGTCGCTGTTCCTGGATGGGACGGAAACGCCCTTGGTCCGCGACATTTCCTATAGCGTCGAGCCGGGAGAGATCCTTGCTCTGGTGGGGGAAAGCGGGTCGGGAAAATCGGTGTCTTCGCTTGCGGTGATGGGGCTTTTGGCCAAATCGCTGCAGGTGACGTCCGGGGCGATCCACTATGATGAACGGGACCTGCTGTCGCTGGGCAATGAGGACATGCGCAAGCTGCGCGGTCGCGAGATGTCCATGGTGTTTCAGGAACCGATGACCTCGCTCAACCCGCTGCGCAGCATCGGATCGCAGATCACCGAAAGCATCGAAGAGAACCTCGGTCTGGGCCGCAAACAGGCGCGGCAGCGCGCCATCGACTTGCTGCAGGAGGTCGGTGTGGCGGATGCGGAGCGGCGGCTGAAGCAATATCCGCATCACTTCTCGGGCGGGATGCGCCAGCGTGTGATGATTGCCATTGCTCTGGCGGCTAACCCAAAGCTGATCATCGCGGATGAGCCGACAACGGCGCTGGACGTGACCATTCAGGCGCAGATCCTTGACCTGATGGCGCGGATCTGCCGGGACCATGGCACCGCGCTGATCCTGATCACGCACAATCTCGGGATCGTGGCGCGCTACGCAAAGCGCGTGAACGTCATGTACGGCGGGCGCATCGTGGAAACCGGCGCGGCCCGCAGTCTCTACACGGCGCCGCGGCACCCCTATACCGAGGGCTTGTTGCAATCCGTGCCGCGTCTGGATCAGGACAGAACCGTGCCCCTGCGCCCGATTCAGGGCAGCCCGGCCGACCCCTTTACGCCAATTTCTGGCTGTCGGTTTCACCCCCGCTGCCCCTATGCCACCGATCTGTGCCGCAGCACGGTGCCTGCCTTTTCGGACGGTCTGGCCTGCCACCATCCGCTATCCGTCGACACCAGAGAGGCCGTGTGATGTCTGCCTTCTTGCGCATCGAAGCTCTGTCCGTTCACTTTCCGGTTCGCAAGGGGCTGCTGCAACGGCAGGTCGGCGAAGTGCGCGCGGTGGAACAGGTGACACTGTCGCTGAAGCGCGGCGAGGCCTTTGGGCTGGTGGGGGAATCCGGCTGCGGCAAGACAACGCTTGCGCGCACGGTGCTGCGATTGGTGGACCCGACCTCGGGGGCGATCTGGTTCGACGGACAAAACGTGAGCGGGCTGAAAGGCAAGGCGCTGGCCCCTTATCGCAAGAAGGTGGCGGCGATTTTTCAGGACCCGTTTTCCTCCCTGAACCCGCGGATGACGACCGGCCAGATCCTGTCGGAGGTGCTGTATGTGCATCGCTATGACGGCAGCATAAAGGACAGGGTCGCCGAACTGCTGTCACTGTGTGGTCTCGCGCCGCGCTTTGTCGATCTGTACCCGCACGAGATGTCGGGTGGGCAGCGGCAGCGCGTGGGCATTGCACGGGCCTTGGCGCTGGAGCCGGAGCTGATCGTCTGTGACGAGGCCGTGAGCGCGCTGGACGTCTCCATTCAGGCGCAGATCATCAATCTTCTCGAAGAGTTGCGGGCCAAGTTCGGGCTGACCTATCTGTTCATCGGGCATGATCTGTCCGTGGTGCGCCACCTCTGTGACCGGCTGGCCGTGATGTACCTTGGCCGGATCATGGAAACCGGCACCTCTGACGAGTTGTTCTCGTCGCCGCGCCATCCCTACACCAAAGCCTTGATCGACGCGGTGCCGGAGCCGGATCCCGAAGGGGAGGACATGCGCGCGCATGTGGCCCTTGCGGGAGAAATCCCCAGCCCGCTGAACCCACCGTCTGGCTGCGTGTTTCACACACGGTGTCCCATCGCGATGGATCAGTGCCGCAGCTCTGTGCCGCCGCTCACGCGGTTGGGCGGACAGCACGGCGCCGCATGTCTTGCGGTGCAAGCCGAGCAGGAAGACCGGGACGACCAGACATGACAATGACCCAAACCTGATCATCAACCACCAACAGCGGGAGTAACGACATGAACGATGATGACCTGATCAAGAAGGCCCAGACCGAGTTGAAAGAGGCCTATGAGTACGATCCGCGCGATCCTCTCTTTGGCCTGAACCGCGACGAGATGGGCGGACCGAAGCTGTCGCGCCGGGCCACGTTGCGCCTGCTTGCGGCAGGTGGCGCACTGACGCTGGCGAATGTCCTGCCCGGCCTGCGCCCCACGGCGGCCATCGCTGGCGGCCATGGCGGCGGCGAGTTGAAATGCGCCTGGGCGGGTGTGTCGGAAATCACCACGCTTGACCCGGCCCAGATCGGTCAGGTCCTGCAGTTCCAGATCACCTCGAACGTGCTGTCGGGCCTGATGCACATCAACAACGATCTGGTGTCCGAAGGGGATCTCGCCGAGACTTGGGAAGTCTCCGCCGACGGTCTGGTCTACCAGATCAAGCTGCGTGAAGGCGTGACTTTCCATAATGGCGATGCCTTTGACGCCGAGGACGTGCTGTTTACCTTCGACCGCTCTTCGGATCCCGAAAAGTCGCGCCACAGCCGCGTGATCGGCAATGTGGCCAGCCTTGAAAAAGTGAACGACTACGAGGTCAAGTTCACGCTCAAGCAGCCGCAGGCCTCCTTCCTGACAAAGGCGCTGGAACGCGCGTCGGGCCGCGCCATGACCATCGTGTCGCGTGGCGGTCTCGAAACGCTGGGCCTTGCGCAATACGGTCTGACCCCGGTCGGCACCGGCCCGTTCAAGATCACCGAGCATGAGTTGGGTGGTCGTGTCGTTCTGGAGAAGAACGAAAACTATTGGGATCCGGAGCGCCCCGCGCTGGACCGTGTGGTCATCACGCCGGTCGACGGCACCGAGCCGCTGGCCGCAGCCATCGAAGCAGGCGATGTCCATTACATCGGCGGCAACCCGGTGCCCGGCGAACTGGTGGATCGTTTCAAGGCCAACAGCGAACTGAGCGTCGACATCGCCCCCGGGCCGGGGTTCCAGTCGGTCTGGATGAACCCATGGCGCGACCCGATGAAGGTCACCGACTTCAACAAGCCGCTGGAAGAGCTGAAGACAGAGAGCGGCTTCATGGTGCGCCTCGCATTGGCCAAGGCGCTGAACCGCGATCTGTTCATCCAGCAGGCCCTGTTCGGCAACGGCGTCCCGGCCTATGGGTCGATCAACGCGGCCATGGGTTTTTACTACGACGAGTCGCTGTCGGAGACCTCCGAGCAGGCCTATGATCCCGAAGGCGCGCAACAATTGCTGGCCGATGCAGGGTATCCGGGCGGCGAGGGCTTCCCGACGCTGAAGCTGCAGACCACGCCGAACACCCGCCGTGCGGGTCTGGTTGTGGCCAACATCTACAAGCAGGTGCTGGGCATCACCGTCGAGGTTGATCCCAAGGAATTCTCGGTCGGCATTGATGAATTCCAGAAGATGGAATTCGACCTGCGCCTCGGTGGTTCGGGCGGGGACTATGACCCCGATGACGGTCTGGTGGACTGGATGCAGACCGCATCCAAGTTCAACGGCCCAACCCGGAACAAGGACGAGATGCCCTTCGGATTCTATTCCGAAACGGAATCGGATGCCGCTGGCGATCTTCAGTCGGTGACGGCCAACCCGGAAGAGCGCAAGGCGCTGGTGCAGAAAGCCAACCAGATCACCTCTGACAAGGTGGCCTGCGGTTTCCTGTATCATCCGGTCGACATCCTTGTGCATTCGACCAAGGTCAATGTGCCGGCAGAAAGCCGCATTCCCGGCCTGCACGACTTTGACCGCATGACGCTGTCCTCGTAACCCATCAGGGAGGGGCGGGCCGCAACAGGCCCGCCCGATCTACATGCTTGCATATGTGACACGAAGGCTGGTTGGCGCGGCATTGGTAATGCTCGCGGTCTCGACGCTGGTATTCTTCATGATCCGTCTGGTGCCGGGCGATCCGATCGCGGCCATGCTCGCCGACAGCGGCAGTCCCGAGGCGCGCGAGGCGTTGATCCGCAGGCTCGGACTGGATCAGCCTTTGATCGTCCAGTACTGGAAATGGATCACCGGGATCATGCGGGGTGATTTCGGTGCATCGATCTACGGCTCGAACCAGCCTGTGGCCGACATCCTGATGAATGCCTTGCCGAAAACGCTGTCGCTGGCGTTCTTGTCCTTCATGATCGCGATCATCATCGCGGTGCCTGCGGGGATTATTTCGGCCACGCGCAAGAATTCTGCTGCGGACGTGGGTGTGTCGCTCTTTGCCTTTCTCGGCCTCTCGATGCCGGATTTCTGGCTTGCGATCATTCTGATCATCGTCTTCGCGGCCAATCTGCAATGGCTTCCGGCGATTGGCTATTCGCCGATCTCTGACGGGTTCTGGCCCTGGCTCAGCCATCTCATCCTGCCGTCTATCGCGATTGGCACCGGGTTTTCGGCGATCATTGCCCGCATGATCCGTTCGTCGATGCTCGAAGTGTTGCAGGCGGACTATATGCGCACCGCGGCCTCCAAGGGGCTGACGCAAAAGATCATCCTGCTGCGCCATGCCCTGCCCAATGCGCTTATCCCGGTGATCACCGTGATCGGCATCGCCTTTGCGCTGTTGATTTCTGGCGCTGTGGTCGTCGAGAACGTCTTCTCGATCAAGGGGTTGGGCCGTGTCCTGATCCAGGGCATCCAGAACCGCGACTACCCTGTCGTTCAGGGGGCGGTGCTTTTGGTGTCAGCCTTTTTCGTTTTGTCCAACCTTGTTGTCGATCTGCTCTACGCGGTGATTGACCCACGCATTCGGTACTCCTGATGAGCGATGTAACTCCTGATCCAGTCCCCGCAGACGGCGCTGGCGCGCCAAGGCGCAAGAGCCGGTTCCGGTCCGTCTTTGCCCGGGATCGAAAGGCCCAGTTCGGGTTGGTCGTGCTGGGTCTGTTCGTGCTCGCGGCGCTGCTCGCCCCGTTTCTGGCGCCTTATGATCCTAACGAGATGACGCTCAACATGATGAGCAAACCCTCTGGCGACAATATTCTCGGGACGGACGACCTGGGGCGCGACCTGTTCTCGCGGATCCTGTGGGGGACGCAGATCTCGCTGTTTGTCGGGGTGGCGACCGTGGGGCTCGCGCTGATTTTCGGCGTGTTTCTCGGGGTGGTGGCCGGCTACTACGGCGGCTGGCTCGACATGATCATCATGCGCTACATCGACCTGCAGTGGGCTTTCCCGAATTTCATCATCGCGGTCTATCTGGTCGCGGTCTTCGGTACCGGCCTGCTGAACGTGATCGTGGCCATTGCGCTGGCGTTTCTGGATGATTTCGCCCGCATCGCGCGGTCGATGGTCCTGACGCTGAAAGAAGAGCAATTTGTCGACGCCGCGCGCGTTCAGGGGTTTTCCGATCTGCGGATCATGCTGCGCCATATTCTGCCAAACGCGATGGCTCCGATCATCGTTCAGGCCACGGTTTCGGTCTCTTACGCGATCCTCGGCGAGGCGTCGTTGTCCTTCCTTGGCCTCGGGGTCAATCCGAACACGCCCACATGGGGCCTGATCCTGTCGGACGGGCGCAGCTTTATCAGCCGTGCCTGGTGGCTTGGGGTGTATCCGGGGTTGGCGATCATGCTGATCGTGCTGTCGATCAACTTTATCGGAGATGCGCTGCGGGACGCGTTGGATGTGCGCGAGACAGATGTATAAGCGCCCCACCGCAGGGCACCCAAGGTCTGCGGCATCTGATCAAGTGAAGAGACCACAGTGACCCAATCAACTGTATTCGACGTGCGCAGCTATGTCATGGACCTGCTGAACAAGGGCGGCCTTGGTCCGGATGGCCGGCTTCCGACGGAACGCGAACTCAGCGAGCGGACAGGGGCGTCGCGCCGTCTGATCCGGCGTGTCCTTGGCGCGCTCGAGGCCGAAGGGCTGATCTGGCGACAACAGGGCAAAGGCACCTTCGCGGGACAGCCACTGGCACCGGTGAGCGCGCTGGCTGCCGAAATCAACGATACCTCCGATCCGATCGAGGTCATGGAAGCCCGCCTGTGCATCGAGCCCGAACTCGCAGCCCTGTGCGCGACCCGTGCGACACCGGAGGATGTGGCGCGCATCTGGACGTTGGCGCGCCATGTCTACGATGTGGAAGACGATCAGATGACCGAGTTGTGGGATTCGGCCCTGCACAGGATGATTGCGCAATGCGCTGGCAACCGCCCGCTGCAAGCGGCCTTTGCATTGCTGGACGACAATCGCGCGACCGAAGGCTGGCAGGACGCACGCACAAAGGCGCGGACAAGCCGATCCTTGCGGGAATCGCACGCGCAGCATGTGGCCATTGTATCCGCCATCGAGGCCGGAGATGCCAATGCCGCGCGCGAGGCGATGCGCAGGCATCTCATGGCCCGGATCGCGTCCTTGTCCGATGCGATGGGCGCCATCACCGGCGTTCAGCCGGACCTCCCGGGGCACAGTCCCGCCACCGCGCCACGCTAAAGGGGGCCTTGCATGCCAGACACACCGATCACATTGGCGGAGATCGAAGCCGCAGAGCGCCTTCTGGGTCTGGCCTACACCGACGGGGAGCGGGCTCAGATCACCGGCACTCTTGACGCGCAACGCGCATCCACCGAGGCGCTCCGGCAGGTGGATCTGGGCAATTCGGTGCCCATGGCCTCGCGTTTTGATCCGCGCCTGCCCGGGTTTGTCATGCCCCGGGACAGCGGTGTGACGGTTGGCCAAGGGACGCAGGCTTTGCCAGCGGAGGACGTGGACATTGCCTTTGCCAGCCTGCCTGACCTCTCCCGCTGGATCGCATCGGGCGCGCTGACCAGCCGACGTCTGACGGAAATCTATCTGGATCGCATCGCCAAGCTGAACCCGCAGTTGCAGTGTTTTGCCACGGTCACCGGGGATCTCGCGCTTGCCGAGGCCGATGCGATGGATGCGCTCACTGCCAAGGGACAAAGCCTTGGCCCGCTGCATGGCATTCCTTATGGCGTCAAGGATCTCTTTGACACCAAGGGGGTGACCACCGGCTGGGGCGCGGAACCCTACCGGGATCGGGTGCCGGATGCGGATGCCCGGATCGTGACGCTTTTGCGGGCGGCGGGGGCGGTGCTCCTGGGCAAGACCACGCTTGGCGCGCTGGCTTATGGCGACGTCTGGTATGGCGGCCAGACCCGCAATCCGTTCAACACCAACGAGGGGTCATCGGGATCAAGCGCGGGTTCTGCCTCGTCGACTGCGGCGGGGTTGTGCGCCTTTGCGATTGGGACCGAGACGCTTGGCTCCATCACATCGCCCAGTCAGCGATGCGGGACCACGGGGTTGCGCCCGACCTTCGGGCGGGTCAGCCGCGCCGGTGGCATGGCGCTGTGCTGGTCGCTCGACAAGGTGGGTCCCATCTGCCGGGGGGTGGATGACACCGCGCTGGTGCTTGACGCGCTGAACGGCGCGGATCAGAACGACATCTGTTCGATTGCGGCCCCCTTTTCCTATGATGCGGGGCGGGACATCACCGGTCTTAAACTGGGCTACCTGCCGCAAGCCTTTGGCGAAGGGGCCACTGCGACCGATCACGCCGCACTTGCCGCCGCGCGAGAGTTGGGCGTCGAGGTGGTCGAGGTCAGCTTGCCGGACTTGCCCTACGGCGCGCTGATGAACGTCGTCTATGCCGAGGCGGCCGCCGCCTTCGCGGATCTGACGCTGACGGGTCTGGACGACACGCTCACCCGCCAGGATGATGACGCATGGCCCAATATCTTTCGCAAGGCGCGGCTTTTGTCGGCGGTTGACCACGTGCAACTCGACAGGTTGCGGTTTCGGGTCATGCAGGCACTGGATGGCATGTTTGAACAGGTCGATGCCCTGATCGGTCCGTTTTCGACCGGGCCGATGCTGGTTGCCTCGAATTTCACCGGACACCCCTGCCTGCACCTGCGGGCCGGGTTTGAAACCCTCGCGACACGCGGATCGGGCTCGCTTGGCACCGGCAGGCTCACCGCGCGCGCCAAGGATGCCGAGGGCGAGACGTTTCGCGTCCCTCAGGGCATATCGCTTTGGGGGCGATTGTTCGACGAGGGCACAATCCTCGTTTTGGGGCGGGCGCTGGAGGCGCGGCTGGACGTCGCTCACGAACGGCCGTCCTTGCCGGAGTGATCTCGCTCTGAGTGGTCTTGGCCTGAAGGACTTAGGCCAGAGTGCCTCAGGCCAGAGTGACTCAGGCCAGAGTGACTCGGGCCTGACTGATCTGCGTCCGAGTGATTTGGGACGCGCAGTTTGGGCCTGAGCGGTTGGGGCCTGTGCGATTTGGGCCTGAGCGATTTGGGCCCGAGCGGTTGGGGCCCGAGCGGTTTGGGCCTGACTGGCCTTTGTCAGCAGGGCCGATTACCCGCGCAACCCGGTCTAGGTTTTGCCCGACAGCATCTGCTCGACCAGGATTTGCACGCGCAATGCCTCTTGCGGCGTGGCAAGGCGATTGGGTTTCCTGTCGATACACAGCAACAGATCGTCCAACTGCGCCTTCAGACTGGTGGCCCGCGGGTTTGAGGGGCGCTCTGCGATCTCGACAAACGCCCCCCCGTCCGAGACGGCATCGATGTAGAATTCCGAGACGCGGCGGCTGGCCCGCGCGCCCTTGATCGTCAGTTCCTGCCGATCGGGCTGCGCCCCGCCAACGCTGGCCATCACCGTCAGGGGCCGGCCATCTTCTGTCTCAAGCCGGGCCAACATATGCGTCTCACACAGTTGCGGATCAGAGGGATAGGCGGGGCGCGCCCAGACAACCGAAAGGGGGCCAAGGATACGCTCTGAGAAGAACAGGAAGTGCGAGATCACTTCGCGGGTCATGCCGCCTTCTTCGCGGTATCTGAGCCAGTCTGCGGCTTTCTGCCAGGCGCGCGGCCAGTCTGCATAGGTGACGACGATATCGGCGCCCAGAACCTCGCCCAGAGCGCCTGTGCGCGCGGCGTCATCCACACCCGCAAGGGCGGCCCCCGCGGCCTGCGTGAAGTTCACGGCGGCAGGCACGTCCCGGGCCATCAGATGCGCCACGAGTGCCTTGCTCTCGCTGACATCCACCCCCAGAGGTTTTTCCAGAAACACCGCCTTGCCTGCATCCGCGGCGGCCATGGCAAGGGTCTTGCGCGGCGCCGGGGGACAGGCCAGATAGACAAGATCCGCCGCGGCAATGGCATCCTCGGCGCAGTCCGTGACCTGTGCACCCGGCGCCAAGGCGCGGGCCTTGCGGCAGGCTTCGGGATCGGGGTCCCATAGCGCCACCGGCTCATAGCCCGCGTGCAGGGCCATGTGTTCGACCATGCGGCGCCCCATGATGCCGAGGCCGATGACGGCTGTTTTCACGGTCATGCCGATCCCTTTTTCAATTGGACCCCGCGTCGAGCAGGCTCTTTTCCATCATCATGTGCACACCCTTGTTGCCGTTCACCGTTTGCGTGATACGCAAATCCCCCGCCAGCGAGCAGAGCATATAGGCGTCTTCGCGGCCAAGCCCGGTGCGCTGGACGATCCAGTGGATCATGTCGCGCAGGGCCATTTCGGCGCAGCGGTCCAGATCCTCGTGCATGCCCATCGTGATCAGATGCGTGGGTGTCTCTGCGTGCGGACAAGACAACGGCAGATCGTCGTGCAGAACAAAGCGGAAGGTGCCTGTCAAAGCGGTTTCGATCGCGGTGACGCAGACTTCGCCGTCGCCCTGGGCGGCATGACCGTCGCCGCAGGAAAACAATGCCCCTTCCGTATGAACCGGCAGATACAGCGTGGTCCCTGCAACCAGTTCCTTGTTGTCGATATTGCCGCCATGCGCGCGTGGCTGGATGGTGGAGATACGTCCCCAGCTTGGCGGTGGCGCGACCCCCATCACCCCGAAGAACGGGCGCAGAGGCAGCTTCAGCCCCCATGACAACCGCGCGGTCATCGCGTCCAGATCCAATGGGATCGTTGTTGCGCGTGCGGTCTGAAAATCGTCGGGCAGGGTGCCCGCCAGCGGGCGGATCATGTTCCAGCCCCAGTTCTGGCGCAGCTTCACGTCAAGGATCTGAACTTCGAGAACCTGACCGGGTCTGGCGCCTGCGATTGCGACCGGACCGGTCAGGATATGTCCCGGCAGATGCGGGGGCACCTTTGCGTGAACGTCCAGATGTTCTGGCAGAATGTCGAACCCATCCACCGGTGAGGGAATGTGTTCCGGCCCGCCTGACACTGTCTCGATGACAAGGGTGTCGCCGCTTTCCACCTCCAGCACCGGGTCCAGCGAGGCATCGAAGGATCCCCAGACACAGGTGTCCGGGCTTGCTTTCAACCGGTTGGCCACGATGACGGATCTCCTGAAGGATTGGGGCGCAGCGAGGCTGCAAGGCGGTCTTACCAGCCCATTTGATAGTAAATGAGACGCGCGGAGTACACGTCCATTCTGTGCCCATGCGCCGTTTGATGCGGGCGAAGCCTGATTGCCCCATCGGACGGCGTGAAATCGTGCTGGCGTGCCAGAATCCGAGACGCGGTAATACAGCCGTGGGACTTCTTGATGGGTGTTTCGGTCCCGCATCCGGGGAGGGCGGTCGATACCTATCCTGAGAGGGGGATGCGCGCGAGGGTGCGCAGGCGGCCTGCCTCGGTTTCGACGATGTCCAGCGCATGGATCATGCCCCGTATCGGAAACGGACCCAGCACGGAGGCATCCAGCTGTTCAATACGCGCGCGCTCCGGGTGCGTTGCGATGGTCATATGTGGTTTGTACGGAATGTCCTTTCGCAATTCGGTGCGGTAGGGCGCATCATAAAGCAGGTGGTGGAGCGCCGTCAGCACATCCTTGCCCCGCTCGCAGATCAGGAACAATTTGCTGGTGTGTTCAAACGGATCAAACACCACTTCGGTCTGGGCAAACGTGACGGTCAGGTTGCCCGTCGTCCCGGCCGCAGCGCGACATTTTGCGATGACCTCGCTGCTTTGCGCTGTGTGCAGGCCGAAGACGAGCGTGACGTGCGGGCGAACACGGCTGGCCCTTTCGGGTTCGTGCAACCGCCGAAAGCCGTCAATGGCCTGCAGAGTGTGCGGCGCAAACTCGGGAAAAGCGAGGACGTACAACATTGCGCAACATTGGGCCAACACCGCACGCAGTTCAAAGACCGGCGGACCCAAAGTCAAGGGGCTCAAACGGCTCCTTTTGGGGGTCCCGGGATGATCTCAGGGACGTGCGTCCGACGGATTGGCGGGCCACCGCGCCAGACCCGTCAAGACGTGCTGCGGCCTGTCGTTGCACAGCGCGCGGGGATGCGACGGCATGTCAAAATGCGGGCATGGCAGGTGAGGGAAACGCATTTGCGTCGTCCATAGGCGTAAAGCCGATAGAAACTGGTGCTGCTGGAGAGAATCGAACTCTCGACCTCTCCCTTACCAAGGGAGTGCTCTACCTCTGAGCTACAGCAGCGCCGTGGGCGGGCTATTAGACCCTATCGCAGACCCGCGCAAGAGGGCCGTCGCTAAAAAACGCATGGCTCCGACCCGCTTTGGCCGCGCCCCTGACCCTTGCGTTGGACCGCCGGATCAGGCGGGTGCCTTGTGCTGGTTAGCGCGCGCGTCCGGGGGCGCTACAGGCGGGGGTTTGCGGGTGTGCGGGGCAAGGCTGGACCGGCCCGAGGTGCTGGGGTACACGGACCGCATGGATCAAGGCTCCCGCAAACGTCCCGGCGCAAAGGATGCCGCGCGTGAGGACCGCCTCAAGGCGGCTCTCAAGGCCAATCTTGGGCGCCGCAAGGTGCAGGCGCGCAAACGAGATGCAGCGCAAGACCCCCCAGAGGGATCGCTGACGCATGTCGCGCCGGCGGCAACGCAGGACAGTCCTGATCCGGGGCAGGAGCAAGACCAGACCAAGGGCCAGAGTGTTGGCCAGACCAAGGGCCAGACCAAAGGGGTGTAACAGGCATGGATTCGATTGTTGTGACGGGTGGTGGCCCGCTGAGTGGGGAAATCCCGATTGCCGGTGCCAAGAACGCCTGCCTGACGCTGATGCCGGCCACGCTGCTGAGCGAAGACCCGCTGACGCTGACCAATGCGCCGCGGCTCTCGGATATCCGGACCATGTCGCTGCTGCTGCAGTCGCTGGGGGCAGAAGTCACCGCATTGAACGACGGCAAGGTGCTCGCCATGTCGAGCCATGGGCTGACATCGCAGCGCGCAGAGTATGACATCGTGCGCAAGATGCGTGCCTCGATCCTCGTGCTGGGGCCCTTGCTGGCGCGCACCGGCTATGCCGAGGTCTCCTTGCCGGGCGGCTGCGCCATCGGTGCGCGCCCCGTGGACCTGCATCTCAAGGCCATGGAGGCGCTGGGCGCAGAGATGGACCTGCGCGACGGCTATGTCCATGCCAAGGCGCCCGCGGGGGGCTTGCTTGGCGGCGTGGTGGATTTCCCGCTTGTGTCGGTCGGGGCTACGGAGAATGCGCTGATGGCCGCCGTGCTGGCGAAAGGCACGTCGGTGCTGAAGAATGCCGCCCGCGAGCCCGAGATTGTCGATCTGGCGCATTGTCTGCGCGGCATGGGGGCGCAGATCTCTGGCGATGGCACCTCCGTGATCGAAGTGCAGGGGGTGGACAGTCTGCATGGTGCGACCCACAGCGTCGTGACGGATCGCATCGAGCTGGGCACCTACATGCTTGCGCCCGCGATCTGCGGCGGCGAAGTGACCTGCCTCGGCGGGCGGATCGAACTGGTGGAGGCCTTTTGCGAACGGCTTGATGCCGCCGGCATCTCGGTCGAGCAAACCGACCGCGGCCTGAAGGTGGCGCGCCGCCATGACCGTGCAACCTCTGTCGACGTGGTGACAGAGCCCTTCCCGGGCTTTCCCACGGATCTGCAGGCGCAGATGATGGCCTTGATGTGCACGTCGGACGGTGTCGCCGTGCTCGAAGAGCGGATCTTCGAGAACCGCTTCATGCATGCGCCGGAACTGGTGCGCATGGGTGCGCGGATCGATGTATCAGGCGGGACGGCCAAGGTCACCGGCGTGGATCGCCTGCGCGGCGCGCCGGTGATGGCCACCGACCTGCGGGCCTCGGTTTCCTTGATCCTTGCGGGCCTCGCGGCTGAAGGCGAGACCATCGTGAACCGGGTCTATCACCTTGATCGCGGGTACGAGAACGTCGAGGAAAAGCTGTCGGCGCTTGGCGCAAGAATCGAGCGGGTGCAGGGCATATGACCGAAGACGCGCGTTTCGAAGAAGGCGGCACGCGGCCTCTGAACCTTGGCGCCTTCGATGGCGACGATCTGCAGGTGGTGTCCAGCCTTGTGCAGGACGCTGTCTTTCCGGTCACGGAAGTTCGCTGGGAAAAGGGGCGTGGCCGCCTTGGTCTGTTGCTGAACCGTGTCCGCTGGGAAGACGTGGACGCCGCGCGCCGCACGGGCCGCCCGGTGGAGCGGGTACAGGCGTTGCTGGTGATCGATCATGTTCTGGGCGTGGCGAGCCAGGGGGTCGACCGCAGTGATGCGGGCACGATCCTGCAGGCGCTGAGCCTCAGTTGGACGCCGGGCGAAGATGCCGCCGGGATGGTGGAGATCACTCTGGCCGGGGATGGCGCATTGCGCGCCAGTGTCGAAGCGCTGGAGGTTCGTCTGCGCGACGTGACACGGCCTTACATTGCGCCGTCGGGCAAGGTGCCAGATCACGGCTGACATGACGCCGGGTGACTTCACGAGGGTTCAGCGGGCCTTGGCTGGTCCGCCCCCTGTGTGATCCGGCAAAGACTGAACTGATCGCAATCGACAAGGCCGGGGCAGACCCGGGCCGGATCAAACTGGCCCCGTAGTCTTTTGCAAGCAGATCGTGACGCGTGCCGCTGCTGAGGCTGGGCCTTGGCGGGCCCCGACATCGATCACGATCCCCTACGAGACCGGCTTGCCCCGTGCCGCCCGGTCAAGGGTGTTGACCCGTCTTGTGACCCCGCGCGCGCCGGGCTACATGCGGGACCGACCCAGGAGGATGTGATGCCCGTATTTCTCGACACCACGGATCAGGACTTTGAGACCGGTTTTGCGACGCTTCTGTCTGCCAAGCGCGAAGACAGTCCCGATGTCGATCACGTCGTGGCCGAGATCATTGCGGATGTCCGCGCGCGCGGTGACGACGCGGTCATCGCGTTGACCCAACGGTTCGACCGGCTGGCCCTGACACCGCAGACGCTGCGCTTTTCGTCCGAAGAGATCGCCACAGAATGCGCCCGGGTGCCTGCGGCAGAGCGTCAGGCGCTGGAAACCGCGGCGGAGCGTATTCGCGCCTATCACCTGCGCCAGATGCCGGAGGATCAGCGCTGGACCGATGCGGCGGGGGCGGAGTTGGGCTGGCGCTGGAGCGCGGTTTCCGCCGCAGGACTTTACGTGCCGGGGGGGCTGGCGTCCTATCCGTCCTCGGTGCTCATGAATGCGATCCCGGCGAAGGTTGCAGGCGTAGAGCGCCTTGCCATAACCGTGCCGACGCCGGACGGCGCGGTGAACCCGCTGGTCTTGCTGGCGGCGCATCTGTCGGGGGTCGACGAGGTGTATCGCATCGGTGGTGCGCAGGCGATTGCCGCGCTGGCCTACGGCACGCAAAGCGTCGCCCCGGTGGACAAGATTACCGGTCCGGGCAATGCCTTTGTCGCCGCGGCCAAGCGCCGGGTGTTCGGCAAGGTCGGGATCGACATGATTGCTGGCCCGTCGGAGATCCTCGTGATTGCGGACGCCCAGAATGATCCCGACTGGATCGCGCTGGACCTGATGAGCCAGGCGGAACATGACGAAAGCGCGCAGTCCTTGCTGATCACGAATGATGCCGCGTTCGGACAGGAAGTCGCAAGGGCCGTGGACCGCCGTCTGGAGACGCTGGAACGCCGCGCCATCGCAGGCGCATCCTGGCGCGACTTTGGCGCGGTGATCACCGTGCGCGACCTTGACGAGGCCGCCCGTCTGTCCAATCGCATTGCGCCGGAACACCTTGAGCTTTGTGTCGAAGATCCCGAGGCCCTGTCAGAGGCCTGTACCCATGCCGGGGCGATCTTTCTCGGGGCATGGACGCCAGAAGCAATCGGGGACTACGTTGGCGGCCCGAACCACGTGCTGCCCACGGCCCGCTCTGCGCGGTTTTCCTCCGGTCTCAGCGTGATGGATTTTCTCAAACGCACCACGCTGGCCAAGATGACCCCCGATGCGCTGCGCGCGGTGGGGCCAGCGGCAGAAATCCTTGCGAAATCGGAGAGCCTCGAAGCACACGGGCTGAGCGTCACGGCGCGGTTGCAAAAGCTCAATCGCTGAGCGCTGCGGCGCCCGGCGCATCAGGTGACAGCGCCAGCCGGTCTGGTTCGGGCCTGCGGCGCCCGGCCTGTATGAGGCTGAGGCCCATAACACCCTGTGTCCATCAAACGATCCATTGATCGCGCGGGACGAGCGGGGCGAAGTCGGTCAGGACCCCGACCGGGTGCACCAAGAGGGCCAGGGGACACCAGCAAAGGCAGGGGACGCCAGCAAGTGCAGGGCGCCGCCAGCAAGTGCGTTTCAAGGTGCCCCCTCCCTACCACCCTCTATCTTGGGGGGATTCGGTAAAGGGTCACTGAACACCTGCCGCTTTTCTTGTTTCATGCCGGGATCTTGCCTTGTTGCGTTCCGGTGCCTGGGTCAGGTCCACGCCACCATTGCTGGCCACACCGGACTGTCCCGCACAGGCCCGGAGGTTCGCCAAAAACCGACGCGCGCGGCTGGTCACCGCATTGCCAGAGCCCGGCCCGCGCGTTAATTCTGGCTGACCTTTCAGGATCTTTGCCATGACACGCATCGCTCATATCGAACTCGCCGATGACAACCTGCCGCCGCCAACGCCGGAGATCGAGCAGGAGCGCCGTGTCGCCATGTTCGACCTCATGGAAGAGAACACATTCGTTCTGCCGTCGCGCGACGATCGGCCCGTCCCGGCGGGGCCTTACAATGTGGGTCTGTCCATCCGCGAACGGCGGCTCGTATTTGACGTCACCACGGCCAGCCACGAAAAAGCGGCCGAGTTCCATCTGTCGCTGTCGCCCTTTCGACAAGTGGTGAAGGATTATTTCCAGATCTGCAAATCCTACTTCGAGGCCGTAAAATCCCTGCCGCCCAGCCAGATCGAGACCATCGATATGGCCCGTCGCGGCATTCACGACGAAGGGGCGCGGATCCTGCAGGAACGGCTGGAGGGTAAGGTCGACGTGGACGATGGCACGGCCCGGCGGCTCTTTACCCTGATCTGTGTTCTGCATTTTGGGGGCTGAGGTGGGGGTGCTGCCACAGTCGGTCCTGTTTTGTTGCGATCACAACGCGGTGCGCTCTCCCATGGCGGAGGGCATCATGAAAAAGCTTTACGGCACAATGACCTACGTGCAATCCGTCGGGGTCGTGAACGATCTTGAGATCGACGGCTTCGCGATTGCGGCCTGCCTTGAGATGGGGGTCGAGCTGGAACGCCACCGGGCCCGCAGCTTCGAGGAAATGGAGCAACGCGGCGAGATGCTGTCCGGCTTTGACGTGATCGTGACCCTGTCTCAGGCGTCGCAGCGCATGGCACTGGATCTGACGCGCTATTATCATCTGACAGTGGATTACTGGCCCATTCTGGACCCCACCGGGATCGGTGAGACCCGCGAACAAAAGCTGAATGCTTACCGCCAGACGCGCGACCAGATCCTGCGCCGGCTGGAGGGCACCTGGACGCCGTAAATCTTTGCAAGGAGGTCGCCTTGGCGCTGGGCTTGCACGGGCTGGTTTGCCATCCTTGCGGTGACGACGCACGGCCGGCGCGGGATTCGCCACGCCTCTTTGCCGTCGCGGACAAGACCGGAGGACAAGATGGCGTCAGAAGTGATTGCGCGGTACTTCGCTGCGTTCAACGCAGGGGATGTGCCCGGCATGTTGGATTGCCTGTCAGAGGACGTGGCGCATCACGTCAACGAGGGGCAGATCCGACGGGGCAAGGCCGATTTCGAGGCCTTCTGCACCCATATGTCCCGCTGCTACCGCGAAGAGTTGACGGATATGGTGATCTTGGCCTCCCCGGATGGCACGCGCGCTGCGGCGGAATACGTGGTGAACGGCACCTACCTGAAGACCGACAGCGGTTTGCCCGAGGCGCGCGAACAGCGCTATTGCCTGCCCGCGGGGTCGTTCTTTTCGCTGGACGAAGGGCGGATCACCCGCGTCGTGACCTACTACAACCTCGCCGATTGGGTGCATCAGGTCTCATGAGGGTCGCGCGTCTGAAAGGCGCGCAGATCGAGGCTGCGCTGGGGGATCTTGCGGAGCTGCGGGTCTGCGTGTTTCGTGACTTTCCCTATCTCTACGACGGGGATCAGGCCTATGAGCAGCACTACATGCGCTCGTACCGCGACAACCCCGATGCCACCCTGGTCGTTGCGATGGATGGGGACCGGGTGATCGGGGCGGCGACGGGCATGCCGCTGGCCGACCACGCCGATGCCGCGCAGTTGACCGGCCCTGTCCCGCCGGTCGAACAGATCTACTACTGCGCCGAAAGCGTGCTTTTGCCTGCCTATCGCGGGCGCGGTCTGGGCCATGCCTTTTTCGACCACCGTGAGGCCGCGGCCCGCGCGCAAGGCTATGCCTACGCCCTGTTTTGTGGTGTGATCCGGCCCGACAATCACCCGGCGCGCCCCGCAGGATACCGCCCGCTGGATGCCTTCTGGCGCAAGCGCGGGTACGAAAAGGTAGACGGGGCCATCGCCACGTTTCACTGGAAAGACATCGACCAGGCGGTTGAAACCCCGCACCAGTTACAGGTCTGGATGCGCGCGCTCTGACGGCTGTGTCGAACCGGACCCACCGCAAACTGGAGACCAAGGATGAAGATCGCAACCGCCGCCTATCCCATGGACCAGTTGTCCTCCTGGACGCATTATGCCGAGAAGCTTGAGCGCTGGGTGGCAGAGGCCGCGGGGCAGGGGGCCGAGCTGCTGGTCTTTCCGGAATACGGCGCGATGGAACTGGCCACTCTGGCCGGGCTTGACGTGGCGCGCGACCTGCAGGCGTCGCTGAGGGCGGTCTCTGACCGGGTGCCGGAGGCGGATGCGCTGCATCAGGACCTCGCGGCGCGCTACGGCGTGCACATCCTCGCGGCCTCGGCCCCGGTCTATGATGGGTCGGGATTGCCGGTAAATCGCGCGCGTCTGGTGTGTCCCGAGGGGGGCATCGGAGTGCAGGACAAGCAGATCATGACGCGATTCGAGCGTGAGGTCTGGGGCATTCGCCCCGGCGGCCCGCTGCATCTTTTCGAGACGGCGCTGGGCAGGATCGGCATCCTGATCTGCTACGATGCAGAGTTCCCGCTGTTGGGGCGGGCGCTGTCCGATGCAGATCTACTGCTGGTGCCTTCCTGCACGGAGGCCCTGACCGGATACAGCCGGGTGCGCATCGGCGCGATGGCCCGCGCGCTGGAGTCGCAATGCGTGGCGGTCATGTCCTCGACGGTGGGGGCCTGTGACTGGTCGGAAGCGGTGGATGAAAACAGCGGCTGCGGCGGTGTCTTTGGTCCGCCGGATCTCGGTTTTCCCGCAACCGGGGTCTTGGCCGAGGGGCAGCTGGACGCGCCGGGGTGGTGTTTTGCAGAGGTGGATCCTGGCGCGGTCGCAGAGGTCCGTCGCGATGGCGCGGTCCTCAACCGCGCGCATTGGTTGGAGCAGAACGCGCGGTGGTCCCCGGCGCCGGTGTCTGTTCTGCGCTGACCTCCCGGTGTTCCAGGTCTTGCGTGGCGCTGACTGGGGGGGCTTGGCCGGTGGGCGCCATCCCCTGCGTGCACCGGGATGAGCTGGGAAAGCGCGCTTGCGCTTGGAGAGTTGCTTGCCTGACCCCGGGGCCTTTGGCTGCGCGTCGCGCGGCGTCTGAAACGCGCTTCTTGCGCGTTGTGACAGGGCCATAAAGGGGACCTGCGAAAGATGAGGCTTGAAAATATGGACCGTTAAGCGCATATCGTCCCGCGATGGGTCCCCGACGTGGGGGCTGTAGTGACAGGAGAGACCATGGCCAAGGAAGATACGCTCGAATTTCCCGGTGTCGTGAAGGAACTTCTGCCGAATGCGACGTTTCGGGTC
>JBELMB010000159.1:0-11595 GCA_042088665.1 Sagittula sp.
CTGGATCTCTCGACGCTCAACGGCAGCAATGGCTTTGTGCTGAACGGGATCGATGGCGGCGACTATAGCGGCTACTCCGTTTCCTCGGCGGGCGATGTGAACGGCGATGGCTTCGATGACGTGATCATCGGGGCCTTTCTGGCCGATCCGAACGGGAACGAAAGTGCTGGCGAAAGCTACGTTGTCTTCGGCTCTGGCGCGGGGTTCAACGCATCGCTGGATCTCTCGACGCTCGACGGCAGCAATGGCTTTGTGCTGAACGGGATCGAAAGCTACGGCTATAGCGGCCGCTCCGTTGCCTCGGCGGGCGATGTGAACGGCGACGGCTTTGATGACGTGATCATCGGGGCGTATAATACCAATGCGAGCCGTGGCGAAAGCTACGTTGTCTTCGGCTCTGGCGCGGGGTTCAACGCATCGCTGGATCTCTCGACGCTCGACGGCAGCAATGGCTTTGTCA
This sequence comes from Sagittula sp., assembly GCA_042088665.1. GTDB lineage: Bacteria > Pseudomonadota > Alphaproteobacteria > Rhodobacterales > Rhodobacteraceae > JBELMB01. The sequence continues at coordinate 461 of JBELMB010000159.1, forward strand.
TCAAGGGGGTCGATGTCGTGGACTATAGCGGCTGGTCCGTTTCCTCGGCGGGCGATGTGAACGGCGATGGCGTCGATGACCTGATCATCGGGGCTTGGGGCGCCGATCCGAACGGGAACGACAGTGCCGGGGAAAGCTATGTCGTCTTCGGCTCCAACGCGGGGTTCAACGCATCGCTGGAACTCTTATATGATCTCAACGGCAGCAATGGCTTTGTCCTGAACGGGGTCGATAGCAGCGACTCTAGCGGCCGCTCCGTTTCCGCGGCGGGCGATGTGAACGGCGATGGCGTCGATGACCTGATCATCGGGGCGGCCTACGCCGATCCGAACGGGACCTCAAATGCTGGCGAAAGCTATGTCGTGTTCGGCAACGCGGGGATCGGCCTGACCGACACCGCCACGGTCACCGTCACCGTTCAGGGCGTGAACGATGACCCCACCGCGCTGGCGGACAGTTTCACCACGGATGAGGACAATGCGACCACCTTTACCGTGTTGGGCAATGACACCGACCCGGAAAACGACACGCTCAGCGTGACCGGCTTTGACACCACGGGCACTCAGGGCACCGTGACGGACAACGGCGCGGGCAGTTTCACCTACGACCCCAACGGGCAGTTCGAAACGCTCGGCGTTGGTGACAGTGCCACCGACAGCTTTACCTACACCATAGACGACGGCAACGGCGGCACGGACACCGGGACGGTCACAGTCACCATCGACGGCGTGAACGATGCGCCCGTGGCGGTCAACGACACGATCTCCTCCCCGATGGACGAGATCCTCGTCAACGTCACGACGGTCGGATCGCAGACCACGCCCGAAGTGGCCGCGCTCAGCAATGGCCGCGTCGTGGCCGTCTGGGTGCAGGAGGGGCTGAACGGCGCAGATGCCGATCTGCGCGCCCGTGTCTTCAACGCCGATGGCACACCCGCGACCGGTGAGATCATCGTCAGCGAGACCGGCGACGGCGCCGTCACCGGCGTGCCCGTGGTCACGACCACCGCGGCGGGTGGCTTTGCCATCGGCTGGTCCCAGTCCCAAAGCGGCGCAAGCGATGTCTATGGCCGCATCTACGATGGCAATGGCGCCAACCCGACGGCTGTGTTTGATGTCAACGCCGCGCAGTCCGGCAACCATGCCACGCTGATCAATGATGTGGTCGGGCTGGCCAACGGCCAGATCATCTACACCTACCAGGGTCCGGGGATCGAGACGATCGTCACGGATAATCCCACCGGCGAAGGCATCGGCGTGCGGATTTTCGACGCCAACGGCTCTGCCGCGTCGGGCGAATTCCAGATCAACGATGACGACACTGGCCTCCAGCGCCTCTCTGCCGTGGTGGAATACCCGCCTGTCAACGGTGTCTCCGTCGGCGCGGTCTATGTCTACACCAGCCCCGACAGCGATGGCGAAGGCATCTACATCCGCACGCAGAGCTTTGCCTCGGGGGCCTCGCCGGACGATGACGTGAACGTCTGGACAGGCGGCGACCAGACCGACCCGGATATCGCGATCACCCCCAACAACATCATGGTGGTCTGGACCTCTGACCAGAGCGGCTCCAACGAGATCAAGGGCACGATCCTTGACCAGAACAGCGGCTACATCGGTATCGGCGATATCGACATCTCTGACCCGCAAGGCGATCCGGCGGAGAATGCCAAGGTCACGGCGCTGGCCGACGGGCGTTTTGTCGTCACATGGGGATCGACGACCAACGAAAACATCTATGCGCGGATATACGAGAACAACGCGGGCTGGAGCGGCAGTTCCCCGATCCTCATCGGCTCCCGTCCGCAGGGCATCCAGACCACGCCGGATGTGACAGAAATGGCCAATGGCCAGCTCCTTTTTGTCTGGGCCTCGAACGACGGCATTGGCGACACCTCGGGCAACCCGAACATCGACCCTTCGGGTTTTGGCATCAAGATGACGATGCTGGCCAGCGACGGCTCTTATGTCCTCGCGGCGGCTTCCACCAACGAAGACAGCAGCATCGTGATCTCCGGGGCGACGCTCGTTGCCAATGACACCGACATCGAGGGAGACACGCTGAGCGTCGCGTCGGTCGGACCGGCAGCGCAGGGCACGGTGACCGACAACAACGACGGCACCTTCACCTACGACCCCAACGGCGCCTTCGAGAGCCTCGGGGTGGGCGAAACGGGTTCTGACGTCTTCTCCTATACGGTCGAGGACGGCAATGGCGGCACGGATATTGCGTCGGTCACGGTGACAATCTCGGGCGTGAACGATGCCCCCACCGCGCTGGCGGACAGTGTCACCGCGGATGAGGACAATGCGACCACCTTCACCGTGTTGGGCAATGACCCCGACCCGGAAAGCGACACGCTCAGCGTGACCGGCTTTGACACCACGGGCACTCAGGGCAGCGTGACGGACAACGGCGCGGGCAGTTTCACCTACGACCCCAACGGCCAGTTCGAAGCGTTGGATTCAGGCGAAAGCGCCACCGACAGCTTTACCTACACCATTGACGACGGCAACGGTGGCACGGATGTGGCCACGGTGACAGTGACCGTGACGGGCGTGGACGACATCCCCACTGCGACCGACGACACGGTCAGCACGGATGAGGACACGGCGCAGACCTTTGACTATCAGGGCAATGACACGGTGCCCGGCGGGACCACGACCACCGTCGATGTGACCGGCACCCAAGGCACGGTGACCGACAATGGCGACGGCACCTTCACCTACGACCCGAACGGCGCCTTCGACAACCTCGGGGTTGGGCAATCGGCGACGGATACCTTCACCTATACGCTGGAAACCGGCGGCGGCGGGGTCGCTTTCCCGGCGGCCTTCGAATTGTCGAGCCTCAACGGCAGCAACGGCTTTGTGCTGAACGGGATCGACGCGTATGATCAGAGCGGCTACTCCGTCTCCTCCGCGGGCGATGTGAACGGCGATGGCGTCGATGACGTGATCATCGGGGCGTTTGGGGGAGATCCGAACGGGAACTCATTTGCTGGCGAAAGCTACGTCGTCTTCGGCTCTGTCGCGGGGTTCAACGCATCGCTGGATCTCTCGACGCTCAACGGCAGCAATGGCTTTGTGCTGAACGGGATCGATGCCAGCGACTATAGCGGCTGGTCCGTTTCCTCGGCGGGCGATGTGAACGGCGATGGCATCGATGACGTGATCATCGGGGCTGACACCGCCGATCCGAACGGGAACCCAGCTGCTGGCGAAAGCTACGTCGTCTTCGGCTCTGGCGCGGGGTTCAACGCATCGTTGGATCTCTCATCCCTCAACGGCAGCAATGGCTTTGTCATCAACGGGATCGATGCCATTGACCTTAGCGGCACCTCCGTTTCCTCGGCCGGCGATGTGAATGGTGATGGCGTCGATGACCTGGTCATCGGGGCTTACGACGCGGATCCAAACGGAAACTCAAGCGCTGGCGAAAGCTACGTTGTCTTCGGCTCTGGCGCAGGGTTCAACGCATCGTTGGATCTCTCATCCCTCAACGGCAGCAATGGCTTTGTCCTGAACGGGATCGATGGCGATGATCGGAGCGGCATATCCGTTTCCGCGGCGGGCGATGTGAACGGCGACGGCTTTGACGACGTAATCATCGGGGCTTACTACGCCGATCCGAATGGGACCGATCGTGCCGGCGAAAGCTACATTGTCTTCGGCTCTGGCGCGGGGTTCAGCGCATCGCTGGATCTCTCGACGCTCGACGGCAGCAACGGCTTTGTGCTGAACGGGATCGATGCCCAGGACTATAGCGGCATATCCGTTTCCTCGGCGGGCGATGTGAACGGCGATGGCTTCGATGACCTGATCATCGGGGCTTACGGCGGCGACCCGAACGGGACCAATTCCGCTGGCGAAAGCTACGTCGTCTTCGGCTCCGGCGCAGGGTTCAACGCATCGCTGGATCTCTCATCCCTCAACGGCAGCAATGGCTTTGTCATCAACGGGGTCGATGGCGACGACGATAGCGGCCACTCTGTTGCCTCGGCTGGCGATGTGAACGGCGATGGATATGATGACCTGATCATCGGGGCTTATAGAGCCGATCCAAACGGGAACAATGACTCAGGCGAAAGCTACGTCGTCTTCGGCTCCGGCGCAGGGTTCAACGCATCGCTGGATCTCTCGACGCTCAATGGCAGCAATGGCTTTGTGCTGAACGGGGTCGATGCCGGTGATGGGAGTGGCTACTCTGTTTCTTCGGCGGGCGATGTGAACGGCGATGGCGTCGATGACCTGATCATCGGGGCTCGCACCGCCGATCCGAACGGGAACTCACAGGCTGGCGAAAGCTATGTCGTCTTCGGCAGCGCGGGGATCGGCCTGACCGACACCGCCACGGTCACCGTCACCGTTCAGGGCGTGAACGATGACCCCAGCGCGGTGGCGGACAGTGTCACCACGGATGAGGATACGGCCACGACCATCGCCGTCCTGGGCAATGACACCGACCCGGAAAGCGACACGCTCAGCGTGACATCGGCCAGCGCGCCGAACGGCACGGTCGTTGTGGAACCGGACAACACGCTGACCTACACGCCCGACGCGAACTTCAACGGGGCCGACACGATCACCTACCAGATCAGCGACGGTCAGGGCGGCACCGACACCGGCAGCGTGAGCGTCACGGTCAACCCGATCAACGACGCGCCCCAGCCGGTCAATGACACCGAGACCACCACCGAAAGCGGTGCGATCACGTTCAACGTGCTGACCAACGACAGCGATCCGGACAGCGGCGACACGCTGAACATCGTCTCTGTCACGTCCACCGGTCTCGAGGGGGAGCTGACCAACAACGGCGGCGGCAGCTTTACCTATGATCCCAACGGGCAGTTCGACTTCCTCGGCGCGGGTGAGGCGGGCACGGAGGTCTTTGAATACACGGTGCAGGACAACGCAGGCGCGACAGAGACGGCGACCGTGACCATCTCTGTTGGCGGCGTGAACTTTGACCCCGTGGCGAATGACGACGGATTGCCGGGCGGTGAGGTCATCGTCAACACCGATACCGATGGCAGCCAGTTCGAACCGGTGATCCGCGCGCTGGAGGGCGGCGGACATGTGGTCGTCTGGCAGACAGCCTATCCCGACAACGGGAGCACAGCCTACCAGATCCGCGCGCAAATCTACGACTCTGCGGGCCAGCCTTCGGGGTCCGAGTTTCAGGTCAACAGCTCCGACAACGGCATCGAAGCTGATCAGGATGTCGTCGCGCTCGCCAACGGCGGATTCGCCGTGGCATGGCTCACGACAGACAGCGCCATCGATGGCTCAGGTTTCGCGCTGCGGGCCCGGATCTTCGACGAAAACGGGCAGGAAGTGGCTGCCGAAGTCACGGTCAATGATCGCACGGCGAACAATCAGCGCGACGTGCAGACCACCGCGCTGTCCGACGGCCGCTTCATCGCCGTCTGGGAGAGCGGGGATGCGGTGGACGACCCGTCCGGCAACGGGGTCAAGGCCAAGATATTCAATGCCGATGGTACGGTCGATGTGGCGGAGTTCCTCGTCAACGAAACGACAGATTTCAACCAACGCCAACCCGCAGTAGTTGAACTGACCGATGGGCGGTTCGCGGTAGCATGGCATTCCGGCGACGCGTTTCATAGCAGCGGTCGCGGAGACTCGATCGTTGCAAGGATCTACAACTCTGACGGCACCGCGGCGGGCAGCGAATTCTCCGTAGAGGGCACGGCAACCGCCAACAAAGCCGTACCGGCAATCGCCGCGCTGCCGAACGGCCAGTTCGTTGTGGTCTATGCCGATCTCGTCAACAGCGCGATCCAGCTGCGTTCGCAGATCGTTGATGGCAACGGCGTGACCGTCGGCACGAATGACCGGATCGATGACGGCACTGCACCATTGTATCTGGACATCAACGAAGATTTCCGACCTGCCGTGACCACGCTGACAGACGGTCGCTTCGTCGTGACCTGGAGTACAAATAGCACCGTTGATGGCAGCTTCGGCGCAGTCATGGCCCGGATCCTGAACGCGGACGGCACTTTGGCAAAGGCAACCTTCGTGCTCAACGAAGAGACCGACAGTCACCAAAGCAACCCGTCCGTGAGCGCCCTGCCCGATGGTGGGTTCGTGGCGACATGGCAAGGCACGGACGCCTCAGGTCAGGGCATAAGGGCGCTGCGGTTCGACGCTGCAGGCGACCCGGTCAACGCACAGCTCATCACGACCGACGAAGATACGCCCCTCACCATCGACGCGGCGACCCTTCTGGCCAATGACAGCGATGCCGATGGCGACGCGCTGACAATCACCGGGATCGAAACCGCGGCCACCCAGGGCACGGTCACCGACAATGGCGACGGGACCTTCACCTATGACCCAACCAGCGCCTATGCAGCGCTGACCGCCGGGCAGACGGCCACGGACAGCTTTGTCTACACTGTCTCCGATGGCGAGGGCGGCACCGATACGGCCACTGTCACGGTCACGGTGGAAGGCAACGATGACTTCCTGTCGGTCGTGGGCGAGATCCTGACCGTGGGCGAGAACGACCCGGCCACCGCGCTGGATGTGCTGGCCAATGACCTCGGCGACGGGCTGAGCGTCACGGCAATCGACACCACCGGCACGCAGGGCGTGGTTGTCAACAACAACGATGGCACCGTCAGCTACGACCCCAACGGCGCCTTTGCCGGACTGATCGGCGGGCAGTCGACCACCGACACCTTTGCCTATACGGTCACGGACAGCGGCGGCCAGACGGAGACAGCCACCGTCACCGTCACCATCGAAGGCGCAAACGAGGCCCCGACCGCCGCGGCCGACAGCGCCAGCGTCACGGAAAACCTCGCGGTCAGCGGCAACCTGTTGACCAACGACAGCGATCCGGAGGCCGCCGGACCACTGACCGTCACCGCGATCAACGGCACGCAAAGCTACGTGGGCCGCTTCTCCACCCTGCCCTCGCAGGCGGAGCTTCGGGTGAACACCGACGGCAGCTTTACCTATGAATCCGGCGCGGCCTTCGACAGTCTGGCGGCCGGGGAAACCACCACCGATACCTTCCAGTACACGGTGGCGGATGTGGACGGCGGGTCCAGCACCGGCACGGCGACGATCACCATCACCGGCACCGACGACCCCTTGACGCCCTATACACTGACCGCGCGCACCAACGAGGACCAGCTGACGGTGATCACGGTCGATCTGGATGCGCTTGATCCGGACACCCCGGCCTCGATCACCGGGTTTGACGCCAGCGGCCTGCCCGGCACGGTGCAGCAGACCGGCGCCAATACATTCGAGTTCGACCCGCGTGGCGCCTATGACGCGCTGAACCCGGGCCAGAGCGACACGGGCTCCTTTACCTTCGAGATCGCCAGTGGCGGCGCCACGGATACGATGACCGTGGATCTGACCATCGACGGCCTCGCCGAACCGATCCCCGAAGTGTCCTTTGCGCAGACCTTCTACACCCTCACGGAGGGCGACAGCGGTGTGCAAACCCTGTCGATCGAGGTCAAGCGCACCGGCCCCCTGACCGAGACGCTTTCGGTCGATTATGCGCTGAACCTGTTGGGCAACCTGACCGCCTCGGACCTGTCCGGGCCGACCAGCGGCACGGTCACCTTTGGCACATCCCAGGACACGGTTCTGATCAACGTCGGTATCGCCGGGGATCTGATCGACGAGAACACCGAGAACTTCACCGTTGGTCTGTCCAATCCCGTGCGGCCCGGCGGCGGCGATGTGACGATCACGACCTCCAGCACCTTTGTGCAGGTCAACGACAACGACGACCCGGTGCGATACTCGGTCCAGAGCCTCAATCCGCAGACCGAAGGCGACCCGGGCGACAACAGCGTCGTCACCTTTACCATCACCCGCAATTCCACATTGGCCGCTGGCAGCGTGGACTACGAACTGCAGCTGGGCAGCGGCGGGGCCAGCCTGAACGCCGCCGACTTTGAACCCGGCACGCAATTCAGCGGCACCGTCGCCTTTGCGGCTGGCGAGGGCTCGCAGCAGATCAGTTTCAACATCGCCGAAGACTATGACGTAGAGCCGAATGAAACCGCTGTGCTGGCAATCTCGAATCCCAGCTTTGCCGGTGGCAGCGCAACCATCGGCCAGACGACCGCTGGCTTGACCCTGCGCAATGACGACACGCGGCAGGTCTCGTTGCAGCAACTCACCAACCCGGAGAAATACATCAGCGAAGGCGACAGTGGCACCACGCCAGTCACCTTCACCGTGCTGCGCAGCGGCCCGCTGACAGAAACGATCACCGTCAGTTACGATCTGGTCGCAGGCGCGCCCGAAGTCTCCGCCGGGATCACCCGTGTGGACGCCACGGCCGGTGATTTTGCCAATGGGTTGGTGACAGGCGGTCAGGTCATCTTTGCCCCCGGGCAGACCACTGCCACCATCACCGTTGACGTGGTCGGCGACACGGAGTTCGAGGCCAACGACGGCTTCTCGCTGCAACTGACCGGGGCGAGTTCGTCGAACCCCAACGTCAACGTTCAGATCGGCAACACGCGCGAGAGCGTGGTCATCCGCAACGATGACGGTGTGCCGGATGTGCCCACCAATGGGGTCGCGGCCTCGGTTGTCGGGGCGCAGGCCTTTACCACCTTTGACGGGGTGGCCTACCGCGCCCAGCTGGAGGGCGACTATACCCTTCTGCAAACGCAGTCCGGCGACCCGGATCCGATCAATGTCCAGGGCCGGTTCGAGGCCTACCCCGGCTCTGCCCTCGCCCCGGTCCTGACCGGCATCGCACTGGAATTGCACGGCAAGACCATCGAGATCGGCACAGGCGCCACGCCCGTTCTGATCGACGGCGTCGCCCCCACGGTGTCAGAGCAAGAGCTGGGTGCCATCGACATTGACGGCGACAACATCGTTGACGTGATCATCGAGGACGAGGTCACCTTCCTCAACACCACGCAGACCGTTGTCGAGGGTCGTCAGATCACCGTGATCCTGAACGATGCCAACGAGCAATTGCGCATCTTCCGCGGCGAGGATTTCCTGTCTGCCACGGTCTACCTCTCCGAGGACAGCGGCGGCCATGCCGGCGCGGTCGAGGGGCTGCTGGGCAATGGCGACGGACAGCTGGGCAATGAATTCGGTCTGCCCGGTGGCGCCGCCCTGCCGACCGGGGCCGCCCCCGTCACCGGTGGCGTGCAGGAGCCGACCTATGAGTTCTTCTATGGCACGGGCAGCTTTGCCGGGACCGGCTATCTGGACAGTTGGGAAGCCAGCGGTGGCAGCACCCTGTTCAACAGCGCAGCCAGCACCGGCAACGTGCTGCCCATCGTCTATGACGAAAGCGATCTGCCCGCCGATGTGCTGAACCGCGCCATCGCGGTGGTGAACGGCTACAACATCTCCGACCCGATCCTGCGCGATCTCGCGGTGATCTCTTATGCGCTGACCAACGACACCGACGTGATCGAAGGCATCCTGCAGCGCGGTCAGGTGCCGATCGCGGAATCGCAGACCAGCGCCAACCCGATCACGCCCAGCGTGTTCAGTGTGACCGCGCAGACCCAGACCCTGACCGAAGGGGACGTCGGCACGCAACCCGTGCTCTTCGAGGTCTATCGCACCGGCGACGCCAGCACCGCGGTGACGGTGAACTACGACGTCTCGGGCGAGGTCAACGCCACGGACTTTGCCAACGGCGCGCCGTTGTCGGGCACGCTGTCCTTTGCGGCGGGATCGCGGCTGGCCGTGGTTGCGCTGGACGTTCAGGGCGACACCTTGAGCGAAACCGACGAAGACATCACCTTCCGCCTGCTGTCGGTCAGTGATCCGGCGGCACAGATCGGCGCAGGCAGCGCGACGACGAACCTGCTGACGGATGACTTCATCCCGAATGGCAACCCCGACAGCTTTGGCGGGTTCGAGGACACCACCATCGTCGAAAACGTGTTGGCAAATGACAGCGATGACGATGGCGACAGCCTGACCGTCACCGCGTTCTATTCCAGCAGCGCGCCCAGCTCGCCGATCACCCTTGGCGCGGCACATGTGCTGTCCTCGGGCGATACCGTGACACTGGAGGCGGACGGCACGCTCAGCTACACCCCGCTGGAGAACCTCGCGACCGGCGCGGTGCGCAATCAGGTGCTCTACTACGATGTGTCTGACGGTCAGGGCGGCAGCGACCGGGTGAGGGTCGACGTCGCGATCACCGGCATCGTCGACATCGTGAACGCCCGCGGCGATGCCGTGGTCACCGATGAGGACAACAGCACCACGATTTCGGTCCTGTCCAACGACAGCGGCTCTGGCCTGTCGGTTCTGTCCATCGACACCACCGGGCTGCAGGGCACGGCGGTCCAGCAGGGCAACGCCATCGTCTACGACCCCAATGGCCAGTTCGAGGCGCTCGACCCCGGCCAGATCGCCACAGAGACCTTCTCTTACGTGATCGAGGACAACGTGGGCGATACCGATACCGCCACGGTGACCGTCACTGTCACCGGCCGGTCCGAGCCACCTGTCGCCCTCCCGTTCTCCCAGCAGGCGTTCGAGGACACGCCTGTCACCTTTGATCCGACCGGTAACGACACTGACCCTGACGGCGATCCGCTCAGCGTCTTTGCGTTGAACCTGACCGGCACTCAGGGCAACGCCTTCATCGCGCAGACTGGCGAAGTCGTCTATGACACCAACGGCGCGTTCGACTATCTGACCGCGGGCGAGACCGACACGGACACGTTTGTATACACCGTGACGGACGGACAGGGCGAAACGGACACCGAGACGGTGACCATGCTGATCACCGGCGTGAACGACCCCCTGAACGTGACACCCGACACCATCACCACGGATGAGGACACGCAAAGCACAAGCCTGAACCTGCTGGCCAATGACAGCGGCGATGCGCCGGTCTTCACCTCGCTCGACACGACCGGCACGGTTGGGCAGGTGATCGACCTCGGCAATGGCCAGGTCCGCTATGATCCGAACGGCCAGTTCGAATCTCTGACCCTCGGCCAGAGCGCAACGGACACCTTCACCTATACAGTCACGGATGCCGACGGCGAGGTCGACACAGCCACCGTCACGGTGACCATCGATGGCCTGAACGAACCGCCGGTGGCAACGGACGATGCCTTCTCCACGGATGAGGACACC
>JBELMB010000160.1:0-11551 GCA_042088665.1 Sagittula sp.
CCGACATCGATTTCGGTGGCGAAGCGGCCTTCGAGACCGAAGTGGACAGTCCAAGCTACGCCTGTACTTCCGGCGCGCTTTGGGAAGGCGGTTCCTCCGACAATGTGGCCGCGCAGTTCCTCAACGAAATCGAGTCCGAGAACGGCGGCACCTACCGTATCAACCTTCGGGCCGACGACGAGGCCCGGTTGTATGTCAACGACGCTCTCGTTCTCGACACGGCCGACGCCCCCATGGAAGCCTTGCAGAGCGTGGACATCACCCTGCCCGCGGGGCGCCACGCGCTTGATCTGCGGTACCTTGAACGCGACGAAGAGGCGACGCTGGACCTCGAAGTGATCGAAACCAGCACCTACGACGCCCCGGTCGCGGCAGAGCCCCCCGCGGCCACCCCGACACCTCCAGCCGTGGCACCGATCCCGGAAGGCGAAGAGCTGATGGATCTGCTCACTGTCGAGGCCGAAGAGGATCTTCCCCCGGACACCGTCGAAGACGACGAGACCGAGGACGAAGGCTCTCCCTTCGACCTGTCCCGCTTCTTCCGCATGGAAGAAGTCTGACGCACACCGCAGGCCCCTCGACCTGTTCGGACCATGGAGGCGGGCCCGTGGCCCGTCACGGCGCATGACCCGCATCAGCAGCGCAGTGCTTCACCTCGCAGGCAGGGATCCCGAATCCGCTTTCCCATAAGGTCGCGCACTTGCTAAGGAACAATGGAACCATGGAGGGGCCCATGACCGGAGTTCTGGCGAGCCAGCAAATCGACACCCTGATCGCCGAGGGCGCCATTGCCGCGGCGCAGCCTTTTGTCGAGGGACAGGTGCAGCCCGCCAGCCTTGACTTGCGTCTTGGCGCGCAGGCCTACCGGGTCCGGGCGTCCTTTCTGGCGGGGCAAGACCAGCGCGTCGCAAGCCGCATCGAAGAGTTCGAAATGCATCGGATCGATCTCTCTGCGGGCGCCGTGCTGGAAAAGGGCTGCGTCTATCTCGTGCCACTCATGGAAACGCTGGCCCTGCCCGGGGACGTTCAGGCCATTGCCAACGCCAAAAGCTCTACCGGGCGGCTCGACCTTCTGACGCGGGTGATCACCGACGGCGGCAAGGAATTCGACCGCATCGCCCCGGGCTACAAGGGCCCGCTCTATGCAGAGATCTGCCCGCGCTCGTTTTCCGTGTTGGTGAGGCCCGGCATGCGGCTGAACCAGATCCGGTTTCAGCGGGGCCGCGCTGTGCTGGACGATTCCGACCTGCGCCTCCTTCACGACAATCACCAGTTGGTGAGCGGCGGGGATCCTGTGATCCGCGAGGGCCTCGGCTTCTCGGTTGATCTGCACCCGGCAGGCACCGACCTGCTGGGCTACCGCGCGCGGCCCCACACCGGGGTGATCGACCTCGACCGGATCGGCGCTTATGATCCGGGGGAGTTCTGGGACGAATTGCGCGCAACGACGGGGCAGCTGATCCTGGATCCCGGCGCCTTCTACATTCTTGTCAGCCGGGAGGCCGTGCACATCCCTCCTGGCTATGCCGCTGAAATGGCACCCTATCTCGCCATGGTCGGAGAGTTCCGGGTGCACTATGCCGGGTTCTTCGATCCCGGGTTCGGTCATGCCGCTGCCGGCGGACATGGCGCGCGTGGCGTTCTGGAAGTGCGCTGCCACGAGGCCCCTTTCGTGCTGGAACATGGCCAGATCGTCGGGCGGCTCGTCTATGAACGCATGTCCGAAGTGCCGCGGCAGCTTTACGGCGCGGACATCGCCTCACACTATCAGGGTCAGGGTCTCAAGCTGTCGAAACACTTTGCCCCGGCGCAGACCATGTGAACCGATCGCCCGATCGGATTGCACCCAAAGTCCAGGCGGGGACCAAAAGATCCCCGTTCGCGCAGGTCCGTGTTGGTCGGGGTTGACCCCGACCTCCCTTTCGGTCGTTCAGGGTGACCTGTCAGGACTCAACCGGCTCTTCGCGCCCGGCCTTGCGGGCTTGCCGAACCTGACGCTGGGCACGGCGCGCTTGCCGGGCTGCACGTTTCGCGGCCTTGTCTTCCTGCTCTGCCAGTTCAGGCGCCGATTGCTCCACAGCCGGAGCCACATTGGCCGGTGCGCCCGTCGTCACATCCTCCGGGGGCAACTCTACCCCGGGCAATGGACGCATGTCCGGTGCCATTTCCGGAACCTGCTCAGCGGCCTCACGGCGCCGCCCTGCGCGATCCGATTTCGGTCCCATGACCTGGCGCATGCCAGCATCGACACCCTTGCTGACGACACGTTTGAAAACCATGTTCATCAACATATTGATAACTTGTTGCCCGTTCATAACTCGCCTCCGCCAGCTCTTATTTTGGTCACTTTATACACCAAGAAACAACAACCGGCAAATCGCGCTTTTGTTCTCAGTCCTCAAACAATTCACTTTGTCCGGTTTCTGCCTCTTCTGCATCCACATCTCCCTCGCCCGCGACCGGAGCCCCCAACCCACCGGGTCGGCTTTCCAGCAAACCAGCGGCCCGCAGCTCTGCCAGGCCCGGCAAATCGCGCGCGGATTCCAGGCCAAAGTGATCCAGAAACCCCTGCGTCACAACAAATGTCACCGGCCGCCCCGGCGTCATGCGGCGGCGGCCAAAGCGGATCCAATCCATTTCGATCAGCTGGTCAACCGTCCCGCGCGAAACCGCCACACCGCGGATCTCTTCGATTTCCGCCCGGGTGACCGGTTGGTGATAAGCGATGATGGCCAGCGTCTCGATGGCCGCGCGTGACAGTTTGCGCGTCTCGACCACTTCGCGGCTCATCAGGTGCCCCAGATCGGCTGCCGTGCGAAACGCCCAGGCCTCCCCCACCTTGACCACATGCACACCGCGCCCCTCATAGCGCTTGCGCAAATACACCAGCGCCTCTGCCGGATCGCAGCCATGGGGCAGACGTTCGGTCAGTTCACGCACCGTGACCGGTTCGGCAGCGGCGAAAAGGATGGCTTCGACCATGCGCTCCTGCTCGGCCAAAGGGGGCGCGTCAAACAGGCTGTCGCGTGGGCCGGGATCGCCGTCACGCTCGGTGCCCTCCTGCTCAGCCATCCCGCCCTCCCTCGGTCCGTCGCAGCTGGATCGGGGCAAAGGTGCCGGACTGGCGCAGCTCCGCCTTGCCTTCCTTCACCAGTTCCAGCGAGGCGGCAAAGGTCGCCGCCGTGGCTGACCGCCACATGGCGGGCTCCGCCGTCCATCCGTCTGGCAGATAGCTCTGGATATCGGTCCAGGACCCGGCAAAGCCGATCATGCCGCGCATCCGCTCCAGCGCTTGTTCCATGGTAAAGACCTTGTCCCGGTCCATGACAAAGGGGCGGAATTCATCCCGCGTGCGGATCCGCGCATAGCCCTGCATCAGGTCGAGCAGCGTCGCCGTGTACCGCACCTGGCGCAACCGCTCGACCACTTCGGTCTGCCCACGGGCAAAGACGTCGCGCCCCAGACGGTCACGCGCCATAAGCTTGGCCGCCGCCGCGCGCATCGCCTGCAACCGCTCCAGTTGAAAGGCAAGATGCGCTGCAAGGTCTTCGCCAGAGGGATCCTCATCCCCCGGTTCCGGCGGCAGCAACATGCGCGATTTCAGAAACGCCAGCCAGGCCGCCATCACGAGGTAGTCCGCGGCCAGTTCGATGCGCAGGCTATGCGCCTTTTCGACAAAGACGAGGTATTGCTGCGCAAGAGGCAGGATCGCGATCTGCCGCAGGTCAACCTTTTGCGTGCGCGCCATGCTCAGCAAAAGATCAAGCGGCCCCTCAAAGCCATCGACATCCACGACAAGTGCTTCGGCAGCGAGGCGATCCGCCACCGAGAGGGTCGGTTCCAGCACAGAGTCGTCTGTGTCCTCGTCCTGCATCCCTTGTCCTCAGCCCATCGTCCTTGGCCTGTTTCCACCGGCCCAACCAAACGGACGCGCCTAAACCGGCTGCCCGGCCTCAGCCATCAGCCGCGCATGTTCGGCATTCAGCGCGGCGATATCCGCATCATCTGGCGCCCGACCTGTGGTCAGCGCCGCCTCGGCCCGCGCCTGCGCCCGATCTGACATCGGCCCGCACCGGGCCCACAGCGCGGCCATCTCGTCCAGCGCACCATTGCAATGCAGCACCAAATCACAGCCCGCCGCAAGTGCCGCGGCCCCGCGCTCCGGCACGGATCCGCTCAGCGCCTCCATGGAAATATCGTCGGTCATCAGCAATCCGTCAAACCCGATGTGGGTTCGGATCACGTCGACTATGACAGGAGAGACGGTTCCCGGGCGATCGTCCAGCGCCTCGTAGATCACATGCGCCGACATGCCAAGCGGCAGATCGGCAAAGGGTTCAAAGGCCGCGAAATCGACCGTTTGCAGAGTGTCTGGCAAAGCATCGGTCCGCGGCACTTCGAGATGGCTGTCCAATTGCGCAAGGCCATGGCCGGGCATGTGCTTGATCACCGGCAGCGCGCCACCATCGACAAGACCCGCGGCCGCGGCTTTTCCGTTGCGCACCACGGTTGCCACATCCGTGCCATAACAGCGGTTGCGCAAAACGGCGTGGGTTTCCGGGCGCGCCACATCCAGCGTCGGGATGCAGATACCATCGATGCCAAGAGCCCGCATTTCGGCGGCAATGATGCGCCCCCGCAGGTAGAACGCCCGCGCGGCATCGCCCAATTGCGCGGCCTCGGTCAGGGGCGGTTCCCAATTGCGCGCCAGCGGTGGGCGCAATCGCTGCACGCGACCGCCCTCCTGATCGATGAAGATCGGCGCGTCATGTCCCGCCGCCGCGCGCATTTCTGCGCATAGCGCAAGGATCTGGTCCGCCGCGTCAAGGTTACGGTCAAACAGGATAAAGCCAAAAGGTCTTATCTCACGATAGAGAGATTTTTCCGCCTCCGAGAGGCGCGGCCCGGCACATCCAAGGATCGCCGCGCCAAAGCGGCTCATCTCGTGACCACCGGAATGCAGTCGACATTCTGCGCCACGAAGGCCGCGCAGAACCGGCGGGCGTCGGAGAGGTCTTCGAACCCCTGCGCGCGCAGGCGGTAGAAGACGCGACCACCAGAGGTGGCACGCTGCACAACGCGCCCCTTGCCCTCGAGGTATTCACCAAAGCGCGCCTCAAGCCGCTGCCATTCCGCGCGTGCGGTTTCAGGGCTGTCAAAGGCACCGATCTGCACCAGCCGGGTGCCTGCCTCAAGGCTGGCGGGGTCGATGTCCAGCACCGTCTGGGCGGGGACTGCATCACTCGCAGCCACGCTCAAGGAGGCTGTGCGCAGACCCGAAGGCCGCAACACGGGCCGCAAGGAGCGCGCAAGGCCCGGGCCGGGCTTGGGCAGATCGGTCAATTCCAGTGCGTTGTCCGCATCCGTTTCTGGTGCGGCGTCTGACGCGGCGGAGGACACGTCCTGCACCTCGGTCAATACAGGGGCCTCGGATCCCGGCGTCAGGGGCGAAAGCGGCTCCGAGTCCGCCGCGATCTGCGCCGCCAATGCAAGAATGGGGTTGTCCTCGGGCACCGGCGTCGCTTCGGGCAGAAGTTCGACAATCTGCGCCTGTTCGGCCAATGACGCCTGCAACGGCGCGGGCGTCGGAGGGGAAACCGGGATCAACGCCCCGGTGGCCACGTCTTCGGCGGCCAGACCGGCGGGGCTTGGCGCAAGGATCAACTGGTGGGCGGGCCCTTCTGCTGCGCCTTGCCCGGCCACGGCATTCACCGACAGACCCTGATGGTCCATCAAGGTGCCGCCGGGATCGGGTGGCTGGATGCGCATTGGGCCCTGCATGGCCTGCACGACGGGGACGCCGCTGACGTCCCGCGCCAGCACACCGTAGCCCCAGACGCCAACTGCCGCGATCAGCGCCAGAGACGCAGCCGCCCCGGCCCAATGCACGATTGACCCGCCGGAGCCTGCCGCCACGGCATTGCTTGGATGCGGGGCCGCATGCCCCCCGTCAAAGGTAAAATCCGCCATGTTTGCCTCGTTTCCCTCTGGCGATTCATTGCCGCCAAAGTGGTCTGCTGCTCTGTCTACTTGGGTCGATCAACGGTTGCCGCCCGCCGACCGATCCCCGAACCAAGGCGCTTTTGTCAGCGCATTTCTTCAGCCGGGGTCACGCCAAGAATACCAAGACCGGCAGAAATCACAACCGCCGTGGCCCGTGCGAGCGCGATTTTCGCCTGTGTTGCGCTTTTGTCCGATTGGACAAAGCGCAGTTCCGGCACGTCGTTGCCGCGATTCCAGAGCCCGTGCAGTTCTGCCGCCAGTTCGGACAGATAGGTTGCGATGCGGTGCGGCTCATGCGTGCGGGCGGCGATTTCCACCAGCCGCGGCCATTCCCCGAGTTTCGCCGCCAGCGCCAGTTCCGCCGGATGCATCATGCCGGACAGGTCCTTCGCGGCCAGCGTCGCATCAGAGACATCCACGCCCTCTTCGGCGGCCTTGCGGAGCACCGAACAGATCCGCGCATGGGCATACTGCACGTAAAACACCGGGTTTTCCTTGGACTGCTCCACCACCTTGTCAAAATCGAAGTCGAGCGGCGCATCGGATTTGCGCATCAGCATATGAAAGCGCGCCACGTCCCGCCCGACCATATCCACAAGGTCGCGCAGGGTGATGAAAGTGCCCGCCCGCTTCGACATCTTGAAAGGAGCGCCATCCTTGAACAGTTTCACCAGCTGGATCAGCTTTATATCCAGCGGCACGCGGTCGTTCGATAGCGCCTTCACGGCCGCCTTGAGGCGTTTGACATAGCCACCGTGATCCGCGCCGAAGATGTTGATCAGCTTGTCAAAATCACGCGATACCTTGTCATGGTGGTAGGCAATGTCTGGCGCGAAATAGGCCCATGCCCCGTCGGCCTTTTGCACCGGGCGGTCCTCGTCATCGCCGAACTCGGTCGATTTGAACAGCCATTGCTCGCGGGCTTCCCATTCGTCGTCGGCCTTGCCCTTGGGCTTTGGCAGGGTGCCCCAATAGATCAGATCCTGCGACCTGAGCCGGTCGATGGCTTCTTCGATGCGACCGGTGCCATAGAGCGATTTCTCTGAGAAAAAGACATCCATGTGCACGCCAAGCGCCGCGAGATCGCCCCGGATCAGGTCCATCATCGCCTCGGTGGCAAAGACCCGCGCCTCGGCCAGCCAGACCTCTTCGGGTTGACCGATCCAGGCATCGCCCAGCTTGGCTTTCAGCGCTTCACCAACCGGCTTGAGGTAGTCACCGGGATAGGTGCCATCGACAAACTCCACGGTCTGTCCATGCGCCTCAAGATACCGCAGGTAGACAGAGCGGGCGAGCACATCGACCTGAGAGCCGCCGTCGTTGATGTAGTATTCGCGCGTCACATCGTAGCCTGCGTAGGCCAGCAGACTGGCCATGGCATCGCCGACGATCGCGCCGCGGGCATGGCCCACATGCATCGGGCCGGTCGGATTGGCAGAGACATATTCCACGTTGACCTTGGCCCCCTGCCCCATGTCCGAGCGTCCGTAGGTGGCCCCAGAGGTCAGGATCGTGCCGGGCAAGGCCTGCCAGACGGCCGGATCCAGCCGCAGGTTCAAGAACCCGGGCCCCGCCACATCGGCGCTGGCAATACGCGGATCCTGCGCCAGCTTTGCGGCCAATGCCTCCGCGATGTCGCGGGGCTTTTGCCGCGCCGGTTTCGCCAGCACCATGGCGGCATTGGTCGCCATATCGCCATGCGCAGGGTCGCGCGGCGGTTCGGTGGTGATGGGATCGGTGTTCAACCCCTCGGGCAAGGCCCCCTCGGCCTGCAGGGCTGAGAGGCTGTCCAAGACCAATGCGCGGATGTCGGCAAACAGATTCATGTCACGGGTGTCCCTTACGGCTTGGCGCACCCTCTACCACTTTGCTCCGCCGGGTCAAACCACGGGCACGAGGCACGCTCAGTCGCTGGCCACCACGCCGACCGGGTCCCAATCCACCACAGAGCCATTGCGCATCCCCCGTGAGACCGGATGGAACAAGGTCAGCACCAGATCCCCGGCAGAGGTGCATTGCGCCTCCGTCCATGGGATCGCCATGTCCAGCAGGCGAATACCGATGTAGCGACCGGGCTGGCCCTCATTCGACAAACGCTTTAGAAGTGCCGTGTAACCGGCTGTCTTTGCATGATCTTCAGGCGATCCGTTCTGCACTGAGCTGACCTCCGGAATGGCCATGACGCAACAGGCGCGACCGGCCTGAACCCCGCGCAAGAGCGCCGCCGCCATGCCCGCACTTTTGGAAAACAGATCCGCGGAGGCCGGTTGCTCGGCCCCGGCACACAGCGGCAGGAAATCCGCATAAATATCGAGAGGTTCATCCGCCCAGGCTTCTCTCAGGAGTTCAAGAACATTGCGCCGCCCCGGTCGCAGTACCAGCGGCTCTATCCGCTTGGGCGCGGTTCTTGCCAGCGCCATCAGTGCCTCGTCTGCGCTGCCGACCGCCACGACCATCGCGCCAAACCCGGCAAGTCGACGACACACGGAGGCCCCTAGCGGATGATCTGCACCGGCCACAACGGCCACCTTGTCACTAAACCGAGAGACTCCGAACACTCGCCCACCCACATTTCACCCAACGGGTTTGCCACAGGGTTTACCTCTGGGAAAGTCCGGTTTCATCGATCCCTTCCAGAATATCCACGCCTGTGAGCTTTGCGTGCGCCTGCAGGGCGAAACGGTCGGTCATGCCGGCGATGTAATCCGCCACATGGCGCGCGATTGCTGCGCGGTCCTCGGCGCGGGCAACGGTTGCCTGCCAGCGCTTTGGCAAAAGTCGCGGGTCATCCAGGTAGATCGGGAAAAGTTCGTTCACCACCTGCGTCACGGCTGCCCGCTGGACCATCAGTCGCGGCGCGCGATACATGCGTGAAAACAGGAACTTGCGGATCTCTTTTAAATCACCCTCCAAGGCCTTGGAAAAGGCAATGACCGGGCGGCCAAGTTCGCGGATCTCCGTCACGCTTTCCGCGCCGCTGCCCTCGAGCAGGGCCCGGGACGTGTCCAGAAGATCGCTGACCATGGCACCGAAGACACGGCGCAGGGCTTCGTGGCGACGGCGGTAGCCATCCGTATCCGGGTACAGCCGATCCACATCCGCATAGGCGTCGCGGACAATCGGCAATTCGATCATCTCTTCCTCGGGAAAGACGCCGGCGCGCAGACCATCATGAAGGTCATGATTGTTGTAAGCGATGTCATCGGAGAGCGCCGCCACCTGAGCCTCCGCGCTGGCATGGGTCGACAGCTCCAGATCCTCTTCGGCATCATAGGCCGCGAGCGCATAAGGAATGTCGCCGACGACCGGCCCGTTGTGTTTTGCAATGCCCTCAAGCGTGTCCCACGTCAGGTTCAGCCCATCGAAGCTGGCGTAGTGTTGTTCCAGTGCCGTGACGATGCGCACGGTCTGTGCATTGTGGTCAAACCCGCCATAGGGCGCCATGAGCGCATCCAGCGCGTCCTCGCCGGTGTGACCGAACGGCGTGTGGCCAAGATCATGCGCCAGTGCGACAGAGACCGTGAGATCCGTGTTCAATCCCAAGGTGTTGGCGATGGTGCGCGCGACCTGCGCCACTTCGATCGAATGGGTCAGGCGGGTGCGGTAGAAATCGCCTTCGTGTTCGACAAAGACCTGTGTCTTGTGCTTCAGCCGCCGAAAGGCCGAACTGTGGATGATACGGTCGTGGTCGCGCTGAAAGCAGGAGCGATGCGCGCTTTCCTCTTCGGCAAAGCGTCGCCCACGCGCGGCGGCGGGATCACATGCATAACGCGCGCCCATGTCGGCCCCTTTTCCGGTTGGGAAATTCGACGCCCTCATACCTGTTCGCATCAACAAAAACAACGAGTTATCGTGATTTCTTCGTCACATCGGGTATTTGGCATATTCGGCGCGCACCACCACCAGATCTTGCGCCCTGTCCAAGGGCACACAGCGCGTCACCCGATCGCGTCACAGATCTTGTCCCCGAGCGCCGTGACGCTTACATTCCAATTGTCTGACAAGGGAGTTCGTCATGCAATTGCCGCCACAAGTCACGTCCCGCGCCTTTGAGCGCCTGTCAGAGATCGGCGCCGGCACACAGGGCAAGGCGCTGCGCATCGCGGTGGAGGGTGGCGGCTGTTCCGGCTTTCAGTACAATATCCTCCTGGACGATCCAGCGGATGAGGATCTGGTGATCGAGGCATCCGGCGAGCAGGTGATCGTCGATCCCGTCTCTTTGCCGTTTCTCTCCGGCGCCACGATCGATTTCTCGGACGAGCTGATCGGCGCCCGCTTCGTGATCGAAAACCCGAACGCGAGCAGCTCTTGTGGCTGCGGGACGTCCTTTTCCATGTAGGTCGAACCCGGACGCGTCCGAGACGTCGAAACCCGCGAGGCCAGCAAAGCGCCCCCGCGGGTTTTTCTTTTTGAATGTATTGGGTTACTCGGCAGGAACGGCCCGCAGGCTGCGCAGCCGCGCGACATGTTCGTCCAGCACCAGCCAGGCGCCGGATCCGATCACAAGACTGACCCCGAGAAGCGTGCCCATCCCCGGCACTTCGCCAAAGGCAAAGAAGCCGATCACCACCATCCAGACGAACTGCAGGTTCATCAGCGGCGTGGCGACATAGGCCGGCAAGAGGCGCAATGCTTCGGCCACCACGTAACGCGCGCCGAACAGCGCCACCGCGTAGACCGCCACCCAGGCCAGATCCACAAGGCTCATGGGTTGCCAGACAAAGGGCAAGGCCAGCGCCATGGCCACCATCAGTGCAAGGTTCGGCCAGAAGACCTGCGCCAGCGGCACGCGCTCTACTTTTGCGATGACCCGCGCCACCAGCATGGACCCGGTGCCCGTAAAGGCCGCCAACAATGCCCAGCCATGACCGGCCTGCATGCCGCTCAGCCCGCCGGGCATCAGGAAAAGCACCCCGCCCGCGCCAAGGCTGAGCGCCGCCCATGCCATGGGCCGCGGCGTCTCACCCAGGATCGGCCCGCTCAGCGCGGCGGCGATCAGGGGAATCAACCCGATGAACAGGAAGACATCCGCAAAGGGCAGAAGGCGAAAGGCCTGGAAAAAGGCCACCGAGGCGACGACGGTCAGCACCGCGCGGACCACCATGGCCTTGACCGACCGAAGGCCCAGACCGCCCATCGGCCCATGGGTCAAGCCCTGCGTCCGGGCCATGGCCATCGACAGGCCGACCACGATTGCGGAAGACAACACAAAGAGTTGTGGCGCGGCATAGGTCCCGGCGATGAACTTTGTGATGCCATCGGCGGCGGCCATCATGCCGGTGTAGACCACCACAAGGGCAGCGCCCAAACCGGCGCCTGACAAAACGATACGGTTCATGCGGCACCTGCCCGGGCAAAGCCCTCAAAATACGCTGCGAATCTGGGGCTGCTCGCGGCGGCTGTGCTCAGCACGTCGCGCGTCTCGGGGGACAGTTCCGGCTCAAGCAGCCTGCGCATTCGGTCCCAATCGCCGGTGCGCCGCGCCATGGCGAGCATGGCCTGACTGATCTCGCGCAGGGCCGTCTTGGCCCGCAGACCGCGGTCGAAC
>JBELMB010000019.1:0-48288 GCA_042088665.1 Sagittula sp.
TCAGCAAAGCGTCGTAGCCCTCAAATCCGGCGATGTTTTCTCCGGCGGCCAGCGGCATCGGCGCAGCCGCTGCCAGCGTTTCCCATGCAACATGGGGGGCATATGCGGGCAGGGGTTCCTCCAACCAGGCAAGCTGCGCCGCTTCGACACTGTGGGCAAAGGTCATGGCCGTGTCCAGTTCCCAGGCCTGATTGGCATCAGCGGCCAGGCTTTCCTGCGCACCGATGCTCTTGCAAAGATCCAGAACAGCGGCGATGTCCCTCTCAAGATCAAACCCGACCTTGACCTTGAACCGGGAAAACCCGGCCCGGCGCGCGCGATCAATCTCAGCCGCCGCTGCGGAGATGTGGATACCGCTGGCATAGACGGGGGCACCCGCGCGCGCATCTGCATTCAAAAGCTGCCGGACAGGCACGCCAGCGCGCCGCGCAAAGAGATCCCAAAGCGCGATGTCCAGACTTGCGATGACCTGCCGAAACGGACCAAACTCGCCACATTGCAGCGCGCGCAATCGCGTCGCATCGCGAAGATAGTGGAACAGGTCCCCCGGGGCAGTGGCGGCAAATCCCAACACCAGATCGGCCAGATCCGCCTTGAGCAGGTTGACCCGGTGCTCGGCGCCCGCCGCAGGCCAGTTCGCAAAGACCTCGCCAAACCCAAAGCAGCCCTCCGCGTCCTCGATCCGGACAAACACCGCGGGGCGATCCCGCATCACCCCGAACGAGGTCGCGACAGGGATCTTGATCGGGCAGCGCATCGCAAAGGCCTGGACGCGCGCAATCTGGATGACAGTCTCCACGATGTCCGACCCTCCGGGGTTCACGGCGGCACGCGCCATCGCTGCTTTTGCAGTGTTATTTCCAAAGCGTAGCGGTAATATCTGGCCTCATGAAGGGTTATGATTACATCATCGTCGGATCGGGGTCTGCGGGCGCCGTGCTGGCCACGCGGCTGACCGAGAATCCGGATGTGCGCGTGCTTGTGATCGAAGCTGGCGCGCGGGACAACGGCTTCTGGCTCAAGCTGCCGGTGGGCTACTTTCGCTCGATCTATGACCCGCGCCACTCCCATCTGTACAAATCCGAACCGGATGACGGCATCGCCGGGCGGCAAATGGATTGCCCGCGTGGGCGCGTGCTTGGGGGATCAGGCGCGATCAACGGTCTGATCTACATTCGCGGTCAGCACGAAGATTTCGACGATTGGCGCGATCTGGGTGCTGCCGGATGGGGGTATCGTGACGTGCTGCCCCATTTCCGCAGCATCGAAGCCTATGACGGCCCGCCCTCACAGTATCGCGGCGCGCATGGTCCGATCAGCGTACGGGATCTGCGCAACGACAACGCCGCCTGCAACGCATGGCTTGACGCGGCCTCGGCTTATGGGCTGCCGCCCAACGCAGATTTCAATGGCGAGGCCTCTGTCGGGATTGGTCGCTATCAGTTGACGCTGGATGGTCATTGGCGGTCCAGCGCGGGACGGTCGATGCTGAAACCAGCCTTGGCGCGGCCCAATCTGACTCTCGCCTTGCGCGCGCGTGTGACCGGCCTGATCCGGCAAGAATCCCAAGTGACCGGAGTGCGCTATGTTCAGAACGGGGCAGAGCATCACGTCCATGCCGACAGCGAGGTCATGCTTTGCGCCGGTTCCGTTCAGTCGCCGCAGATTCTGCAGCTGGCGGGGATCGGGCCTGCGGATCTGCTGCGGTCGCAGGACATCGAGGTGGTGCATGACGCGCCAGAGGTGGGGGCGAACCTGCAGGATCACCTGCAACTCCGGACCATTGTCACACTGGCCGACGGCAAGGACTCCCTGAATTCTCAGGTTCGTAGCCCCATCGGGCTGGCGCGGATGGGACTGGAATGGCTCTTGGCGCAACGTGGTCCGCTGACCGTTGGTGCCGGGCAGGTCGGTGGGGCGATGTGCACAAAATACGCGACTGGAGACCGGCCCGATCTGCAGCTTTTTGTCATGCCGCTCAGCGTCGACAAACCGGGCACACCGCTGCACCGGGAGCCGGGGTTCACCACGTCCTTCTGGCAATGCCATCCTGAAAGTCGCGGATCTGTCCGTATCAGGGGAGCCGATCCTCTGGCTGATCCTGAAATCAGGCTGAACTACCTCAGCACACAGCGCGATTGCGATGTGATGGTCGAAGGCCTCCGGATCGTACGCGACATCTATAATCAGCCCGGTTTCAAGGACCGCTGGACCAGAGAAGTGGTCCCCGGTGCAGATCTCCAGAGCTATGATCAGATTTTGAACGCCGCCCGGGCGATGTCGAGCACGGTCTACCATCTGGTCGGGACCTGTCGGATGGGCAGCGACGCAAACGCGGTGGTCGATAGCGACCTCCGTGTAAATGGCGTGGAGGGCCTGCGCGTCGTGGACGCCTCGGTCATGCCCAAGATCACCGCGGCCAACACCAACGCGGCCACGCTCATGATTGCCGAAAAAGCCGCGAGCTTGATCAAGGGAGAGTTGCGGTCAGGGCTTGGCTGATGGCGCCTTTTAGGTCTGCATCATCTCGCGCTCTTCACCTGTCAGGTCAGTCAGCGGAGAGCGCACCGACCCGGTGTCAAACCCCCGCAAAGCCACGCCCGCCTTGATGGCGGATACGGCATAGCCGGTCTTGCGGTCACGGATCTTGGCGAAAGGGTGGTAGAAATCGCGCAACATGGCCTCGCATGTCGCGTCGTCCTGCGTGCTGAACGCTGCGAAGAATTTCAGCGCGGTCTCCGGGACAAAGTTGAACACCGTGGATGAATAGGTGTGTACGCCTGCGCCCCGGAAGGCTTGGGCAAACAACTCATGCGTGGGCATGCCACGGATGAATGAGAGCCGGTCGCCCAAGCCCACGGTGATCCGTTTGACGGTGTCGATGTCGCCCGTGCCATCCTTGAACCCGATCAGGTTCGGACAGTTGTCAGCGAGGTGTGCAAGCGTCTCGGCGGACACGACCGACTGGCCACGGTTGTAGACGATGACGCCCATGGTCGTGGCATTGCAGACGGCTCTGACATGGGCCTCGATCCCGTCTTGTGGCGCGCCGATCAGGTAGTGGGGCAGCAGGAGGATGCCGTCGCCACCTGCTGCCTCGATCTCTTGTGCCATGTCACAGGCCAACTTTGTGCCGTAGCCACATCCTGCGATCACTGGCTGACCGGGCTGCACGGCGCGGGCGGTCTTGACGACCTCGACACCTTCGGACGGCAACAGGGAAAACAACTCACCCGTGCCTCCGGCCACGATCAGGCCTGCGATCTTGTGCGGACTGAGCCATTCCAGATGCGCCGCGAAAACCGCCGCGTTGAAAGTGTCGTCAGCATCAAACGGCGTCAGCGGGAAAGACAGCAGCCCGGAACGGATGATGGATTTCAATTCGGTCGGAGCAATCTTGGGTCGAGCTTCCTTGCGCAGGGATCGTCGGGTTCGGGCGTGCTATTCGTGAATGCCGTCACCACAAAAGCCGCCACCCTGGTACACGGCGTTCACATCATCTGCCGGTGGTCTGTCCATCTCGGCGTCGATCTTGGCGCGGAAGGTTTCGGCGTCGTCCTTGGGTTGCCATCCCAGATAGGCCACATCCCGGTTGTCCCACCAAGAGGCCGCGTTGGCCGAGGCACCGTAGATCACCGGGTTGCCGAGGCGCGACACGGTAAAGATACGTTCGATCAGCAGAATGAAGTCATCATGGCTCATCCACGTCGACAACATGCGGTGATTGCGCGGCTCCGGAAAGCAGGATCCGATCCGCACGGAGGCGGTTTCGATCCCGAATTTATGATAATACATGCTCGCCAGTGCTTCGCCAAAGACCTTGGACACACCATAAAGCCCGTCGGGGCGGGTCAGTGACTTGGAATCCAGTCTTTCTGTCTGCTTGTGAAATCCGATGGCGTGGTTCGAACTGGCGAAGATGATCCGCGGCGTCACAGAGGATTTTCGCGCGGCTTCGTAAAGGTTGAACATTCCGTCGAGGTTGGCGTTGCGGATGGTTTCCCATTTTGCCTCGGTCGCTTGCCCGCCCATGTGGACGATGCCATCGCAGCCTTCGACAAGCGCTTCGACGGCGGCCTTGTCACCGATATCGCAATACACGATTTCTTCGCCCTCGGCCGCGTCACCCAACCCCTTGCGCGCACTCAGGCGCATGGTTTCGGCGATGGGTTTCAGCCGTTCGCGGCAGACGGCGCCAAGGTTGCCATTGGCGCCTGTGATCAGGAGTTTCTTCAGCATGGGACTCTCATCAGGGTTTGGGGTTCAGCGCGGATGCGCGTCAGAAAGCTCAAGGCCGCACGGCGCATGTCAGGTGTCTCAAGGTGTCCGCTGCCGGGGGCCAGAAAGGTCTCGAACGCAGGACAGTCTTGATAGGCAGAGCGCACTCTTGCAAGGGCCGGATCGCGCGCATCGGGTGGGGGCAGGGGGTCATCGGCCCCATGGCACCGGGTGGGAAACGGCTCTGTTGCAGAAGTTTCTGGATCAGGGCCTCGATCCTGCGCGGATCCTGACCTTCGATCTGAAGGTACAGGTGGTCCAGCAGGGGTGGCAGCGCCCGGTCGGGGCCGTGGTTGTAACACTCGCCCCAGCCGGTGATGCCCTCATCCGTGTCAATCGCAACAATGACCCGGGGGCGGTTGCCGTCCCGCGACATGAAATTGCGAAGGCCGTTTATTCTCAAACCTCTAGCCTGCGAACCGGGTTTGTGGAACGCCCCGAATGCCCAACCCCGTGACGGCAAAAAGCCCCCCGGCCTCGGGCTGGTCGCGGCCCTCTGCGAGGCCGACACCAATGGAGGTGACGTAGAGCACATCCAGTTGCGCGCCCCCGAACATCGGCTTGGTCGGCTTTTCTATGGGCATGTCGATGGTCATCAGCACCTCGCCGGTGGGCGACAGGCGGTACAACTGCCAGCCACTGACGCCAGCCTGCCAGTAGCATCCCTCGGCATCGACCGTGCCACCATCTGGACGCCCCGCAACCGCGCGCGTGTCAAAGAATGTCTCGGGCGCACCGGGAGTGCCGGTTGCGCCGTCGTAGTCACAGGCCCAGATCGTGCGGACCGACGGATTGCTGTCCGAGAAAAACATCCGGCGGCCATCGGGCGAAAACGCCAGACCATTTGTCGTGTAGATCCCGCCCCTCCACATGGTGACGGTCAGATCAGGGTCGAGCCGGTAAAAGGCACCAAGCGGTTCTGGCGGGCTGCCTTCCTTCATGCTGCCGGCCCATAACCGGCCCTGTGCATCGGTGGCCCCGTCGTTGAACCGGTTGCTTGGCAGATGCGATTCCGGGTCAAAGATCGCGTCACGCTGGCCCGTGTCCGGATCAAAGAACCAAAACCCCGACTTCGTTGCCAGGACCAAACCACCCGACGCGCGCAGCGCGAGGCATCCCACCGGTTCGCCAAAGTCAAAACGGCGGTTCTCGCCGGTGGCAGGATCGTAGCGATAGATCAGCCCGGCCGGGATATCGACCCACCACAACACCTGCGCGATGTCGTCCCAGACCGCACCCTCGCCAACCCTGCTTCGGGAGGGCACGACGCATTTGATTTCCACAGCCATTCAGTTCCCCTTGAAGACCCTGCGTTCAGACCCGTCGATATGGTCAAGCATGACCCTGCGCGCCGCCCTTGGGTCGCGGCGGGCAAGGGCGTCCACGATTTTCATGTGCTCCGAGGTCATCCTCTTGCCCTTGCGCGCGCCGATGACGCCGAGGCTGCGCAGGAAACTCCCGACAAACTTCCAATGCGGATGCAGCATCTGCACGGTTTCGACCAGAAAGCGGCTGTCAGACAACTCTGCAATAGTTGTGTGGAACTTGACGTCGATAGTGACCGCGTCGTCACCTTTGGACAGCCGGTCCCGCATCTCTTCGACAATCGCGCGAAGGCGCAAGATATCGCCTGATTTGGCGTTTTGCGTGGCGCGTTCCACCGTGTCCGCCTCAACCGTCGGGCGGAACTGGAAAAAGGCGGCGATGTCGTCAACGCTTTGCAGCGGGCTGAACCTCGATTGATCGTTTGACAAACCACTTGTGACAAAGGATCCGGCCCCCCGGCGGGACACGAAAAGCCCTGAATCCCAGAGCTTTGAGAGCGCAGCGCGTACAACGGGCCGCGAGACGCCGTAGGTTTCTGACAGCTCGTTCTCACTGGGAAGCTTTTGCCCAAGCGCATAGTGCCCAAACCTGATCTGGTCCAGAAATTGCTTGTAGACTTGGCTTTCCAGTCGGTCACCTGCGGGTGCCGGCACATCGGGAAACATGGGTGGTGTGTCCATGGTCCTTGAGGGGGCGCAGATCCAGAGTTGACTGACAACATCAAGAAACAGGTTAGACAGCTTTTAGATGCAGCGCAAATTTGCGGCACCGAAAATTTGCGCAAGAGCACGCGAATCCGGTGTCTATCTGGCGGGAAACACATCATTCGGCTTTGGCGAACGTCGTCACTGGCCGCCCTGACAGAGTTGGCGACGCCCTTGGCGCAAGAGCCGGTTTTGTGGGCCAGGCATTCCTGCCAACAGTTCCATCCGGTCTGCAACGACGACATCCAGTCGCTGATCGATGCAACCGAAGCGGTCGACGACTGGCCCAGCCTGTTCCGTCTGAACTGCGGCGAGGTCGAAGCGCCGAACCGCTGGCCCACCCCGGAACGCCCGACGCTGGATCCGTGGGTCGTGGTTGGCGAAGGTCACTCGGCCGGGTCAACGCAGGTGATGATGGAGCGCATTCCCTTGGTCTGGCAGGTCGACACCGCTGGAAACCAGCTGCCCTGCGTGGACAAGCTGCAATGGGGTGTGAGCCAGGGGTCTCAGGCCATCCTTCTCGAAGCGATCGGGGGCAGTATCGACATGCAAGCGCGCCGCATTTCGAACCGGGCCAACAAGCCTGTCCTGTCCGAGAACGCCGAGAGATCGGGATACAAGCTCTTTGAGCGGGTTGCTGCGCATTCCAACATTCTCGTGATCCACCTGAACCAGACCCACAAGGATCCGGTCATGCGCGCATGCATCCGCAACAAGGACGTGCGCATCGCATTGTCGCTTTGGATGGACCGTGATGAACTGATCGACATCGTCTGGCAGGGTCAGGGCGAGCCTTGGCAGATTGGTCCGTCAAAGTTGCATCTTCTCTACAACGAACAGTTGGGGAACCAGAACCCGGAGTACGACCCGGACCGGGTAAATGAACTGCTGGATGCAGCGGGCTACACGGAGATGAACGGTGACGGTATCCGCTTGTTCCCGAACGGCGAACCCATTGTGTTCAACGTCAACTATGCGGGTGTCGAGCAGCCGGAATGGGGCGATGCGCCTGAAATCATCCGCGAGCGGTGGAGTGAAATCGGTGGTGGCGTGAATTCGTCCGGCGTCGAGCGGTCGATCTACGACAGCCATGGTGAAGCCAACGAGCATGACTTCATGGTCTGGGGCGCGCCCGGTGGTCTGGACCCCACGCTCAGCCCGCGCGACGTGCGTGCGGAGCACCTCAGGCAAGCTGGTTCGCCATCCCGTGGACGCGTTGGTACCTGTCCGGTGGCACGGAAGGCGAGGAGCTTTGCGAAAGTGTGCTGCTTGATCCGAGGGTCCGCCATGAGTGACGCGACCGAGACATCGCTGACGGTCGACACGGGCCATGCGGGCGCGGATGTCGCCATCGCCTCGCAGTGGCAACTGACCTGCTGGGCGTTCAAGAAACACAAGTTGGCGATGGTCGGGCTTTGGATCATCGCGTTCCTGTACCTGATCTCGATTTCCGCGGAATTCGTCGCCCCCGACAATCCGTCGAAACAGAACCGGCGGGCGGTCTATCACCCACCGCAAATGATCCATTTCATCGACCGGACCGAAGACGGAACGCGCATCCGCCCCTACGTCTGGAAAATGGACCGTCAACGCGACCCGGACGCCCTCGCAATCAGCGATGTGACCTCCAGCGACAAGATTTACCTGACCATGGTCGGCCGCGGACCGGAGTACAAATGGTGGGGGATGTGGAAGACCGACATCCACCTTTTTGCGACCGAAAAATCTCGGGACAAGTTCCTTATTTTCGGCGCGGACCGGCTGGGTCCGCACCATTTCTATTCGCGCACGGATGCGCTTTGGCTGGTGAACAAGCTGGCGGAACTGGATTTCAGCTGGATGGAGGAACCGATGGAGGAAGCCCCGATCTCTTCGTACAAATGGCTGACCCGGAACACGGCATTGAACATTCTCGGGCCGGAAACCATGACCGGCAAACACTGGACCCGGGCGGAGTGGGTCAAGCATGATGCCTGCGATCTGGTGCGCGCCGGTGTCTGGGATTTAGGCGGCATCAATCCCGCGATGAAGATTGCCTATATGGCCGAGTGTTTCCACATGTCGACGGAGATCCGCGGCACAGGGGCGGCCAATCTTGCGGTGGCCAATCTTGCGGTGGCCAATCTTGCGGTGACTTGTGGCATTCCCAACACCCGCTACTATGAGCGTGGGTTGCTGCATCCGTTCATCGACTATGACACACCCAAGGAAGACCAGAACCGGATCGACGACGAGATGGACGCCGAGGGCTATGTCCATGCGCGGCCCGACACCGGTCTGGGCCAAGACCTGAACATGGATTACATTGAGGCCAACCTTGTCTGATACGCGCATCGCTGACGTCCGCGTCACACCCATCGCCTTCTATGACCCGCCGCTCTTGAACAACGCGGGCTGTCACGAATCCTTTGCGCTTCGGTCTATCATCGAGGTCGAAACCGAAGGAGGTGCCGTTGGGCTTGGCGAAAGTTACGGCACCAAACCCGTGCTGGAGGGATTGGCCGCGCTTGCGCCGAAACTGACCGGGCTGGACGTGACGGACCTCAACGGGCTCTGGTCACGCGCGCGCGGCAAGGTCTCTGGCAACATGACGCATTATACCGGCGACGAACGGCTTTTGCCGCGTGTTGTCGGCGCGGTCGAAGTGGCGATGTGGGACGCTTTTGGCAAGGCCACCGGACGCCGCGTATGCGACCTGCTGGGTGGGCAGGTCCGCGAGACCGTGCCATTTTCCGCCTACCTGTTCTACAAGTTCGCCAACCATCTGCACGAAACCCATGCAGATGTCTGGGGCGAGGTTCTGACACCCGAACAGCTTGTCGGCGAAGCCGCGCGGTTCCGCGATCTGCATGGTTTTGACGCGATCAAGCTGAAGGCCGGCGTTCTTCCCCCCGAAGAAGAGATCGAGGGCCTCAGGGCGCTGCGCGCAGCCTTTCCCGATGCGCCGCTTCGGATCGACCCCAACGGAGGCTGGACGGTGGAGACCACGATGCGCCTGCTGCCGCAACTTGAAGGGTTGATCGAGTATCTGGAGGATCCGACCGTCGGGATCGAGGGCAACGCGACCGTTCAAGCCGCGACCGATATTCCGCTGGCCACGAATATGTACGTCGTCCACGAAAGCCATCTGCCGGCGAACATGGCGCAGGATGCCTTTCGCGTGATCCTCAGCGACCACCACTATTGGGGCGGGTTGAAGGCCAGCCGCGATCTGGCTCGTATTTGCGAGATCTGGGGGCTTGGTCTGTCCATGCACTCGAACTCTCATCTCGGGATCAGCCTTGCCGCCATGACACATCTGGCGGCGGCGACGCCCAACCTGACCTACGATTGCGACACGCATTACCCCTGGCAAACCGACGAAGTGATCGAGGGCGGCAAGCTGACATTTGCCAAGGGGTGTCTCGCGGTGCCCGAGGGACCGGGGCTGGGTGTCACACTGGATCGCGGGGCACTGGCGCGGTTGCACCAGAATTACCTGACCTGCGGCATCAAAGTGCGCAATGACGCCGCTGAAATGAAAAAGCACCGACCCGAATGGGAATTCGGACGGCCAAAGTTCTAGGATATGGGACCGCCGCGCCTCATCAGCATGAACGCCGCGGACAACGTGGCCATTGTCGCCAATGACCTTGGGCTGCCTGCGGGCACTCAGGTCCCGGGCGGGCCGCTTTTGCGCGAACGTGTTCCAGCCGGGCACAAGGTGGCTCTTTTCGACATCCCCAAGGGCGGCGAAGTCCGCCGCTACGACGTTGTCATCGCCCATGCGACCGAGGCCTTGCCCGCCGGGTCATGGGTCAACGAACACCGCACGTCCATGCCCGGCGCGCCGGGGTTCACCGGTCTTCCGATCAGCACGCGCATGGGCTCGCCCGGGCCGTCTCTTGAGGGGCGCAGCTTTCAGGGCTATCGCAACGCCGATGGCACCGTCGGCACGCGCAACCTGCTGGGCATCACCACCACCGTGCAATGTGTGTCGGGCATTGTGGACCATGCCGTGCGGCGCATCCGGGCCGAGATCCTGCCGCGTTATCCCAATGTCGACGGGATCTTGTCGCTGGAGCATATCTATGGCTGCGGGGTGGCCATTGACGCCCCCGACGCCGAGATCCCGATCCGCACCCTGCGCAACATTGCCGCCAACCCGAACTTTGGCGGTGCAGTGATGACTGTCAGTCTGGGCTGCGAAAAACTGCAACCCTCGCGCCTGTTTCCAGAACTTGATGTGCCAGATCTGGTGCGCTTTCAGGACAACAACGGGTTCGAGGCGATCACCCGCACCATCATGGAAACGGCAGAGGCGCATCTGGACCGCCTGAACCGCCGCAGGCGCGAGGTCTGCCCGGTGTCCGACCTCGTGGTCGGTCTGCAATGCGGCGGGTCGGATGCCTTTTCCGGTGTCACCGCGAACCCGGCGCTTGGGGTTGCCAGCGACCTGTTGGTGCGGGCCGGGGGCACGGTGATGTTCTCCGAAAACACCGAAGTGCGCGATGGCATCGACCAGTTGACCGCCCGCGCCGTCAACGCCGACGTGGCCAGGGATCTGATCCGTGAACTGAGCTGGTACGACGATTATCTCGCCCGCGGACACGTGGACCGCGCCGCCAACACGACACCCGGCAACAAGGCGGGCGGGCTGTCCAATATCGTGGAAAAGGCCATGGGATCGATCGTCAAATCCGGCTCCGCTCCGATTTCAGGCGTCGTGCCGCCCGGCGCGCGCGCCGCGACCCGTGGCTTGCTGTTCGCAGCAACCCCGGCCAGCGATTTCATCTGTGGCACGCTGCAACTGGCCGCCGGTGCCACCCTGCATGTCTTTACCACCGGACGCGGCACGCCCTACAGTCTGGAGGCTATGCCAACGATCAAGGTCTCCACAACGTCGGACCTTGCCCGGCGCTGGCATGACCTGATCGACATCGACGCAGGCCCCGTGGCCACAGGCGAGGTGACACTGGAGGAGATGGGCCAACAGATGTTTGACCACATGCTGAAGGTGGCTTCGGGCGAGGCCACCTGGGCCGAACGCCACGGCATCCACAATTCGCTGGCCCTGTTCAATCCGGCCCCTGTCACGTGACGCGCTCAGGTTGATACACTTAGCAGGCGGCGGGGTTTGACCGGGTCGGCGTGCCGGATGATGCCGCAGGCTGGTCCGTTGCGGGTTCAGCCGCGCGGCACCACTGGTTTGGGGGACGCGCATTCATCGCTTTGGTCGGTCATGCATGCGGCAATCCACACAGCCTAGACGACGAGATCGGTAGCGCCGGCAAAGAGTGCGGCGTTACCTGACGTGCATGTCGGCCCGGTGACCCGACCGCGGTCTCACTGGAAAGGCGCCAAATGCAGCGCTGCCTAAGCCAGTCCGGCGGTCACAAGCTGCGTCGCGCCTGTCAGGTCGCCCAGGGGTTTTTCCACCGTCCTGTTCTGTCGTCTTTCGGCGACGATGCGCCCGCGGGTGGCGGCAATCTTTCCCACCTCGAGGGCCTCGTTCGGGGGCAAGGCAAAGATGCCGTCGCTGTCGGCGAGGATGGCGTCACCGTTGCCGATCGGAACGCCGCCACAACTCACCGTGACGCGCGCGCGGCCCCCCAGATTGGCCAATCGCGTCGTGACGGGGGACACGCCCCGACACCACACCGGAAACCCCATTTCCGCCAATTCGAGACTGTCGGTGCAAGGCCCGTCAATCAGCGCGCCCAGAATGCCCTGCCGCCGCGCCGCCGCGGCCACACCGTCGCCGAGACAGGCATAGCGGCGGTCCCCCAGCCGGTCGATCACGAGGATATCCCCCGGGGCCGCGAGCCCTATGGCGTGGTGCAGCATGGTCGAACATGGCCCCGGACATTGCACCGTCAGGGCGCGCCCGACCACTCTGGGCCCAAAACCCGCATTTGGCCGGATCTCCGGGTCAAGGACGCCCCAATACAGGATATGTCCCAGCATCGTTGTCTCACATGCGCCAAGGTGCTCGATCACGCTGGCCTCAAGGCGCGGTGCCTCACCGCCAATCTGGTACTTCGGAATGTTTGGCAAAGGGGATGTCATGCTTCGCTCCTCAGAGTGGTGTCGAGACGGTCCCGCAACCAGTCACCGATCATGCTGATGGACAAGGCCAGACAAAAGATCAGCGCGCCGGGCAACAGCGTCAGCCACCAGGCGGTCAACAGGCGGTCGCGGCCTTCGCTCATGATCTGGCCGAGGCTGGTCAGCGGTGGCTGCACGCCAAGACCCAGAAAGGACAGCGCGGTTTCCAGAAGGACCGTCAGCGGCAGGTTCACGGTGAACTGAACCAGCGCCACGTTCAGGATGTTGGGCAAGACATGCCGCAGGTAGATCCGCGCAGGCGAGGCCCCAAGCGCGCGGACCGCCGTCACATAGCCGTTTTCCTTGGCCGAGAGCGTCGCGCCGCGCATCAGGCGCGCGTAGACTTCCCAGCCGTTCAGGCCCACCAGCAGCAAGAACAGCGCAAAGCTGTTGTCGAACATCGCCAGCAGGAACAGTGCGACGACGATGATCGGCAGCGAGGCCTGAACATCGATGGCGGCGACGATCACGGCCTCTGTGGCGCCGCGCCGGGCGGCGGCAATGATCCCCAGCAAGGAGCCGATGACCGCACCGATCAATGTCCCGACCACGGCCACGATCAGCGTAATCTGCGCGCCCGTCACCAGCCGCGCCAGCACGTCGCGCCCGCGCGCATCAGTGCCAAGCAGATAGTCCGGCGAACCGGGGGGCAGCAGGCGGTCGAACATCGACGTCTCGCGGAACCCGTAGGGCGTAAGCAGGCTGCCAAACAGCGCGAAAGCCACGAAAAGCAGCACAAACGCGAGGGAGACACGGACGCTCCATGGCATCGCGGCAGGCTTTCCGATCGAAGAGGGCAGGGGCAACTGTGTCATCAGGAGGACCGAATGCGCGGGTCGATCACAAGGTAGAGCAGATCGACGATCAAGTTGGCGACAACCATCGTCGCGGCCACCGCGAGAACGAGAAATTGCACCGTCGCAATGTCACGTGTCGCCACGGAGCGCACAAGAAGTTGTCCGACACCGGGCCAGGCGAACACCTGCTCGGTCACAACGGAGCCCGCAATCAGCGCGCCCAGCGACAGCCCGATCAGGGTCACCAGTGGAATGGCTGCATTCGGCACGGCGTGGCGCAAGATCCGCCGCATGAACGGCACGCCGCGGGCCTCTGCCGCGCGCATGTACGGCGCATTGATGGTCTCAAGCAGAGAGGAGCGGGCAAAGCGCGCAAAACTCCCCATCGCTGCAAGGCCCAGCGTCAACGCGGGCATGATCACCCAACTGTCGGCGCCACCAAGGAAGACCTGAAACACCAGCGCACCGACAAGGATCAGCACAAGACCAAACAGGAAGTTGGGCATCGCAAAGGCAAAGACCGAAAACCCCATGACCAGACGGTCAATCATCGTGCCGCGCCGGACCGCGGCGGTGACACCGAGGCCGATCCCGAACACGAGGGCGATCGACAATGCCGTAAGGCCAAGCCGCAGGGTGTAAGGAAGGCGATCCAGAAAGATATCCTCGACCGCGCGGCCCGTGTGCACGGAGTAGCCGAAATCACCCTGCAGAATGCCACCGATATAGCCTGAGTATTGCTTCCACAGCGGCTGATCGAGGCCCATGGCCTTGCGGTATTGTTCGATCACTTCTTCAGGGGCGTCGGGTGGCACGAGCGCCGCGGCCGGATCGCCTGAGAAGCGGATGAAGAGGAACACCAGGGACACCGTGATCAGCAGGGTCAAGGCCGCGCGCAGCAGCCGGGACAGGATGTAGCCAGTCATGCGGCGCTCCCCCGTTGCGCGAAAAAGCTTTGCCCCGGGGCGCTTTGCAACAGGGCGCGTGTGTAGGGGTGGCTTGGGGCGTGCAGCACCTGATTGGCTGGCCCGCGTTCCACGACTTCGCCGGATTTCATCACGAGGATCTCGTCGCTGATCGCCCGCGCTACGCGCAGATCATGGGTGATGAACAACATGGCAAAGCCAAAGGTGCGCTGCATCTGGGCAAAAAGTTCAAGGATCTGGGCCTGGATGGACACATCCAGCGCAGAGACGGCTTCGTCTGCGATCAGGATCTCGGGCTCCATGGCCAAGGCACGGGCAATGCAGATACGCTGACGCTGGCCGCCGGAAAACTCTTGTGGATAGCGGTCAGCGGCCTGCGCGCTCAGCCCGGTCAATTCCAGCAGATCCTCGGCTTTTTGATGGGCCTCTCGCAGCGGCACACCGTGGATGATCGGGCCTTCGGCAATGGCGCTGCGAATGGTCTGCCGCGGGTTCAAGGCGGCATAGGGGTCTTGCAGGACCACCTGAACAGCCTTGCGAAAGCTCTTCAGTGAGGCGCCCCTGTCCCGGGTCACATCGCGGTCCCGGAACCGGATCGTGCCACTGTCCACATCTTCGAGCCGCAGGAGACACCGCGCGAGGGAGCTTTTGCCAGACCCGCTTTCGCCCACAACAGACACGGTGCGCCCCGGTGTGACCGAAAGGGAGACGTCGCGCACGGCGGGGATCTCGCGCCGGTCAAACAGCCCGCCAACCCGGTAGGTCAGCGAGATGTTCCGCGCCACAAGCAGCGCATCCGCGTCAGTGCCCGCGGCCTGCCGAGCCTGCGGTTGGACCGCGGCGATCAGCTTCTTGGTATAGGCCTCTTGCGGGCGGTTCAGGACCTCGGCTGTGGCCCCTTCCTCGATCACGCGCCCTTCGCTCATGACGGCGACCCGGTCCGCGATATCGGCGACAACGCCAAAGTCATGCGTGATGAACAGGACGCTCAGGCCCCGCTCGCGTTTCAACCGACCGATCAGAGAGAGGATTTCCGCCTCCGTGGTGACGTCGAGCGCGGTTGTCGGCTCATCTGCGATCAACAGCTTGGGCGACAACAGCAACGCCGCGGCAATCACCACGCGCTGCGCTTGCCCGCCGGACAGTTGGTGCGGATAGGCGCGTGCGATCCGGTCAGGTTCTGTCAGCGCGACAGAGGCAAGCGTGTCGCGGATCCGGGCGCGGCGCTTGGCGCGGGGCACGCCATGCACGTCGAGAATTTCGTCCAGCTGGGTGCCGATGCGTTGCACGGGATCAAGGCTGGCGGTGGCGTCCTGAAAGATCGTTGCGATCTGCGTGCTGCGGATCTTCAGGTATGTCGGGTCGCGCTGCGGTGGCAGGTCGGCGCCATCAAAGACGCGCGTCCCGGAGGTCACTTTCAAGGCCCGCGGCAACATGCCAAGGATCGATTGCCCTACAACCGATTTGCCCGACCCGCTTTCGCCCACGAGGCAGACAATCTCGCCTTTGGCGACCGTGATCGAGACATCTGTCACGGCCTCGTCCCTGTCGCCCGAAGGCGGCAGGGACACGGTGAGGCCCTCGACCGAGAGCAGCGGACCAGAGATCGTGGCGTCAGCCATTCGATCCGGTCAGGTAAAGGTGATCAAAGATCGTCACCGCCGAATTGCCCGGATCCCAGGGCAGGTCCTCGGACACCGCATAGCTGACCACGTTGCGCCAAAGGTACATGCCGGGGGTGACCTTTTCCCATTCTGCGACCAGATCCAGGTAGGCCTGCTTGCGGCCCTCGAAGTCCTGCGTCTGCTCAAAGGTTTCGCCCAGCGTGACGAAGTCTTCGGTCATGTCCCAGGTCTTGTGCTTGGCGCGAAAGCGGCTGGAGGTCGGGCCCCAGTCCATCCAGAGCGGACGGTAGGGATCGCCGGAAAACTCGCTCGACATCGACATGTTGAGGAAGTGGAACGGGCGCTGATAGGCGAGCGAAAAGTTGTCTTTCAGCTCGATCTTGACGTTGATGCCCACATCGGCCCACTGCTCGACCATGAATTCCGCGGCGATCTCGTAGTTGGGGTAGAACCCGCGGGTGATGTGCCAGATCAGTTCTTCGCCGTCGTAGTCGCTGGCCTCGAGGA
Organism: Sagittula sp.; assembly: GCA_042088665.1. GTDB lineage: Bacteria > Pseudomonadota > Alphaproteobacteria > Rhodobacterales > Rhodobacteraceae > JBELMB01. Next base: position 16,251 of record JBELMB010000019.1, read on the forward strand.
ATGCCTTGGCCGCATCGGTGTCAAAGGGCACCGCGCGAGGCCTGTCGGCATCGTAGTAGTCGCCGTATTCCGGGAAGTTGAAGGGTGTCGGCACAAAGGTGGCATCGCCCCAGATCGCCTTGACGATGCTGTCGCGGTCGACGGCAGAGACGATCGCCTTGCGCAGGTTCACATCCGTCAGCGGATTGTCGGGCAAGTCTTCGGTTTCCAACATGTTGAAGGCGAACATCGGATAGTTCTCGATGCCCTTCTCCATGACGGTGATGCCATCGGTGCCTTCCAGCAGTTCGACCTGATCGGCCGGTACGCTGACGACCACGTCAAAGCTGCCAGCCACCAGCCCGGCAAAGCGGGTAGAGAACTCCGGCACGATCTCGAACTTCAGGGAGGCGGCAGGCACGGGCCCTGCCCAGTAGTCGTCAAAGGCCTCGGATTCGACCGCCACGGAGGGGTCGAAGAAGGTCATCTTGTAAGGCCCTGTCCCGATCGGCATCTGGCCAAAGGCATCGGTGCCGACCTCTTCGTAGTAGTGTTTGGGCAGCACGAACCCGATGGGTGTCACCATGCGGTAGGGCAGGTTCGGGTCAGGATAGCTGGTCTCGATCTCGATGGTGTAAGGGCCGGTCTGATCCACACGCACAAACCCGCGCACATAGCGCGTGCCACGGCGGGCCAGCGGCTCTGGTCCCCAAAGACGCTCGGCGGAGAGGGAAAAAGCCACATCCTCGGCGTCCATCTCGTGGCCATCGTGGAACTTTACCCCTTCGCGGATCTTGAATTCCCAGACCATATCGGACTTGCGGGTCCAGCTTTCGGCCAGCCACGGCACCAGTTCGGTGCCATTGGGATCTTCCCAGCGATTGCGGCGCACCAGCGTGTCAAAGATGTTCGAATGCACCCGCGCACCGGTGGTCGAGATCCCGATCACCGGATCCATCGTGGGCCACAGATTGTCGACGGCGACCACCAGATCGGGCCGATCCTGCGCCCAAGCCAGAGAGCCCGCAAGGGCGATCACAGCCGTTGCTGACAGCAAACCAGTTCTTTTCATGACGTTTCTCCCGTTGGTTTTGGATTATCAGAGCTTATTCCGCCGCAGCGTTCTGCGCGGCGACTTTCAATGTGTAGGGGCGCTCGTTCCTGAGCGATGGGATCTGAGCGCGCGCAGAGTCGACAAGATCGAGGTCCAGATCGACCGTGACCTGTCCGGGTGCGTCGCCTCCCAGATCGGCGAGGACGTCGCCCCAGGGCGAAATGATCAGCGAATGCCCCCATGTGACCCGTCCGTCGGCGTGGTTGCCGACTTGCGCCGCGGCCACGACAAAGGCGCCCGTTTCGATGGCGCGTGCCCTCAGCAGCACCTCCCAGTGGGCGCGGCCCGTGGGCACCGTGAAGGCGGATGGGACGAACAGCACCTGCGCGCCTGCCCTTGCATAGTCGCGGTACAGATGCGGAAAGCGCAGATCGTAGCAGATGCTCAGGCCCAATCCACCCCAGGGGGTCTGCGCGACAACCGCTTCGGTGCCCGGTGCATAGCGGTTCGATTCGCCCGTTGGCGGACGGCCTTCGAGGAACACATCGAACAAGTGGATCTTGTCGTATCGCTCGGTGATCTGCCCCGCGGGGTCGATGAGCGTGCCGTGGTTGAACACCCGTCCGTCGGGGGCCTTGACCGGGGTCGAGCCTGCCTGGATCCAAAGCCCGTGGCGCTTTGCCAGATCAGAACAGGCCACCAGAAAGGGATCGTCGGCCTCTTGCGTGATTTGTGCCCGGGCATGGTCCTTGTCCCGGTCCATGAGCCCGGCGGCCTCGGGCAATGCCAGCAGGTCCGCGCCGTCCCCGGCAGCCTTGGCCGCGGCTTCTGTCACCGTCTCGATGTTCACCGCGTGTGAATTGTGCGACGTCATCTGAAGCATCGCCAGCCTGAGCATCTGCGCCATCGCGGATCTCCTTTCTTCACATATTCAGGTGTTTCCCTCACACGATAGGGAAGAAAAGATATGTGATAAGTTCAAAATAGTTGAGTTACGTTAGTTTTTCTCACATGTTGAGCCATGGACAAACGACGCCGCTTGCCGCCACTGAACTCCCTTCGCGCGCTTGAGGCGCTGCGTGAAACCGGATCGGTGTCGGCGGCAGCCGAACGGCTGAGCGTGTCGCACTCTGCCGTCAGTCACCAAATTCGCATATTGGAGCAATGGGTTGACCGGTCGATCACGGTCAAGCGCGGGCGCTCGGTCGCGTTGACCGAAGCGGGGGAGAGCCTTGCGCGCGTGGTCCGCGAGAGCTTCGATTCCATCCGGCATGAGCTTGATTTGCTGCCCATGCGTTTCCAACGTTCGGTCAGCATTGCCGCCCTGCCGATCATTGCCGAAGAAGTTATCCTGCCGGAAATTTCAGCGTTCCATGCCCGCCATCCGGATGTGATCTTGCATGTCTCGCTGGCGCAGACCGACCGGGCCAGCACGCCTGCGCCCGATATCGAAGTGCTGTTTCGGGAAAGGGCGCGCTTGCAGCCGGGCGAAGAGGCGCTGCTGCCCGGTACGGCCGTGCCCGTTGCCGCGCCAAGCCTCATCGCAAAGGCAGGTGGCGACCCGATCAGGACGCTGCGTCGCGGGCCGCTTCTGTCGGACGAGGACTTTCGGATGTGGCCGCGCTGGCAGGCCTTGGCCCCGGATCTCGTCGGTCCCGAACCGGCCCCGCCACAGGTTTTTCTGGAGGGATCGTTCCTCTTGCAAAAGGCTGCGATGGACGGGTTGGGCGTTGCCTTGTGCCGCGTTGCCACGCTGGACAGAGCACTCGCAGAGGACCGTCTGCGCGTTTTGTCCGATCGCAGCATCGACGAAAACTGGACGTATACATTGCGTGTGCCCTCGCCCCGGGCCGAGGAGGTGGAGGTCCGGCTGGTGTCCTCCTGGCTGCAAGATCTGGCCAACCGGAGGAATGCGCGTGCCGCGGGCAAGCGCATGATGCGAGATCAGGACCCAAAGTGAAAACACATTCCGCACCGCTGATGCGTGCGCAGAGCCACGGCTCTGGCTCACGCGGAACCCGGGTCGCCGGGTTTGGTTTTGCCTGTTTGCGGTTGATCCCATCTTTCCGGGGCTGTGGCGTGGCTTTGGAAGGCGGGGCTTGCCGTCTCAATGACGCAATTCAATGGCATTGGTTCCCAGTTTCAAACAAACCGTGATCAGAGAGTATATTGTTTCTATTTTCAAAAAACATAAATTGATCTGAAAATAAAGGATGCGGTATTATTTATGATATTCTGAATTGGATCGCAAATATATTTCGGCAATTGCCAATTCTTCGCAGAGCGGATGTGTATGCCAAGGCGCTGATTTCGCTTCAATAAAATTCACGTCCATCCAGGATGTGGCCAAATCTTGGAATTTCTGGAGAACGTCGGCACCACCCTCCACCTAATTTGAACAGAATTTTGGTTAATAAACCTCCCCAGTTGCCAATTGTCATGCGTCCCAAATGCCAACCCCAAACGTGGCTTGCGTACTGACATAAACCTTGCTCAGGGGACCGTCATCGTGAGTACTCAAAATTCCGCAGTGCCGTCTGCGAACCATCAGATCGTAAATGGAGACTTCGAAAACCTGACACAAGGTGTCGGGTCGGGGACATCAGCCTTTGGCTGGACCAGCGCGGGGGCTGCCTCCGGCGTGTCTGGCGGGGACGGATACGACCATCGGGTCGAAGGACACGGCTACGCGCTGGGCGGATGGTCGAACAGCAGCGGACAATCGATCGCACAGACCGTACAGACGGAGGCCGGCGCTGCCTATACGCTTGTCTTTGACGCGGGCCTGCATTTTGGAGCCCTTCGCGACGGTCTGCTCGACGTCGAAATCGAAGGCGCATCTGGCGCGCGCACCCTCGTCAGCCTTGGGGCTGATGATCTGGGCGCGCGTCAGACATTTGCGTTGGACTTTGTCGCCCTCGATGCCGCGACGACCGTTCGGTTTGTCTATGATGGCAACGGGGCAGCCAGTTCGACGGACATCGACCTAGACAATATCGAGCTTCAGGCGCGCTCACCCGCAAACGACGGTCTTCGCGTGTTCGAAAGCGAAACCGCCGGCGATACCGAGACGCTCGAAGGTGGCGTGACCTCGCTTCTGGGCAATGACGCGACAGGGGCCCAGATCGTGAGTGTGAATGGCATGACCGGTCTTCTTGGCGAGTGGGTCGACCTCGACAAGGGCCGGGTCATGATCCTTGCCGATGGCACCGTCGATTTCGATGCGCAGGGCGATTTTGATGCGCTGAACAGTGGGGAAAGCGACACCGTGTCTGTCGTGTATTCCACAGGCACGACCAGTACGGGCGAGCTGCTCGTGAATGGTGATTTCGAAACGCACGACCACTTGGGTCGGGGGTCTGGCGGCAATCGTTGGGATGTCTTCAGCAGCATCGAAGGCTGGACCACGCTCCGCGGGGCGGTTGAAATTCAGCAGGGAGCCCATGGCGGTACGCCTGTCAACAACACGTCCAACTCGGTTGTCGAACTGGACAGCCACGGTCTTGCGGACACCAATGGCAGCATGCAGCAAGAGGTCGAACTGCCTGCTGCGGGAAGCTACACGTTTGCCTTCGACTATGCGCCGCGGGGCCTTGGATCCCGGACTGCGCAGACCAACGCGCTTGATGTGCTGGTCGATGGCGAGGTTGTAGATACCATCGTCACCGCCACGCTGGGGTATCAGCGCTATGAGTATCAGCTGGATCTTGATGCCGGTGCGCATACCGTCGGCTTTGCCGCCGGCGGGACAGCAGATGGCATGGGGCCGCTGATCGACAATGTCTCCTTGCAGGGCGATATCGCGCAAACCGCGTCCCTGACCATCGAGGTGCAGGGCGAGGACGCAGCGCCTCTTCCGGTCGAGGCGCCCCCGGAGCCCGAGGAGTTCGAAGGACCCGCTGAACAACAAAGCCTTTACGCCCAGACCAGTGTCGCAGGCGAGATTTCCGCCGGTGGGGTGGACCTGAGCGGCAGCGCCGGGGCAGAGGCCGATGCCGGGGCGTACTTCGGTGCGAACGGGTACTATGTGGGCGCCTATGCGCAGGCAGACATCGAAGGTTCCGCCTCTGTCGATCTGGGCGGCGGCGTGTCGCTGGACGTGCATGTCGGCGCGACGGCCTTTGCCGGAGCCTACACGGATTTCTACGTCGATGGCACCACGGTCAGGATGGGCGGCAAGGCCGGGGCAGGCGTCACCGGCGAGGCCGGCGTGGATGTCGGCACCAACATCGGCGATGGCGCCGTCGGTGCGGGCACCGATGTCGAGGTCAACGTCGGTGTGATCGCCAGCGGCGATGGCGAGATCAACTTTGGCGACGGCAGCTACGGCACCGCGGGCGAAGCAGGTGCGTTTGCTGGCGCCGGTGTCTCGGTCACGGTGCGCTCGGACTCCAGCTATGACAACGTCGGCTCCGCCGGGGCGGGTGCAGGCGGCAGCGTCGGCAATGTGGGTGTCGCTGGTGGCGGCAACGCGGGCTACGAGGATGGCAAGATCAGCTTTGGACTCAACGGCGACCTTGCCTTGGGTCTGGGCATCAAGTTCGACTTCCAGGTCGAGATCGACACGCATTACCTTCAGGAGGGTGCGCTGGCGCTTGCGGATGTCGAAGCGGTTGCGCAGGCCGCCACAGTGGTCGCAGCGGCGGCGGGCGAGGCTGCCAGAGCCACCGAAGAGGTCGCAGAGGATTTCGCCAACGGGGCCGTGGATGCGGCAAACGCTGTTGCGGAGCTTGGCGAAGAGGCCACACAGGCGCTGGGCGCATTGGGTCAAGCTGCCGCCGAGGCCGCGCAACAGGCCGCCGATGCCTTTGAAGACGGCGCAGGCGAGGTGGCAAACGCGGTCGCCGGGGCCGCAGATGACGCGGCCGATGCGGTGGTCTCTGCCGTGGACGATGCGAGGGAGGCGGCTGTTGCCGCTGCCGAAGCCGCCGAAGCGGCGGCAGACGCCGCTCGGGACGCCGCCAATGACATCGCAGCCGGCGCGCAGCTCTCGCTCAATCTGGCGCAGGCGCAGCTCGGAGGCTTTATCGACGATGCCTTCCGGGCCTATAACGCAGCACTTTTTTCCGGCGTGTCATCCCTTGCGGGCTCTTTCGAGGAGTTCATGAACAATGCGGTCACGGAGGTCTTTGGCAACGTGCTCGGGGGCGCCGCGAGCGAGGCGATCGATGCGCTTGGTGACGTAGTTAACGACATCGCGGGCTCGGTTGGTGACGCGGTCGGCGATGCGGTGGATGACTTTGTCGGCGGCATAGGCAGCGGTTGGGGGATCTTCTCCAAGAGCGTCGGGGATCCGACCCTTCCGGCGATCCCGGTGCCGACCTACGTTTCACAGGACGTCGTGAACTACGTGGGGTTCTACTTTGGCCCTGCCGAGGAACAGCTGAACAGGGTGATGAATGCCGGAGAGCCGGTGCTTCGCGCCATGAGCGAGGCCGCGGTGCTCAAGGCCATGAAAGAGGCAGAAGCCACGGGTCACGCAGAAGAGGCCGCCGAAGCCGCTGCGCTGGCCAGCACCTTGACCGCCCTGACGCCATTGGAATACGCGGCGCAGATCGCGCAAGCCGAAGCCGTCGAAGCGCAGGCTGATTTTGCGGCGCTGGTGGTTGATTTGCAGGTGCAGATCGACGCTCTGCAATACTCCATCGACCAGAACACCGCGGCCTTTTCGGCGCTGGCCCTGTTGCGTGCAGAGGCCGAAGGACAGGCCCAGCAGTACCGCGACGCGCTGGTCGCATTGGAGGCAGAGCCGCTTCCGGACGATGAAAAGGCCCAGATGCGCGCGGAGCTTGAACAGGCCATCGGCAGCGTCATGGACCCCGTCGACGCGCAAGACGCACAGTTGCGCGCCCTGATTGCCGATCTGGAGGTGCGACTCGCCGCGCTGCAGGATCAACGCGCAGCGGAGCAGGCCTATGTGGACCAAAAGTTGGCCGCGGCTGCCGAGGCACAATTGCGCGCTGACTATGAGACCGCGGTGGGCCGTGTGGCGGATCTGGAGGCGCGCGAACAATCGGCGCTGGACGATTTCCTCGCACAAGAAGGCCATGTCAACGACGACCGTCAGGCCCTGCGCGAATACGAAGACACGCTTCGGGAACTGCAGATCGCCCGCGATCAGGAACTGGTCCGCCTCACGGCTGTGCTGGAGGAGGAAAAGCAAAAGGTATTCGAGCTTGAGGAAGCCGCGATCGCGATGGAAGACGCGGTCTGGGAGGCCTATGATGCCTTGGATGCCCTGACCGAGGGCACCGATGCCTACGCTCAAAAGGCGGCGGAACTGGCCGCGCTCGAGAATGCCCTGAACATTGCATGGGATGCCTATTTCGATCAGGAAAATGTCATCCAGGCCGCGGATGACGCCGTCTATCGCCATGAATATCAGGGCGACAACAGCAACTATGGATCGTACCAGATCGAGATGCTGGAGGAGGCGATCCAAACCGGCGAGCAGTACCTTGACGAACTGTATTGGATCCATTCAGAAATCGCCGACGAACTGAGCGCGGCCCGCGACCTGTTGGCAGAGCTGACGGCGCGTCATGATTTGCTCGAGCCGCTGGGCCACGAGCAGCTGGAGGCCCTCGAGGCGCAGTTGTGGGCGGAGGTCAACGCGCGTGTCGCGGTGCTTATGGCCGAAGCTGATGCAGCCTTGATCGCGCTGGAGGACGCCCGCGTTGACTATGCCGACCAGATCGCCGAAGCCGAAGCGCGCGCAGCCGCTGCGCAGACCGACAGCCAGATTGCCGCGGCGCAGGGCGCTTCGACGCTGAACAAGGCGGAATTCCTCGCCAGTGATGAGGGCAATGCGCAGATCGCTGCCGTGCTCGCCGAGGCGCAGGAGCAGCTGCAAAAGGCGCAGCTATACTATGCGGAAACCGACCACGCCCTTGCCTTGGCTCAGGTGCAAATCGCGGAAGAGGACCTGTCGTCGCTCAGGTCTGTCCTCGCGGATCTGGGGGATACACCCGACGTCGCGGACGCGCGCGACGAACTTCAGGTCGAGATCAAGCAGGTCGAAGAAGCCTATGCCACAGCGCTTGAAAGCGCGCAGGCCTGGACCGAGACCTTGATGAACCTCATCGCCAACCACCCGGTCGCGGGGGCGCCGCCGGAACTGGCGGAGGCCAAACTGGCCGAGTTGGACGGGTTGCTTGTGCAGCTTTCGGCGGATCTGGCCGCGCAGCCTGTCAACCTGACCGAAGAGTTGCGTGGCACGGCCACCGCCAGCGCCAGCTCGATCGGTTGGGGATCCGAGGCCATGGCGGTGCTGGACGCAGACACGTCTGCGGGCAACTGGGCACATACCTTCAACGGCGCAAATGAGTACATCCAGGTCGACCTGAAGGACGAATATGGCATCACGCGGCTGGAGATCGTCAACCGCGTGGAAAGTTCCGGCGACCGGCTGAACGGTGCCGAAGTGGTGCTGCTGGATGCCTCGGGCGCAGAAACCCACCGCTTTGCCCCGATCACCGGTGCCGAGACGGGTGAACGTCTGATGTTCACGACGGCCACACCGGTGGACGCGCAATTCATGCGGATCGAGCACAGCAATCAATACCTGCATGTGGCCGAGATCGAAGTGTTCGGGATCCGCAACGCGGAGCCTCCGCTTGAACCCGGTGATGACCTTGGCGGCGGACCGCTGGAATTCGTGCCGCTGCTGGCGGATCTTCCGGAGGATGATGTCTTTGTCTGGCACGAGGGCGATGGCTCTGGCACGGTGGAGGGCGGATTGCATCTGGAAGGGGACAAGCTGCAGGTGAACGCCGGCACGCCCCTCGGCCAGGAGGTCGAGATCACCGCAAGCGGTGCGCGCGTGATGCTTGAGCGTATGGGCCCGGCGGGTTTTCAGCTCGACATCGGAACGACCGAGATGCTGGAAGTCATCGGTGAGACTGGCGATGATATGGTGACCGCCCATTCCGGTGTTGGTCCGCTGATCCTGCTGGAAATGCGCGGCGGTGGTGGTGCCGATACCCTGCGCGGCGCCGAAGGCGATGACCTGCTCGAAGGCGGTGAGGGCAATGACATGCTCAACGGCGGGGGTGGCTTTGACACGGTTGTCTACTCCGCCAGCACGACCGGTGTTCAGGTCTCTCTTGAGGCAAACATGGCCCATGACGGCGGCACCTATGCGCTGGGGGTCTACAGCGGCGCCACCGAGACCGACAGGATCTACGGCGCCGAGAACATCGTCGGGTCCGCCTTCGCCGATCTCTTGCAGGGCAAGACCGGATCGGCGGCGGTGATCGACGCAGGTGACGGCCATGACCGGGTCGAGACCGGGATCCGAAACGACGCCGTTACCGCGGGCGCGGGTGACGATACCGTCATGACCGGCGCTGGTGCGGACAGCATCATCGGCATCGAGGGAGCGGACACCATCAACGGTGGCGCAGGTTTTGACACTGTGGATCTCTCCTCTGCGCTGGGGGATGTCTATGTGGACCTCGAAGGCAATGTCATCCAGACCGGCGGCACCAGCCAGCCGTACAACGTCTACACCGGCGCGACGGCGACCAGCGCTGTTGCCGGGGTCGAAAACATCATCGGCTCGGCCTTCGACGACATCCTGCTGGGCAAGACCGGCTCGGCCGCGGTGATCGCGGCTGGCGACGGGGATGATCAGGTCACGACCGGCGTCCGCAACGATTTCGTTGCCGGGGGCGCGGGTGCCGATCTGATCGATACCGGCGCAGGGTCCGACACGGTGTTCGAAGGCGCAGGCAACGATACGACGGACGCGGGCGCTGGCTATGACACGGTGGACTATGGCACCAGCACCACCGGGGTGTCGGTCGATCTGGGCGCCAATGTCGGTCTTTCGGGGGGATTTGTCTCTCGCGGGGCCTATATCTCGGCCACCGAGACCGACACGTTGATCAACTTCGAGTTCGCGGCAGGCAGCGCCTTTGATGACATCCTGATCGGTGACAATGGGCGGTTCGGCAAGTTCCATGGCCGGGACGGCGATGATCTGATCACCGGCGGCAACCGCGGCGACCGCTTGAACGGGGACGCCGGGCGCGACATGCTGAACGGTCTGGCAGGCAACGACAAGCTGAACGGCGGCATCGGGGCGGATTGGCTGACGGGCGGCGCGGGTCGGGACACCTTCATCTTTGACAACACGGATGGCGTGGACCGGGTGTACGACTTTGAACAGGGCCGCGACGTTGTGGATCTGACGTTCTTTGGCAGCGGCGCCTCGGTTGCCTTTGCCCAGGACGGTGCAAATGTCGAGATGCACGTTGATGGCACCCTGATCGCGATCTTCGAACGGCAGATCGACAGTGACTTCACCACTGCCGGCGACATCCTGATGTAAGTCGGGCAAGGGCGGGCAGTGTCCCGCCCGGCCCTTTCGAGGGGGGTGGCTCTCGCGGTGCCGGTCCGGGTTTGGCTGTGGTTTTGTCAAGAACCTGCGAAGGCACGGGACAGGCCGGACACGACCCGAGGCGCCGCATCTTGTGTCATCCGCATCAAAGGCCCCCGGCTTTGGCGGGGGCACCTATTGACACAAGATTGGTTTGGATATTGGGTCGCCTCACCCGTAACAATTCTGCCCAGGTGAACAATGATCGAGCATCTCAAGCAAATGGCGATTTTTGCGCGGGTGGTCGACGAAGGGTCATTCCGCAACGCCGCAAAGGCGATCGGCCTTGCACCATCGCGGGTCAGCCAGACCGTCTCCGATCTTGAGGAATACCTCGGTGTCACGCTGCTTTACCGGACGACGCGCAAGATTTCCCTGACCAATGAGGGGCGTATCTTTTATGCGCGGGTCGCTGAGATGATGCACAGCGCAGAGGCCGGTCTGAACGAATTGAACGCCATGTCGCTGGACCCGGTGGGGTCGCTGCGTGTCTCGATGCCGGCATTCATGGCGTCGTCGCCCTTGTCGACGGCCATCGCCGATTTCGTGCGGCGGCACCCGAACGTCGCGGTCGCGGCGTCCTATTCGGACTATCCCTCCCGCCTGCTCGAAGACGGGTTCGATCTGAACATCCGTGTGGGATGGCTGGACGACAGTTCCATGATGTCGCGCAAGCTGGGCGAAAGCGCCCGCGTCCTCGTCGCCGGGACGCAATACGCGCAGGCCCGGGCAGAGCCGCAACGTCCTGCGGATCTGGAGGATTGGGACTGGATCCGCTACCGGCACCGGCCGGATGTGACAGAGTTCACCGGGACCGACGGGCAGACAGAAAAGGTCACAGGCAACGCGCAGATCGAGGTCGACAGCCTGGATGCGCTGTTTCACTTTGTCCGGCAGAACCTTGGCGCGACGATATTGCCGGAACATCTGGCCCGCCGCGGCGAAGAGGCCGGGGAGCTGGTGTCCTTGTTGCCGGGGTGGTCGGTGCGGCCGCTGGGTGTCTACGCGGTCTGGGCGGACACGTCGCGGCGCGAGAACCTTACGCTGCTGTTCGTGCGGTTCCTCGCGGAGCATGAGCTTAGTCGGCAGGTGATCTGACAGGGCTGCCGTCAGCCCCCTGTCGCGGTGGACTTGAAACGGCAGTTGCCATGGTTGCCGTCTCATTGATCCCTTGGGACATGGCACGCAGACGCGACCGCCGTCCCATCGCGCGCAGGAGCGGCCCACGGGCAGGGGGCAATATCCGGGCAATCGTCACATCAGTCGTCGCCTGTGTAATAGCCGATGCGGTCGCCGTCAGTGGTGCAGCCAAGGCCGTTCAACAACCGGTTGGAATAGTTGAAATAGGCGCAGACCTGATTCACTTCGAGGATCTCGCCATCCTCGCATCCGGCGATTTTCAAGGCTTCGAAATCCGACTTGACCATCTTGCCGACCTGCGACGTCAGCTTGCCCGCGTATCGCAAGAGCGCAAGCTCCTTGCCGTCAAACACGTCCTCCGGGCGATGTGCTTTCAACGCGACAAAGATCTGGTCACTGCGCGGCTGATCCTTCAGCAGGTTCCGCACGTTCATGAAATGATGCGTCAGAGAGTAGGTGCAGTCGTTCAGGATCGAGGTGTAGCTGGCAACGATCTCCAGAAACCAGAACGGCAGCTTGTTGTCGTCGGAATGCAGGACCGACCGGTACAGCGTCACATGTCCGTTCATGGTTTCGGGGCGCAAGGAATGCACGCGCATCACCGTGTCCACGGTCCCGTGAGGTGTGCGGGCGTGATCGAGCAAGGCCTTGAGGCGCGGTTCGGCGTCTTCGTCAGAGATCATCTTGATCCATGCGGTCATGTTGGTCCTCCTTCATGTCGGGCAAAGGGTCGGGTGATCCCGACCGGGCGGCGTGACCGCCGTGCCAGTGGTCTGTCGTCTTCAGCGATAGAACCGGAGCTTGCCTGCCCCGCCCGGCGCGCGGCACAGGCCAATGGGCAGGACAATGGGCACACGGGTCAGGGTCACGCTGCGCCGTTTTCCGCTCTGAACTGGTCGTAGGCTTTCAGCGCCTTCGCACTGAAGGCATAGGACGGTCCACCGCCCATGTAGGTGGCCATGGCCAGCGCCTCGCAAAACTCTGCCCGGGTGGTGCCCAGCCGCACAAGGGTGCGCACGTGAAATCCGATGCAGCTGTCGCAACGGGTCGCGATCGCGATGCCAAGGGCCATGAACTCCTTGGTTTTTTCGGCAAGCGCGCCCTCGGTTTTTGCGGCTTTGCCCATCATGCCAAAGCCCCGGACGGTTTCGGGGATCTCCTTGTTCAGTGTTGCGATGTTGGCCTCTGTTTCGGCCATGAAATCCTGCCAGTCCATCCAATGCTTCCCCGTGTCGTTCACCATGTCATCCGGGCGCAGCCTAGAGCGCTCGTCACGGGATGCCAATGCAGGCCGACGCCGCCGCGGGTCCGGCGCGATGCTTCGACCGCGGGCGAAGCGTTCCGTCTGGGCAGGGACCGGGATTGCCCCTAGGCTGTGCACCATGACGATTGAACCGAGGCTGGACATCATCGGCGCGGCACTGGCCGACCCAAGCCGCGCGCGTATCCTGTGTGAGCTGATGGACGGGCGTGCTTTTACCAACAAGGAATTGGCGAGCGCCGCCTGTCTCGCGCCGCAGACCGCCAGTGCGCACCTCAAACAGCTGGAAAACGCCGGGCTGACCACCTCGTTGCGCAGCGGGCGGCACGTCTATCACCGCATCTCCAGTCCAGAGGTCGCCAGCGTGCTGGAAACCCTGTCCACCCTGTCGCCCACTGATCACCTTACCCGCAACCCCGCACAGGCGGCGGGTACACGGTTGGCGCGGTCTTGCTACAACCACGTCGCCGGGCGGCTGGGGGTCCTTATGACAGAACGGATGATCGCCACGGGGGTCCTGCGCCTTCAGACCGGGGGCGTGGAACCGGGGCCGAGTTACGGGGGGTTTCGGGCGGATCTCGGGGTGGATCAGCCTGCCGGAGGCGGGGGCAAGGCGCAGGTCAAGCTTTGTCTCGACTGGACGGAACGGCGGTTTCACGTCTCGGGCCCGTTTGCCACGGCGCTTATGTCCCGCGCGTTGGAGGCTGGCTGGCTCCGGCGGCAAACGGGCAGTCGGGCGCTTGCCCTGACGCCGGATGGGTTGGATGCGTTCGAGCGTTGGTTCGGCCTGCAAAGAGAGGCTTTGCTGCCCGCTGCGGAGGGCTGAAGCTTCGGTCCGTGGCGAAACGACTGTCCTCCTCTTGCGATCCCGGACCGGCTAGGCTGAGAAGGCAAGACAAACGGAGATCCCCATGCCCCTGCCCGAACGCCTCAGCGAGAGGTTCACCACCGAATCCGGTCTGCGTATCATCACGCAAGTCCCTGAGATAAGGGCGCAAACGGTCGTCGAGGCGGTGCGCGCCGTGGTCCCTTTGACATGGGGCGACTACGATGCGGTCAGCTATCTGGCGGCCAGTGGTACGCAGCACTTTCGATCCATGGGCAGCGGGCGCAACGCGGCCACGGATCGCATCGTTGACGTGCCTTGCGCTGAACTGTCGTTCTTTGTGAGCGACGACGCAGCGGATGCCGAGGCGGTGCTGAGCGCGATCTACGCGGCGCATCCCTACGAGGAACCCGTCATCTTTGTGCTGCCGTGCCTGCGGACATGTCACATCCGGGGCACCGACGAGGACAACCCGAACAAGTTCTGGAACAGCCCGACGGAGGCCTGGGTGCCGCAGGAACACCGCTAGCGCGGGCGGGCCCCAAGCGTCCGGGTCAGACCCGTTCGTCCGATCCCATCTTGCGTTCCAACCAGCGCACACCGGCGCTGATGATCAGCACGAGCACGAGATATTCGACAATCAGCAGTGAGTAGATCTCCAGCGGGCGGTATTCTGTCACCACAAGCTCATTGGCGCGGCGGGTCAGCTCCTGCATCCCGATCACGGAGGCAAAGGCGCTCATTTTCACGATGTAGATGAACTGGTTGGCCAGAGGCGGCAGAATGCGCCGGATGGCCTGTGGCAGGATCACGTAGCGCATGGTCTGGCGGTAGTTCAGACCGATGGTCTGTGCCGCTTCGGCCTGTCCGCGGGCGATGGACTGGATCCCGGACCTGTAGATCTCTGCGGTGAAGGCACTGTCAGAGATCGCCAGCGTGATGATCGCACCCCAGAACGGGTCAATCGGGATGTTCAACCCCATCGACCGAAAGATGATCGGCAGCCCGTAAAAGACCCAGAACAACATCGGAAGCAGCGGGATGGAGCGCACGAATTCCACGTAGATCCGGTTGATGAGGCGAAAGCCACGCCTGCTGGATTGTCCCGGCAAGGCCACCAGAAGGCCCAGCACGATCGAGATGGCCGCCGCAATCACCGAGATCGCGATGGTCGCGCCCATACCCGAAATCAGGAACTTGATGTTGATCCAGCCACCGGCGGTGCGGGGATCGATGACGTACCAGCCCCAATTGCCAGAGGCAGAGCATCCGGACAGCAGCAGCACGACACCAAGACACAAGAAGATACGAACCATGATGCGCGCCCCTCAGTGCTGCAGGATCTGGCTGAGGAAAGTGCGGCAGCGATCCGTTCTCGGGTTGCTGAAAAATGCGTCAGGTGCCGCTTTTTCAACGATTTCACCATGGTCCATGAAAACCATCAGATCGGCCACCTTCCGGGCAAATCCCATCTCATGGGTGACGACCACCATGGTCATGCCCTCCTGGGCCAGTTCCACCATGACGTCCAGCACCTCGGATATCATTTCCGGATCCAGCGCCGATGTCGGCTCGTCAAACAGCAGCACCTTTGGTTCCATGCACAGCGACCGGGCGATGGCGACACGCTGCTGCTGACCGCCTGACAGCTCCTTGGGGCGTTTGGCGGCCTGTTCGGGAATGCGCACACGGTCGAGGTAGTGGCGCGCGCGGTCTTCGGCCTGTGCGCGGGTCAATCCGCGCGCCTTCATCGGTCCCAGCGTCAGGTTTTCCAGCACCGTGAGATGCGGAAAAAGGTTGAACTGCTGAAAGACCATGCCGACGTCGCCCTGGATCGAAGCGGCGGATCGCTGGTCGTTGGTCAGCTCTGCGCCATTCACCCGCACTGTGCCGGACTGGTGGTGTTCAAGCCGGTTGATGCAGCGCACGACGGTTGACTTGCCCGAACCGGAGGGCCCGCAGACCACGACCTTTTCTCCGGTTTTTACCGTCAGGTTGACGTCCTTGAGCACATGGAAATCGCCAAACCACTTGTTCACGTCAATCAGCTCTATTGCCGTCTCATCCATCCAGCCGAGCCTCTGTTCCGTTCATCTGCGCCGCCCGTCAGCTTACTTGATTTATCAATCGCCTCAAGCAACTATGATGTGTCGAAAACCAATAATTCGCGCCACACACGGGGAGTGCACCAATGAAGAGCCTTTTGAAGACAGCCGCCGCCATTCTGGTTGGCCTGACGCTGGCGGGGACCGCCACGGCGCAGTCCGCGCTGAATGAAATTCTCAACAGCGGGGTGCTCAAGGTGGGCACCACCGGAGACTGGAACCCGATGTCCGTGCGCGACCCCGCGACGAATTCCTACAAGGGGTTCGACATCGACATCATGACCGAACTGGCCTCTGATCTCGGTGTCGAAGTGGAATTCGTGCCGACCGACTGGAAAACACTGGTGAACGGCGTTGTCGCCGGCCAGTACCACATCACCGGCTCTGCCTCCATCTCGCCGCCGCGGATGAAGGCCGCTGGCTTCTCCGAAAGCTATATCGCGGTCGAGATCTTTCCCTTCACCACGGCCGACAAGGAAGGCAACTTCTCTGGCTACGAGTCGATCAACCAGCCGGGTGTGAAGGTCGCCACGACCCTCGGCACGACCTTTGAGGGCCTCGTGCGCGAATGGTTCCCCGAGGCCGACATCAAGGTGGTCGAGGCCCCGGCGCGCGGCTATCAGGAAGTGCTGTCCGGACGTGCGGATGTCTTCATCACGTCCAACATCGAAGGGTCGACCCTGCAGGAGAAGTTTGGCGTCGTCCGCGTGCCCGACACCGCGCCGCGCGCGCCCTCGCCCATCGCGATGCTGCTGCCGCAGTCGGATCAGGTCTGGATCAACTACGTCAACAACTGGGTAAAGCTGAAGACCGCCAAGGGCTTCTTCGAGGGAAACAAGGCCAAGTGGGGCCTGTGATCCATTGATACCGGACGGCGGGTCCTTGGCCCGCCGTCTTTGCTTTGTGCCATGCGCGTGACCGGGGGCCGATCCTCAAAGGCGCTGCGACCAATGGCGTCGAGTCTCGCCCGGGCCAGCGGTGCAACAGTCCCACGTTTCACAAGGATCGTCCTGCCATGTTGCTCAGCCAGATGACCTGGCCCGAAGTGGAGGCGCATCTGGCCGAGGGCGCCTGTGCCTTGTTGCCCACTGGCTCCACCGAACAGCATGGCCCGATGGGGCTGATCGGGACCGATACGATCTGCGCCACCGAGGTCGCGCGCCGTGCCGGAGAACTGTGCAACGCGGTGGTCGCGCCGCCGCTCGGCTACACGCCTGCGCCCTTCAATACCGCCTTTCCCGGAACGCTTTCGGTGACGCCTGACCTGTTTCAAGGCCTCGTCCTGCAGGTGTGCGAAGGGCTGTTGGCACAGGGGTTTCGCGGTGTGTTCATCGTCAATGGACATGGTGCAAACCTCGAACCCGTGGCCCGCGCCGCCGCCGATCTGCCCGAGGGTGCGCTTTGTGTGCAAAGCTGGTGGGCGCCGCCAGACGTGATGGACCTGCGCGCGGCGCTGTACGGCGATTGGGAGGGCATGCACGCCACCCCGTCAGAGGTCGCAATGACGCAGGCCCTGCACGGTTGCAAACCTCAGGGAGAGGCCGCAACGCCCCCTGAAAAGCTGAGCATTGACTACATCAGGGCGCACAGCGGTGACCGGCACGGGCCGCCCGATGCCCATCGCGCGGCCTTTCCCGATGGGCGCGTCGGATCCCATTCGGCGCTGGCAACGCCTGAGCAGGGGATGCACCTTCTGGACACCGCCTCCCGGGCCATCGCGCGGGAGTTCGATGCCTTCCGGCAAGCGCGCTGCAAGACATGACCAGACCCGGCCCTCTGCGGGCTGGCCTCCGATCAGGACGATGGATCTGACATGGGTCTCAACGCGGCAGTGACTTGATCATCAGGACCCAATCCCCGTCCTCATGCGATCCGGGGAAGGGCAGGAAAGGGCGCCGCGCCACCTCTTCATAGCCATGCCGGGTATAGAGCCCAAGCGCGCCAGTGTTGCGACTGCTGGTGATCAGACTGATCCGGGCGCATCCGGCCTGCGCGGCCTGCTGTTCGGCGCCCTTCAAAAGCGCTGTGCCAAGGCCTGCGCCGCGCGCTTCTTCAAAGACGGCAATCACCGACAGGAACCAACTGTCGACGGCCATCGCCTTCAGCGCGGTCAGCGGTTCCAGAAAGGCGGGGGCGTCGGAATGTGCCGCGCCAGCCTCTTCCGGGCCGAGGGGAAAGCCGAGCAAGCCGCCTTGCACTTCTCCGGCGGTTTCGACGACCTGCCAGTTGCTGTGGTGGATCGGTGCCGCGGCGACCGAGCGGATCAGGCCGCGCCCGACCTCGACTGCGGATTGACCCGGCCGCGCAGAGAGCCGCCAAAGGCAGATCGACAAGCTGCCGGTCGCCGTATCGGCAAAGGTGGCGAGATGCGTGGCGTCCGTGGCCCGCGCCGGGCGCAAGTGAAAGCTGTCGGTCATGGGTTGCTCCTCTCGGTTGCCGGACAGTCTGGAACGCGACGCAGGCTTGGGCAACCCTGCGTGACTTCGCAGGGTGGTCTTGATGCGCTTGCAGGTCGTGTTTGCCCTTGGCGAAGCGCATGGCCCATCGTGCAAAGCCTCTCGCCCCGCTGGTGACGGCCCGTTTGCCCGGCTGATCGGATCAAACCTGAGGGGTTGTCCTTTTGTCGAGGGTCGTCACCTGAGGCGGTTGCCCGGACATGTCCGCAGCAATGTCGATAAAGGCACGCAAGGCCCGGGGGACGAACCGCTGTTCCGGGTAGACAAAGTGGACCTCTGCCGGACGGCTGGTGATCTCTGGCAGGACCGGTACCAATGGGGTCGCGGGGTAGGTGCCGATGAAATCCGGCAAGAGACCGATGCCCGCGCCGGTTTCCACGAAGGCACGACAGCTTTGCATGTCGTCGCAGGTCAGCCGCGCGACTGCCTCGTACGCGATCTCCGTTCCGGTTGGATCATATAGCCGCATCACTCCCTCCGCGCGGTTCAGGAGCACGAGCTGGTGTTGCGCCAGATCCTTGATGCTTTCCGGTGTGCCATGTCGGGCCAGATAGCCAGATGACGCCCAAAGCCCCACATGCGCGGTAAAGAACCGCCGCGCGATCAGGCTCGAATCCGGCAGGTGGCCCACCCGGATGGCAAGGTCGATCCCGTCAGCCAGAAGGTCGGCGCGTTCATTGGCGATCTTCAGGTCGATGGACGTGCCGGGATAGGTCTCAAGGTAGGTTTCGACCAGCGGGACCAGCTTGTAGTGCACAAGGTCAGCCGCCGCGCTGATCGTGAGCCGACCCTTCGGGCCGTCGGTCCGATCGGCCAGTTCGCGTTCTGCCAGGTCAAGCTCCGCCAGTGCCCGGACACAGCGCGCATAGAAACTGCGTCCTTCGGCCGTCACGCTCACCTGTCGCGTGGTGCGGCGGATCAGTGTGACGCCCAGCCTTTCCTCCAGCCGGGCGATTTTTGCGCTGACAGTGGAGGTCGGCATCCCAAGGCGCCGCGCGGCTTTGGAAAAGCTCTGCGCTTCGACCACTTCTGCAAAGACATCAATCCCATCGAGGATCATCGCGCGCCCTTTTGTCCAGAATACGGGACAGTGAATATCAATATTCCACTCTGGTGCGCAATGATTGCGTCAGCCATATCATGGGGCATCGGTGAAACCGCATCCATCGCCATCGAAAGGCCAAGACATGTCTCAGACAAGGACCCTGCCCACCTATTTCATCTCGCATGGCGGTGGCCCTTGGCCATGGGTGCCGCAGATGCGCCGCATGTTCTCAAATCTCGAAGCATCGCTCAAAGAGATGGTCGCGGCATGGGACAGTCCACCCAAGGCCATCCTGATGGTGTCCGGCCATTGGGAAGGGGCCGGGGTAGAGGTCATGGCCGCGCCGCGCCCGCCGATGTATTACGACTACTACAACTTCCCAAAGGAAACCTACGACGTGGTCTATCCCGCCGCGGGTGCCCCGGCCCTGGCGCAGCGGGCGGTGGATCTGCTGGGTGCGGCGGGGATCTCTGCGGAACTCAACACCCAGAGGGGTTATGACCACGGTGTGTTCGTGCCGATGTCCGTCATGTACCCCGGCGCCGAGGTGCCGCTGTTCCAGGTGTCGATCCTGGCGTCTTACGATCCAGAGGCGCATTTCAACCTTGGCCGGGCGCTGTCCGTTCTGCGCGACGAAGGGGTGATGATCATCGGCTCCGGGTTGAGCTATCACAACCTTGGAAAACTGGGGCCCGAGGCCGCGGTGCCCTCCGCAGCATTCGACGCATGGCTGACGGAGGTGATGACCTTGCCCCCGAACGACCGTCTTGCGCGGTTGCAAGACTGGACCAGCGCCCCATATGCGCGGGTTTGTCATCCGCAAGAGGACCACCTTGTGCCGCTTTTCGTGGCGCTTGGCGCCGCAGCGCAAGAGCCCGCCACCCGCATCTATCACGAGGACAAGATGATGGGGGGGATCTCTGCCTCTGGCTATCGCTTTGGCGCGCTTTAGGCGTTGACGGGGCAATCTTTCAGGTTGGCAAGCCGCCGGAGCACTCTTTCAAGGCCCACCCGGGCCTGATCCTGCGCTTGCGTCATCTGACGGCTGCGATACCACTGCGGCAAAGATCCCCAGTGAGAGCACCGATGCCGATACATTTTTCCTCAGACGAGTTTGACCAAAGACGCGCGCAGGCCTGCGCGGCGCTGGAACAGGCCGATCTCGATGCGATCCTGCTTTTTGCGCCCGAAAGCCAGTACTGGCTGACCGGCTATGACACCTTTGGCTTTGCCATGTTCCAATGCATGGTGCTTGGCGCTGATGGGCGCATCGATCTGCTGACCCGCACGCCGGACTTGCGGCAAGCGCAGTACACATCGACCCTGTCAGACGAACAGATCCACATCTGGCCAGAGTTTGAAGGCGCGGCACCGCATATGGACCTCGCCGGATTGCTAGCGGCGCGTGGACTGACCGGGCGCAGGATCGGGTGGGAGACCCAGACAGCCGGGCTGACCTATTGGCACGGCGAGTTGATGCGCGCGGCGGTGCCCGGCCTTGTCGAGGCCTCGGATATGATCCGCCAATGCCGCCGCGTGAAATCGCCCGCGGAGATTGCCATGCACCGCAAGGCGGCGGCGCTGTCAGACGATGCGCTGGATGCGGCGATCCGGGTGACCCGCGCCGGTGCCTACGAGGGCGAGATCCTCAGCGCCATGCAAGGCGCTGTGTTTGCAGGTGGCGGCGACTATGCCGGCAATGAGTTCATCATTGGTTCGGGGCCGGGGGCTCTGTTGTGCCGGTATTATTCGGGCCGCAGGCATCTGGACAACGACGACCAAATCACGCTGGAATGGTCCGGGGCCTATGCCCGTTACCACGCGGCGATGATGAGGACGCTGATCGTTGGCACGCCCAGCGACGCGCAAAAACGCATGCACGCTGCCACTGTCGAGGCGCTGGAAGCCTGCGAAGCGGCGATCAGACCGGGTGCGCCGATGGGCGATGTCTTTGACGCGCATGCACGGGTCTTTGACGCATATGGATTGCAGGACGCGCGGCTGCAGGCCTGCGGCTATGGCATGGGGGCGGTGTATACCCCGATCTGGGTCGATTTTCCGATGTTCTACGAGGGCAATCCCCAAGTGATGCAGGCCGGGCAGGTCTTTTTTCTGCACATGATCCTGATGGATTCGGATGCAGGGCTGGCGATGTGCAACGGCCATTCTGTTCTGGTGACAGAAAGCGGTGTGGAGCGTTTGTCGCGCAGCCCGCTGGATCTAGTCTGTCTCTAGGATTGCGGGTCACGGCGCCGGCCCGGTCTTCGCTTGCACGACCGGCAGGGCCTGATTGCTTTGATGGCGTCAGGCCGTTGGAGTCTTCGAACAACAGGATCCGTGTTGGCGGGGGCAGCGCAGTGTCAGTCCCGATTGCAATGCTTTGGCACCGATTTGGGACTGCCGAGGATCTCAGCTGTGAGTGAGCGCATTTCTGGGCCACCCGAAGAGTGTTTTTGATATGATCTGATCGTGGAGAACACCCTTGCGCGGCCTCCGGGCCGTGGGGCGACCTCGTTCATCGCGGGCGGCTTTCACAGGGGGCCCGGCAAAAAGAGAGCAACAGATGCGGCATTGCACGGCGGTGGCGCGCAACATCTCAAGAGCCTTGAGCCGCTGAGGGGTTGAACGCGTCTCCAGCTTGGGTGTGCCTCAGCCTGAGTGTCTTGGCGCATAGCTGCCTCCGCAATCACCTATGCACGGCAGGTTTGCGGCATTGAGAAACATGTCAGAAGTCCATGATGTCTTTACCGAATCGCCCCAAGATAAAGGGCGGTAGGGAGAGGGATGCGACGTTTCCCTTCGCATCCCGATTTGTCCTTGAACGGGACGGTTTCAGACGGCTTGCCCATCGTCTCCGAAGAAGTGCAACCTGTCCGGCGCGAATTGCAGGCCGATCTTTTCGCCCACATCCAATCGCGCGCCCCCGTCGACTCGCACGTTGATCACACCCAGCGGACCACAATCCACAAACAGGAAAACATCCGCGCCAAGGTATTCCGACACCTCGACCACCCCGTCACAATGACCGCTGCCCGGCGCGTCGACGGTGATATGCTCCGGACGGATACCCAGTTTCGTGGGCACGCCCGCCCCTTCGTAGGTGCCGCCCTGACCGCCTTCCAGCGTGAAGCCACCCGGAGTGTGACCACATCCCATGATGTTCATCTTGGGGCTGCCGATGAACTGCGCCACAAACAGGTTGGACGGGCTGTCGTAGAGGTCGCGCGGTGTCCCCACCTGCGCAATCAGCCCGCCATCCAGCACGACGATCCGATCCGCCAGCGTCATGGCTTCGACCTGATCGTGGGTCACGTAGATCATTGTCGTCTCAAGCGACCGGTGCAGTTTGGCGATTTCCAGACGCATCTCGACCCGCAACGCGGCGTCAAGGTTCGACAGCGGTTCGTCAAACAGAAAGGCCGTGGGCGCCCGCACGATGGATCGCCCGATGGCGACGCGCTGACGCTGCCCGCCGGACATGTCCTTGGGCTTGCGGTCCAAAAGCGGCTCCAGCTTCAGCACGCGGGCGGCTTCGTCGACCTTTTCACGGATCTCTGACTTCGGTGCACCGGCGGTTTTCAGGCTGAAACCCATGTTGTCGCGCACCGACATATGCGGATACAGCGCGTAGGACTGGAAGACCATCGACAGGCCGCGCTTTGACGGAGGCTGGTCCGTCACGTCCTTGCCGTCCAGCACGATGGCCCCGCGAGACGTCTCTTCCAGCCCGCCGATCATCCGCAGCAAGGTGGATTTTCCACACCCGGAGGGCCCGACAAAGATGATGAATTCACCGTCTTCGATCTGCAGATCGACACCTTTGATGACTTGCAGATCGCCATACCATTTCTCGACGGATTTCAGGTGTATCTCGCCCATCACTTCTCTCCTGCAGATGGTGAGGCCCATGCCAGCCAGACCGCGGCTGTCCAGGTAAAGGCCTGCCCCCCGGCGGGCGCGCCGGTGAGCGGGTTGTGGTATTCGGCAAAGCCGTTCTCGGCGATCATGTCGCGCGTGGCGGTGCGCACCGCTTCTGCCTCGGTGGCAAAGCCCATGTCAGACAGGCCCATACCGATCATGGCGTTCATGATGGCCCATGTGGGACCGCGCCAGTAGCGCATCCCGTCAAAGCCCTCTGCATCCACGTCGAGGCTGGGCACCGGGTAGCGGCAGTTGGCCAGCGTCTGTTTCAGCTGGTCATGCATCTTTGGCTCGTCCAGCCCGGCGTACCAGCACAGGAACGAGGCCGAGGTCAGATACCCGGTCACTTGCCCGGTGGGCAGGTCAATGGCGCTGAAGATGCCACTGTCAGGCATGCGCAGGCCCTCTGCCCCGGTCGTGAGCCGGGCGCTCCATGCGTCGATCTCGGTGCGGTCTTCGCCCAGCTGCTCCGCCAGATCGGCGAGGTCGCGATTGGCGCGAAGCAGGATGAAGGTCAGCGTTGGATCGGCGACGGCAAAGGGGCGATCTGCAGACAGCGTCTCTTCGTCCCAACCGGCGGCACTTCCGCGGTTCACAAGCCAGATATAGCGGTCGTAATCCGCCTTTGTGGGCCGCATCGAAGCATCCACATGGCTGGTGTCCCGCCGGGTGTATTCGCCGACGCCCTGCGGGTCGATGCCCTGCATGCCAATGTCCCAGTCGGCGCTGTTGTCGCGTCCGGCTTCCCATGGATGGGTGACAAAGACCGCGCCCTCAGGCGTCGTGCGCCAGTCGAGGAACCACTTGTGCCAGGCCTTGATCCTCGGAAAGAGCGCGCGCACCCGTGCGTCGCCCGCGGCCGGGTCAGATTGCCAGATCTCCTTGATGAAGGTCGCGGCAATGGCAGGCTGGCTGATGCCCGAAGACGGGATCGGACCAACGCCGATGGCCCCCCAGACATCCGCATTCGGAAAATACCCCGGATCCTCCTTGTGAAAGAGGATGTGCGGAACCATGCCGTTCGGCCATTGACCGGAGAACAGGGTTTCCACCTCGACCCAGGCGCGTTCGATGTCGAAGGTGGCGAACCCCCAAGCGGCAAAGACGCTGTCCCAGTTCCATTGATAGGGATAAAGCCCCGCCGTCGGCACGGTGTAGCCGCCCCGGTCATTGGCCCGAATGATGGCCCGGGCCTGTTCGTCCAGGGTCACGATATCCTGTCCACTCATCCTTTTACGCTCCCTGCTGTGAGACCTTTGGTCATGAAGCGCTCAAGACCGAGGAAAATTGCCATGATCGGCAAGGTGGCGATCACCGCGCCTGCCATCAGGTGTTGTCGCGGCACCTCGGACGAATTCAGCGAGGCAACCCCGCGCGTCAGGGTGAACTTGGTCGGGTCATCCAGCAGCATGAATGCCAGCAGGAATTCGTTCCAGGCGATCATGAAGACATAGAGACTGACCGAGGCCAGCGCCGGCAGCGCCAGCGGCAGCGTGATCTTCCAGATCACGGCGAGCCGCGACAGCCCGTCCATCAATCCGGCCTCTTCGACCTCTGCGGGCAGCCCGCGGAAATAGCCCTGCAGCATGTAGAGCGCCACGGGGATTGTGGTCACCGGGTAGATCATCACGATGCCAAGGATGGTGTTCCGCAGACCCGTCATCGAGAAGACGATGTAGATCGGCAACGCCAGGACGATCATCGGCACCATGTAGATCAACAGGATCGACCGACCGAAGGCGGCGCGCCCCTTGAACCGCAACCGCGCCACCGCATAGGCGCCCGGAATGGAGAAGGCCAGCGTGACAAACACCGTGATCACGGAGACATAGAAACTGGTCCACAGGTATGAGCCAAAGTTGAAGTCGGCGAACAACTCCACGTAGCTGCGGAACAGGCCCATCCCCTTGCTCAGGTCGATGGTGAAATCCAGCGGGTTCTGAAGCAGATCCTGCTGGTTCTTCAGGCTGGTCATGACCATCACATAGAACGGCACCAGCACGATGGTGGTGAAGAAGATGTAGCCAAATCCTGTCAGGAACCGGATCACCGCTTCTTCGAATTCGTGCTTGTCCACGTCGCCGGGGACAAGGCTATCGAGGATCATCAACAGCGGCCATGCGGTGAAGACACCAAAGGCCACCGCGGCAACGATCCGACCGACAAGGCCCACATCTTCGCCGACCACAATGGCGCCAAACCCGATGAACCCGAGCACCACGGCGATCACGGCCAGCCCGGCGGGCAGGATTCGTCTGTCGCGGTAGTACAGGGTGGTGATGCCGGTCGCCACCCCAAGGATCAGCGACATGAGGAACGATGGCTTGAACGCCTCGCCAGTCGAAAACGACATCAGGACCGCCACGATGATGGCCACGGTAAAGGTCCAGAACCAACCGATGATGGCGGCGGTGAGATAGCCGTTGCGGATCATCTTCATAGCCCTTCCTCCCGGCTGACGTATTTGAAGAAGAAGATCGAGAAGGCGAGCAGGAAGCCAAAGATCACCACGGCCACCGCGGCACCTGCGCCGATGTTGGACACGGCAAAGGCTTGTTCATAGACGTTCACCGTCAGGGTGCGCGTCCCGGCAGAGCCGCCGGTCAGCAAGAAGATGTCGTCGAACTTGTTGAACGTCCAGATGAAGCGCAGCAGGAACAGCACGCTCAGGATGCCCAGCAGCATCGGCAGGGAGAGATACCAGAACTTCTGGAACGGGCTGGCCCCGTCCATGTCGGCGGCCTCGTACATGTCGGTGTCGATGGATTGCATCCGGGCGAGGATGAACAGGAAGGACAGTGGGAAATAGCGCCAGATCTCGAAGACGGTCACCATGATCAGCGCCTGCGGTCTCTGTCCGAAAAAGTTGATCGGGCTGTCGACCACATCCATCTGCACCAAAAGCGCGTTCACCGAGCCGGAAAAGGGATCGAACAGCGTCACCCACGAGAAGGCCACCGCGATCACCGGGGCCACGTAGGGAAAGAGGTAAAGCCCGCGCATGATGCCCTTGCCGCGGAAATCCTTGTTCAGCAGCAGCGCCGCGAACAGCCCGACCACCAGCGCACCGATGGTGCCGACGATGGTGTAAAAGAGCGTGGCATAGATCACGGTCCAGAACTCTCGCCCGTTGAAGATGCGGGCAAAGTTTTCCAGCGTGAACTCGGAATTGGTCAGGATATTGTCGCCCTTGCCGGTGATCTGCGTCGGGGTGTCGTCCAGATCCGGATCGGCGTCGAGGAAACCCTGGCTGACCGTCACGGTGATCTCGATGTTCTCGCGCTGGCCGCCTTCGAATGCGCCAAGGTCACAGCTTAGCGCCAGCCCGTCCAGCGTGCAGCGCGGATCGACGTCGAGGATCGTCAGACCCTCGGGCAGCGTGTCCCGGATCGTCACGGTGGAGAGCGGCTCGCTCTGGCTGGAGTTGCGGATCCGGTATCGCAGGTTGGCCTCGTCACCCGCCTCGGAGGGGCGGCCGCGCAGTTGTTCGCGCACAACGGCCTCTGGCGGGCGCAGGTCCTGCAGACCGATGGGTTTGAAACTCACCCAGAAGATCGCCAGCAAAGGCAAGATCACCACGAGAGAGACGGAGAAGAGTGTTGGAAACAGCAGGCCCCAGGCCAGACGTGCTTCACGTCGGGCGAGCGGACCGGTCCGCTTCGGCGGTACCGCGGTCGACATCGGTGTCTCCTGGAAGGGAAAAGG
This sequence comes from Sagittula sp., assembly GCA_042088665.1. Taxonomy (GTDB): domain Bacteria; phylum Pseudomonadota; class Alphaproteobacteria; order Rhodobacterales; family Rhodobacteraceae; genus JBELMB01. The sequence goes on from JBELMB010000019.1 coordinate 43,125, forward strand.
GCTTGACGGGCGGCGACAGCTTGGCCGCCGCCCGAAGATCAGAAGGGTCCGTCGATTACTCGATCTCGGACAGCTCTTCGTTCAGTTTCGCCACGGCGGCGGGGCCATCGATGTCGCCATCGATGAATTCACGCACAACGCGGTTGATGACCTGGCTGTTGATGATCTTCGACGCGAGGCCAAGCTGGCCTTCGGACACACCCCAACGCTGGGCCACATCCAGACCGGAGACGATGTTGCCGATCACATCCGCGGGATAGAGATCAGACAGCGGCGCGCGACGATCGACACCCACGTCCAGCATCGACCAGCCGTCGATGTAGGCCGTTGCATTGTCGGCGGTGCCGTTGCGGCTCGGGAACTTGCCTTCGGGCGCGATGGCCAGCGTGTCCATGTAGCCTTCGCTGACGGCGAACTGGACAAAGTCCTGCGCCGCTTCGGTGTCCGCATCGGCGGTGATGCCGAAGTAACGCGAATCTGCCCATGCTGCGCCATCGGGGTTCGACGGACCGGCAAAATTCGTGATGAAGCCGGTGGCGTTGGCCAGTTCACGGGTGGTCGGATCGTCGTTGATGGTCACCGGGGCGGCGTCACGCAGACCGGCCAGTTCGTCCATGATGAAGGGCGACCAGATGATCATCGCGGCCTGACCGGCAAAGTACAGCTCGCGCGACTGCTTCCAGTACAACTCGCCCGGAGGCGAAGCTTCGGCGATGGCCTTGTAGAATTCCATGGCCTCGATGGTCTTGGCTTCGTCGAAACCGGCAAAGCCGTTCTCGTCCACCGGGGTGGCGCCGTTTGCCAGCAGCACGTGCTCCAGCACCTGGCTCATGAAGCCTTCGTCAACCTTGGTCGCGGCCACGAAACCGAACATCTCGGGCGGGTTGTGCAGCGCTTCGACCGCGGCCAGAACGTTGGCGTAGGTGGAGGGCGCTTCGAGACCGTTCGCGTCGAACAGATCCTTGCGGTAGACGACCATCTGGGTCCAGCCATCGACCGGAACGCCGGCGATGCCATCGGGGGTCTGCGCCATGCTGACCGGGCCGGGGGCAAATGTGTCGGCGCCCAGTGCGTCCAGCACTTCCTGCGCGGCTTCGGCGTCAAGAATGCCCGCTTCGGTCCATGGCAGGGCGTACTGCAGCGGGTAGTAGATCACGTCGGGCAGATCGCCTGCGGCAAAGGCCGCTGTGGCACGGGTGCCGTATTCCTGCTCGTCCACGGGGATCATTTCCACCGAGACGCCGGACTTGGCTTCGTAGTCCGCCGCCATCTGCTGCTGACGCTCAAGGCGCGCAGGCTGGGTTTCGGTGGTCCAGACCCGCAGGTCCTGTGCCGACAGGCCGGTAGCGGCAACCGTGGCGGCAAAGCTGACGCTGATCATCAGCGCCGACTTGGTGAGGTGTTTCATTTGGTTTCCTCCCTTTCAAACTGGTTGGTTCTCGTGTTTGCCCGCCAACGCGCGGCCAGCTCTGCCGAGCTGAGCACGGGCGGTCCGTCAGAAGCGCGCGATATCAGGCGCGCCGGGACAAGTTCGCGCAGGATTTCTGCGCTTTCTTGCCGAATACGGTAGATCAGGATCGTTGCCAGTCTTTCGCCGGCGTGGCGCCGATCCACCGAATATGTCGTGAGAGCCGGGTTGGCGAATTCGCCTTCCGGGATCCCGTCGTAGGAAATCACCGACAGGTCCTTGCCGATCTCGATCCCGGCCATTGCCGCTGTCCGGTAGAGGCCAAGCGCGGCCCGGTCCACGGAGCAGACAACGGCCGTCGGCGGGCTGTCGAGCCCCAGCAGGCGCCGCGCCTCGGAGGCGCCCTGCTCGACCGTGCCCGCATCATTGCTGACCAGCGCGGGATCGAAGGGCAGGCCGGCCTGTGCAAGCCCCTGCCGAAAGCCGGATTTGCGCAGGCTGGCATAGACGTAGTGATCGCTGCCCTTCAGAAACCCGATGCGCTTGTGGCCCATGCCCGCCAGCCGGGTCACGGCTTCGAGCATGGCCTGTTCGCCAGCCACGTCGAACCAATCGCATTGGACGCCGTCCGGTTCGCGCCCAAAGAGGACAAAGGGCACGCCAGCGCTTTTCAGTCGCGCGATGCGTTCGTCCGAAACCCGCGACCGCGGCAGGATAAAGCCATCGGCCTTGCGTTCCGTGATCAGCCGTGCCTGCGTCTCCAGCACATCGTCCAGCGATTTTGCCGTTGCGACCGTCAGGCTCCAGCCGTGCTGGCTGGCCGAGGTCGAGACGCCCGCGAGAAACTCCGCGAAGAAGGGAGCCGGTCCGCCGATCTCGTCTTCCTGCAGGACGAGGCCGATGGAATTCGTCTTCCCGGTCCGGATGCCCTGCGCCATGGCCAGCGGCGTGTAGCCCATGCGGGCGGCTTCGGATTTGACCCGGGCGCGTGTCGTTTCGGCGATGTCCGCATAGCCGTTCAGGGCACGACTGACCGTGCCCTTGGTCATGTCCAATGACCGGGCCAGATCAGAAATCGTCACACGTTTTGGTCGCGGCGACGGCGCTCTGTTCGAAGCAAGTTTCACGGATCGTCCTCTTCCCTGAATTTAGCTTTGCAGCCGAAACCGGTTTCGGCAAGTGCAAACTTTTTATATTTGTCAGGGGGTTGTTCGAAAACGCCTCAGAAGTGCCCACAAATGAGTCGCGCATGGCGAATTGTCCTTGCGACTTTTTCCAGGGGTGCATTGCCCAACCGATTCACGTCCCGGTGGCACCACTCAACCGAGTGCGAGAGGTCAGGCCATCGTTGCGAAAAAGCGTCGCGCGAGGTGACAGAGAACCGGCGGATTTGCAGCCCCCCAATGCCGCAGGAGGGGGTGTTTCGGCAGATTTCGCCATCGGCGTTGAACGGCGGTGTACGTCACCATCGCCATTGGTGATCAGCGACGCCGATAAACCGCCGCTTGCTCTATTCCTGAAAGGCCAGGTGGCTGGGGCGAAATACGCTAGGTCGCCCCATCCCGCACGGCCAGATCCGGGTGGCGGTAGGCCTCCGGGTAGGGCATCGGCTTTAGCGGGCCCAAAGGCACGACACCGTTCCACGAACGGCCAAAGTACCCTTGCCGACAGTGCACCAGAGACCCGGCCTCAGCCACACCGTCCAGCGCATAGACCCGGCACAGCCAGCGCCACAAATGTGGATGATCGAGGATCCGCGCACCGTTCAGCTTCATGCGCAGGACATAGACTGGGTCGTGCCGGTAAAGCGTTGGAAAAAGACGCAGATCGGCCTCGGTGAAGGTGTCTCCGGTCAGGAAGGGCCGCCCGTCCGACAGGTGTTCATCCAGCTCGGACAGCGCATCGAAATAGGCCGTGAACGCCTTTTGATAGATGGCCTGGTCAGAGGAAAACCCGGCCTTGTAGGCACCGTTGTTGATCGCGGTGTAGATCAATGCATTGAGCGTCTCGATGTCTTGCCGCAGCGCCGGATCTTCCGGGTAGAGACGCGGGCGGGTCTCGTGGGGCATCTCGCTGCCAAGCGGGGCCGCGTTGGCATCTAGCATGCGGATGATCTCCGCGCTTTCATTGTTCACGATGCGCTGCGCGACCTTGTCATAAAGGATCGGCACGGATTGCTCGCTGCCGCCTTCGGCTGTGTAGATCTCGCGCGCGAGGCGCAGGCCGCGGCCCGTTGCGGTGTCGAGCGTACATTCTGGCAGCGTCGCGCCGGTGAGGGTGGCCACCCGGTCTGGCGCAAATTCCCACAGATTGGGTCCCGCAGGGTCGTCCTCGCCCGTGCGATTTGGGAAGGCCACATCGAGGGTCACGCTGGCGTGCAGACCCAGAACACTGCGCGCGAGGGTCACGCGGTGGCACCAGGGACAGTTGAGCGCAACGTACAGGTGATAGCGACCGGGCTCTGCAGGGAAGTCGGGCGTGCCGATGGCGTGCCGAAAGCCGCTGATCCCACGCACGAACTCTCCGCCCGCCCGGCGTTTTTTGGCGTTGGCCTGGTCTTCCTGAACTGAAGTGTCGTTTGTCATGGGCGCAATTTCACCCTCCTGAGGAGTGATGCAAGGCGATTGGCGCGGTGAGGCCAAATTCGCTGATCGCGCAGGGTTTGTGCAGGTCGCATGGTGGGTTTGAAGGCGCCTCTGGTTCGTCAAGGCAAGTCAGGGCGCAAAAGAAAACATGGCGCGCAGCGAGCGATCCGCATCGCAGAAGCTTTCGCAATCGTCTTGGTGTGGCTTCTGTTCCGGGGTGTTCTCGGCTGAACGCCGCAGGGCGCAAGACCGGGGCTCAGCCTGTTGGTGCTGGCTTAACCTTGATGAAACCGTGACCCGTGCATAGCGTGTAGGAGAACGAACGGAGGTCAAAATCATGGGGAATCGCGCGCTAACGGGTCTTTGGTTGGCCATATTTATAGGTCTGATGGGGGCAATCACGATCGGAAGGCCAGCGCAGGCCCGGATTGTCGACACGTTCCAGCTTGGCGCGTGGTCGGCCAGCGCCTTCACCAATGATGAAACCGGGGCCTTTGACACGTGCGTGGCTTCGGCGGCCTACGCCAACGGAATCACGATGTACGTGCAGGTGGACGCCATGTACGACTGGGCGCTGGGATTTTCCGCGCCGACATGGCGGATGACCCCGGGGATTGAAATACCGCTGCAGTACAAATTCGACCGGGGCCAATGGCAACAGGGCGTGGCCACGGCGGCCTCTGAAACGCTGGCGCGGATGCAGATGCCCTCGGACGGATACATCGTGACGCGGTTTCGGCGCAGCAACGTGATGTATGTCTATGACGGCTCATACACCTATGATTTTCGGCTGACAGGCACGTCGCGGTTGATGCAACGCATGGTCAAATGCGTGCAGACCAATGTTGCGCGCTTTCCCGGGGGGCAGGCCATGACAGGCCTCGGACAATCCTCCATGGGCCAACCCGCAAGCGCGCCTGCCCAGTCTGACCCGGCCCTCGCGCTGGAGGCCACGCAGGCGCTTTTCAACATCATGTCGCAGGCCGGGCTTGCCTTGACCATGATCCCGGATGGCCAACGCGAAGAGCCCGACCTGAACGGGGTGCACGCGGTGGCGACCGCCGGTCGGCGTCTGCTGGTGACCCATATCTTTCCCGCGGGCGCGTATGAAAGCGATCAGACCGTGATGTCCGGCCTTGTCGCCGACTCGGCAGAGGCTTGTGAAGGGCGC
>JBELMB010000161.1:0-11566 GCA_042088665.1 Sagittula sp.
GGCCATGGTGTCTGCCATGGCGGGCAGGATGACAAAGAGCATCAGCGCGCAGGCGGCAATGGCGCCCGCGGTGTAGGTCAGCACCTTGCGGCCAGTGCCCTTGTGCAGGTCCGTGCGAAAGAGATCGGGGCGGGTGCGATGCAGCCAGTCCACCAGATCGGGATCGCTGATCACGAGGCGCGCAACATCCCGGGGCGATTCGTCGGTGCTTTCGGCGTGGCGGGTGAGCGTCAGCCGCGTCCGGTCAGAGGCGTCGCCAAGCGCCCGCAAGTCCATCAGACGCCAGCGCAGCGGTTGGGGCAGGCTGTCGCCCGTGACACAGAGCGCGTGGCGGTCCACTGACAGGGTGATGTGTACCTTGTGGCGTTGGGCCGTATGCCCGTCAAAGAACTGCGCCGGAGTGCCGGTAGACCTGTCCGACGCGTCGCGCGCAGCGCCATCGATCCCGGGCGTGTCGTTTGAAGCCATGACCTAGATCGCTCCCCCGATGTCTAGCGCATCGGCAAAGCCCTCGGCATCGACGCCGGTCTCTGCCTCGCGCTGCGTGATCTCGTTCAGTGCATCGGGGTTCACGATCTGGATCGTGGTCACGTAATGCGCCAGAATCGGCTGCGTGATCAGGATGAGGCTCAGCGCCTGCAACAAGGCCAGACCGACGAGGTAGCCGACAACGGCAAACACCGCGAGCACCGCAATGGCCACCATCGAATCCGGGTCGAGGGAGACGCCAAGCACGGCGGCCACACCACCGACGATACCGAAAACCACCGAAGAGAGCAGGCCAAGCAGCAGCCCCCCCAACAGGAAGGTCTTGATCACGTCACCGCTGCGCGGCTCTGCGGTGAACCGCACTGCATCGCCCAACCGCTTGCGGCTGGTCAGATAGCCAAAGGACCGCACGCCGTAGATCACGCTGCCGATGAAAATCCAGACATAGCCAACCGTCGCCACGATGCCGCCAATGACGGCCAGCGCCACAAGCTCTGCCACACCGGCGCCGATGGCGACACCGGTGCCCACGACAAGCAGGCCCAACCCGATAAAGACATGCTTCATCGCCGGGTAGAGTTCCGTCCATTTGCCGTCCTGCGTGAGGCGCGTGGCGCCATAATAGCTGCGGTCGGTCATGTATTTCTCCAGCTTGAAGGTGGAGAGGGGCGACAGGATCCCCAGCGTGACAATGTTGAGCAGACCATAGCCCAAGGCGCGCCAGACGTAGCCCCAGGCGCCCTTTTCCATACCGCAGCGAATGCCGCGAAAGCGGGTGCGCGCCATCTTGTAGCGGCGCGCGCGGTAGGCGGCATAGAGAAAGAAAGGCAGGACCGCGAAGAAGGTGATGTAGATGGCGATCAGCTGCGTAAAGACCTGCGCGTCATTCTCGGGCGCGACCATGATGTTGAGGCCGAAATAGAACAGCACCATCTGTACGATGCCGAGATAAATCGCGAGAAAGACGATCGCGACAAGGAAGCCGAGGAATTTTTCCAGCCCTGTGCCTGTATACTCGAACGTGTCCCCATCCGCGCTGACAGAGGACCAGATGTACTTGCGGATGCGGGTTTTTTGCCAGAACCGGTAGATGCCGAGGGTCAAGACCGTCAGCAGCCCGGTCTGGAAAGCGAGATTGAAAAGCGGGCCTTTTTCGCCGGTATATGAAATTTCCAGCGTGTTGGGATCGGACGACATGAACAAAACACCTTTCGCGCAGGGCGGGACAATGCCCCAAGTTTGTGGGGCGGCGCTGGCCCTGTAAAGTCCGGATTTGCAGCTCTTTTGTGAAGCGTTTCGGGCTTTAGTCAGGCGAGGTTTGCGAGCAGATCGCGCGCAGTGCCTGCCATCCCTTGTCGTCCATCATCCGCCAGTGCACGAAGCCCGATGGCTCTGCCGCGCGCGCCGCGGCGATACGGTCTTGCGGGGCAGGGTGGGACAGGAAATGCTGCACGATGCCGTCATGTGGTTCATCGCCCACGCTGTCCGCGAAGAAGTCGGCCAGAGCCGCGGGGGACAGCTGTGCGGCGCGCATCAGATCATGGGCAAAGACATCGGCGGTGGCTTCTGCGGACTGGCTGTATTGCGCCTCGATCAGGCTTTCGGCGAGAAACAGCATCAGCGCGCCCCCGGCAAAATCTCCGAACAGCAGGCCCAGCACACCGATGGATCCGGCAGACCGCAGCGCGTGGCGGGTCGGGTCCTTGTTCACCACGTGGCCGATTTCATGGGCAAAGACTGCGGCGACCTCTTCGGGTTTGCCGGCAGCCTCGATCAGTCCGCGGGCAAAGACGATGTGGCCGCCCGGCAGCGCAAAGGCATTGACCATGTCGTGGTCCAGCACCCGCACGGTCAGTTCCAGCGGCTGATCGGTGCTTTGCAACAGGCGTGTTTCAATGGCGGCGAGTGCGCGCAGACCCTCTGGCGCTGTGCAGAACGGCACCGGCGCACCACCGGGCTCGGTCAGCGCGGTGCGGATCTGCGCCAGCGTGACCTGACCGAGGGCGCGCTCGCCCTCCGGCGGCAAGGTGTCGGCAAGCTGGTCGGCCATCAGCGGCACCAGCACCGTCAAGATCAGCGCAACGGAGGCCAGCGCAGCGCAGGCCCAGGCCACCAGCCGCCCGCGCCGGACGAATGGCGCGGGCGTTGTGCGTTCGGGCAGACGGGCCCGGATGCTGTCATCGGTGAGCACGAGCCGTGCGACCGGGTCGCCCGTGAGCCGCAGCAGGATCAGGTCCCGCCCGGCCTGGTCCGGCACTTCGCGGATCTGATCAAGGGGCCAGTCCACCCCGGCGCCGACCAGCGCCTTGCGGGTTTCGTCGATTGTCAGGCTGACGCGGCGCGGCGCGGCCTGCGTTCCGTCAAGTAACACGCCCTCGACGTCGAACCGGGGCGCCTTTGCACCGACATGAACGACCATCGTCATAGCGAGACCCCCACGTCCAGCGCCTCGGCAAAGCCTTCGGCCTCCAGATGGTCGTCGCGGGGGCGTTGCCGGATCCCGGTCAGCGCATCGGCGTTCTCAAGCCGCAACCCCTCCGCGGTGAGCCGCAACAGTGGCAGCCGGACAAAGGTCTGTGTCAGCGCCGACCATAGCAGGAATGTGGCAAAGTAGCTGACCACGATCAGCGCGATCAGGGCAGGTGTTGCGACCTGCGCAAGGACCGGCGGCACACCTTCCAGCCCCAAGGCTACGATGGTTTCCAGCGGCTGCAATTCCACAAGGCACAACACCAGCAGTGCCAGCGGGGCGGCGGTGGCGAGGGCTGCCAGCCCATAGCCCAGAAGCGAGACCAGAAGCACCCGACGCGGCGACAGGGTCAGGGCCAGCCGCAGCGGGCCGATGGTCTTTTGCGCGGTCAACCGCTTGAGCGTTTCGACCCGGTAATAGGCCAGCGCATAGAGCAGGACCGCGCCACCGGCGAGGCCGGTCCAGAGGCTCATTTGTGGGGCGTCTTCGCTGTAGGCCAGCGACAGGCCCCCCAGGATCAGCGCGACCCAGTGCCAGCGCAGCGCGCCAAAGAGCATCGTCCAGCGACCGCCCTGCGCCATGCGCTGGTCCCCGAAGAAGGTTCTGTCGGCGCGATATTGTTCCAGCTTGAATGTCATGCGCGGCCAAAGCAGCCCCAGTGTCAGCAGGGTCAGCGCCCCGTGCCAGAGCGCGCGCAAGGCATAGCCCCACGCACCGGGCGCCTGACCAAAGCGCAATCCAACCCAGCGGGTGCGCGCCAGCACGTAACGCCGGGCGCGATATTGCGCGTAAAACCAGAACGGCAGGATCCCCAGCAGGCTGACCGCATAGGCGGCGGCCTGTCCCTGCAGAAGCGCAAAACTGATCACCATCAGCGCAAGGTTCACCACGCCGATGTAGAAGGCCAGCACCACGACGGCGATCAGGAATCCCAGCAGTTTTTCAAAGGGATCTCCCACGTATTCAAGCGGATAGCCACCCGGTCGCAGCGACGACCACAGCCAGCGCCGCACGCGGGTCTTTTGCCAGAAGCGATAGATCCCAAGGGTGAGCACGGTCAGCACACCGGTCCAGAACACAAGGCCGAACAGGTGCCTGCGCTGGCCTGCCGTCTCCGTCTCCCAGATCTGTCCGATGCGCTCCTGCTCGGCCAAGGCATCGCGCGCCTTGGCCCATGGCGCTGTATCCACCCCGTTCACGACCGCCTCTTCTGCACCTTGGTTCCCCGGAGCAGAGTGGCCTGTCGTTCAGGTCATGACAAGGTGGATCTGAGAGCGGTCACCGGTTGGCGCCGGGCACCCAGAGCACGTCGTCCTTGCCATCGTTGTTCGCCACGCGGGCGGCGACAAAGAACCAGTCGCTGAGGCGGTTGAGATAGGTCACCGCCGCGGCATTGACCGTTTCCATCGTGGCCAGTTCAACGGTGAGCCGCTCGGCCCGGCGGGCCACGGTGCGGCACTGGTGCAGATAGGCCGACAGCGCCGAGCCCCCCGGCAGGATAAAGCTGCGCAGCGGCGTGAGCTTTGCGTTCATTTCGTCGATCTCGGCCTCAAGCCGGTCCACCTGCGCCTGCGCCATGCGCAACGGCGGGTATTCTGCATTGGCGTCCTGTTCCATGTCCGGGCGGCACAGATCCGCGCCAAGATCGAACAGGTCGTTCTGGATCCGGCTGAGTTGCGCATCCAGCGCGTCCTCGGCGTGCAGGCGGGCTATGCCGACAATCGAGTTCAGCTCATCCGAGGTGCCATAAGCAGCAACGCGGGTGGAAAACTTGGCCACGCGCGCGCCATTGCCAAGGGCGGTTTCGCCCGCATCACCGGTTTTCGTGTAAATCTTGTTGAGAACGACCATCAGTTGCCTCCGCGCAGCCAGACGAACAGCAGGATCAGAACAATGGCGATGAACTGGGCGCCGATCCGCCAGCGCATCGCCTTGTTGGCGTATTTCTTGTTGAACTCTCCGCCCTTGGCAAAGCTGCCAATGCCGAACAAGAGGATCGCCACCACGCCGAACATGACCAGCGCGATAACGATGAACAGGGGGTCGTCTGCCATTTCAACTCCTAATCTTTGACGGCCACATAGCGGGGTCTGTGCCAAAAGCGAAGTCTTTCGCACGGGCAAGGGTGTCGCGCGCCGTCTTTGCCGCCCGTCTTTGCCCCGTGCATCAGCCCTTGGCGCAGAGCCAGTCCAGCGCCGGGGTCGGCAGGATCCGCCGGGCGAGGCCCATGATCCAGGTGCCCTTGGTAATGTAGTAGCGCCCTTTTGGATTGGGGCTTTCCAGCGCCCGGATCACCACATCCGCCGCCGCGGAGGGGGGCAGGTCAAAGGTGCCGGGTGGACGCTTTTCGTAGAGCATCCCCAGCAGCGTGCTTTCGTATTGCGCGGCCCGGGCCGAGGATTTCCAATCGATCCAGCGTTCGAAATGCGGGATGGAGTTGGTCCGGATCCGGGTGGTGATCGGCCCGGTGTTCAGCGTGATGATATGGATCGGGGTGTCGCGCATCTCGATGCGCAGGGTGTCGGTCAGCCCTTCCATCGCGAATTTGGTGCTGTTGTAGGCCGCTCGCCAGGGCGCCACCACCAGACCCAGAACCGAAGAATTCTGAATGATGCGCCCATGACCCTGCGCCCGCATGACCGGGATCGTGCGCCGCGTGAGATCGTGCCAGCCAAAGACATTCGCTTCGAAAATGGCGCGCAGGGCCTCTGTCGGGAGATCCTCGGCAGCGCCGGGCATCGCATAGGCGCCATTGTTGAACAGCGCGTCAAGCGTGCCGCCCGTTGCGGTCAGCACTTCGTCGAATGCGCGCGCGATGCTTTCCGGGTCAGAGTAATCCAGTTGTGGCGCGTCAAAGCCTGCATCGCGATACAGGTCGCAATCGCGGGCTTGACGGCAACTGGCAAAGACACGCCAGCCGCGTGCCTTCAGAGCCTTGGCAGAGGCCTCGCCTATGCCCGACGCACAGCCGGTGATCAGGATGCTGCGACCGAACCCCGGCCCGGCCGTGTCCGGTGTCAATTGTTGGCAGCGCTCAGGAAGCTGTCGGACATCCAGCCAATATCGGATCCGTCAAGGGCGCGCAGTTTGACCCATCCGTCACCAGCGCTGTCCAGCACTTCGACCTCTTCACCGCGCAGCAACTGCGTGACCACGTCAAAATCGGTGGAGGGACCCTGACGCAGGTTCACGCGCGATCCGGTGACGCTGCGATAATCGACAGGCTTGAGGTTCAGAACAACGGGCGACTGAACGACAACCGCATCGCTGATCACGGCGGGTTGGTCCAGCGATGCAAGCTTCTCGCCTGCTGCCGGCAGCGTCGCGCTGGGCAGGGAGGGCGCAGAGAGCGTCTGTGCCGGGGCAAACACCGTCTTGACCTGATTGGGGCGCGGCTGCGCCTCGGCAAATCCAGCCAGATCCGGGCTGTCATCGCGGGTCACAGCCTCGGCGGCCAGCTTGGCGGCGGGCGTGATGGGCGCATTGGCCAGCACGAGCTTTGGATGCACGGCAGGACGCGGCTCAAGGACGGGCGCCTCGGCAAGGAGGTCCACCCCGTTTTCGCCCGGAATAAATTCAGTGCCGCCGGACAGTTCGAACCAAGCCCAACCCAGAACGGCAAATGTAACCAGCATGACGCGTGTCATACTATCCCCCCAGTAAACCAAAAACAGCACAGATCGTGCCATGTCACAGACAGCCTTGTGATATAAACTTAACTTATCCGATTCCCCCCCGTGGCCTAAAGGGAAAAACCGGGAGAATTTCCCTGACTCTCGCTTGCTGCGGTGCATAAGCAACGGTATCACGATATCTATGGATGAAGACGGCGCAGACCCCAATATCGACCCCCGTTCCCTCGCGGAACCTTTGCGGCGCGCGATTGGCGAACGCTACCTGACCTACGCGCTTTCGACGATCATGCACCGCGCTCTGCCCGATGCGCGCGACGGGTTGAAGCCGGTTCACCGGCGGATTCTCTATGCGATGCGGCGTTTGCGGCTGACATCCAGCGGTGGTTTCCTGAAATCCGCCAAGATCAGCGGCGACACCATGGGGGATTTTCACCCGCATGGCGACGCGGCGATCTACGATGCCATGGCGCGCCTCGCGCAGGATTTCACCATCCGTTACCCATTGGTGAACGGGCAGGGGAATTTTGGCAACATCGACGGGGACAACCCGGCGGCCTCGCGCTACACCGAGGCGCGCATGACCGTGATGTCCGAGGCGCTTCTCGACGGGCTGGACGAGAACGCGGTGGACTACCGTCCCAACTACGATGGCCGTCTCGAAGAGCCGGTGGTGTTGCCCGCCTCGTATCCGAACCTTTTGGCCAATGGCTCTTCCGGGATCGCGGTGGGGATGGCGACGAACATCCCGCCACACAATATCGGCGAGTTGATCAACGCCTGCCTGCACCTGATCAAGTCGCCCGCCGCGGTGGACGATACGCTGCTTCAATTCGTGCCGGGGCCGGATTTCCCGACCGGTGGCGTGATTGTGGAACCGGCGGAGAACATCGCGACAGCCTATCGCACGGGGCGTGGGTCCATCCGTCTGCGCGCCCGCTGGCAGATCGAGGATCTGGGCCGCGGGCAATGGCAGGTGGTGGTGACAGAAATCCCCTACCAGGTGCAGAAATCCAAGCTGGTGGAGCGCATCGCCGAGCTGATCCAGACCAAGAAGGTGCCGATCCTTGCCGATGTGCGGGACGAAAGCGCCGAAGACATCCGCATGATCCTTGAGCCGCGCTCAAAGAACGTGGATCCGGATGTGCTGATGAACATGCTGTTCCGGAACTCGGATCTGGAGATCCGCTTTTCGTTGAACATGAACGTGCTGATCGACGGTCTCACGCCCAAGGTCTGCTCGCTCAAGGAATGCCTGCGTGCGTTCCTCGATTTCCGCCGGGACGTGCTGGTACGCCGGGCGCGGCATCGCATGGCGAAGATCGACAACCGGTTGGAAGTGCTGGAAGGGCTGATCGTGGCCTTCCTGAACCTTGACCGGGTGATCGACATCATCCGCTATGACGACGAGCCAAAGGCCGCCCTCATGTACGAGGATTGGTCGCGCCCGCATCAGGCCGGGGTCGCGCGGGCAACAGACGAGTCCGACTATCGCTCTCCGCTGGAGGGGATTGACGTCAAGGCGCTGGAAACACAGGTCGACCCCGAAGCCGTGGCGCGTGGCGTTCTGGCCGACGAGGATGGAACCGCGGCGGTTCCGCGCCGTTTTCTCGACCGCGACGAGGGGCTGTCGGATGTACAGGCCGAGGCCATCCTCAACATGCGCCTGCGCTCTCTGCGCCGTTTGGAGGAGCTTGAGCTGGTCAACGAACGCGACCGGTTGATGGAGGAACGCGCGGGCCTCGAGGATCTGCTCGACAGTGGTGATCTGCAGTGGAAGCGCGTCGCGGAACAGTTGCGGGACGTGCGCAAGGCCTTTGGCAAGGATTTTGGCCGGGGCGCGCGTCTGACGACCTTTGCAGAGGCCAGTGAAGCCGAAGAGGTGCCGCTGGAAGCGATGATCGACCGCGAGCCGATCACCGTGGTTTGCAGCCAGATGGGCTGGATCCGGGCGATGACCGGCCACATTGCCCTCGACCGCGAGCTGAAATTCAAGGACGGCGATGGCCCAAGGTTCATCTTTCATGCGGAAACGACGGATCGCTTGCTGGTCTTTGGCACGAACGGCCGGTTCTACACCCTGGGCGCGGCGAACTTGCCCGGTGGGCGCGGTATGGGCGAACCCCTGCGTCTGATGGTGGATTTGCCCAATGAGGCAGAAATCGTCGACCTGTTCATCCACCATCCCGGGGCAAGGCTGACGGTGGCGTCATCTGCTGGCGATGGCTTTGTCGTGTCCGAGGATGACGTGATCGCACAGACGCGGACCGGCAAGCAGGTGCTGAATGTCAGGGCCCCCGCACGTGCGCAGATCTGCAAGCGCGTGGCCGGGGATCATGTCGCGGTCGTTGGCGAAAACCGCAAGATGTTGGTCTTTCCCTTGGATGAACTTCCCGAAATGGCGCGGGGCAAGGGCGTCCGGCTGCAAAAGTACAAGGACGGCGGGCTGTCGGACCTGCGGACCTTTGTGCTGTCAGAGGGCCTGTCGTGGCAGGATCCGGCCGGTCGGACCCGCTCCGAGAGCGATCTCACGGAGTGGATCGCAAAACGCGCGACGGCGGGCCGTATGGCACCCCGCGGTTTCCCGCGGGACAACAAGTTCAACTGATCCCGCGTCTGGCGTTCTGACGAGGCCGGGTGCGGATGCACCTTGGGTTCGGTCCAAGAGGCGCGGGGCGAAGGACAGTCGTCCGCGGGCAGATACGCATCATTCACGACTGTTCCGGGCCCTGAAACACAGGCCTTTGGTCACAGCGCCTCTGCCTCCAGCCAGACCCCTCCTTCGGGGCGGAGCGTCAGGATCATCACCGGCGCCGGGTCGCGCCCCTTGACCGGGGTGAACCGGAACTGCGCCAGCAGGGTCGCCAGTATGATCACCGCTTCGGCGATGGCAAAAGACGCTCCGATGCAGATCCGTGGTCCGTCGCCAAACGGCAGATACGCGTAGCGGTCGGGTTTCTCTCGCCAGCGGTCAGGCCGGAAGCCGTGCGGGTCGTCCCACAGGTTGTGGTGCCTGTGCAGCGCATAGATCGGCAGGATCACTGTGTCTCCGCGCGCGATCTGCTGCCCGCACAGTTCATCCGTCGCTGCCGCGGTGCGCGAAACCATGCCCGCGGGGGGATAGAGCCGCAGCGCTTCGTCTATGATTTGCCGGATCACGGTCAGGTTTTCGACATCCGCGCCTTCGGCGACACGTCCTTGCAGAACCTCGCGAGCTTCGGCCCGGGCGGCGTCTTGCACATCTTGGTCAAAGGCCACCAGATAAAGCGACCACGCCAGTGTAAGCGCCGTGGTTTCATGCCCCGCCACGATGAAGGTCAGCAAGTTGTCGCGCAATTCCGAGGTGGTCATGCGACGCCCGGTTTCGGGATCCTCGCCGCCGCGCAGAAGGTCCAGAAGGTCCGGCACCTCTTTCGCGCCGCGCTGTGCCCGGGCCTCGATCGCCTGATCTGCCATTTGCTTCATCGGGTCAAACCCGGTGGTGAGAAACACCCGGCGTGGCCGCGGTACCCATTCGGGAATGCCCAAAAGGTCAAACAACGAGACCTTGCCCGCGTCCGAGATATAGGCGTCAAGCGCCCGGTGCACCGCGGCGCGGTCAAAGGCGCTGTCCTCGCCGGAAAAGGTGACATCAGAGATGACGTCAAACGTGGTCGTCACCATCTCGTCCAGCATGTTCACCGCGCGCGGCCCGGCGGCACGAATCCGGTTGGCGGCACGGTCTGCGGCACCGGACATGATCGGGGCGAGGCCCATGACATTGCGGTGGGAGAACACCGGAGCCGCGGTGCGCCGCTGCCAGCGCCAATGCGCGCCTTCGGCAATGAACAGGCTGTCGCCGATGGCCGGGCGCAAAAGCGATTTTGTGACCACGGATTTCGGATAGCTGTCGACATTCTCCAGCAGAATGCGGCGGATTGCGGTGGGGTCCGTCACCATGTGCCAGCGCTTTCCGGTGCGGCCAGAGACGATGGGCGCGTGCGTCGCGGCCTCCGGAATGATCGTCAGGATGTTCTCGCGCGAGGCCTTTAGGCTGCCAAGGATCCCCAGCGGCCGGGTCACCAGCGGCACCTGCACCGGCTTGCGCGGAGCAGGCGTCTGGCCTGACCCGGCGTCAGACTGCGGGTCGGTCTTGATGGGGGTCAACTGGGTCATTCTCGGCTCCCTGTGTCCTTTCATCAACATAGGCGGGAATGCGCCGTGGACAAAGGTTGGCAGAATTGCGCGAGGTTTGGGCTTGGGCTATCGGATGGGCATGTTGAGAGCATCCCTGATCCGTAGCCTGGCGCTTTTGAGCTTTGTCGTGGGGGTGGCCGCCTGTTCGAATGCGACGCAGGATCTGGCCGAGCCCGTGGAAGCATTGGGCGATTTCCGCCTTGGACATTCCATCGTCGTGGCTCCGAACCTGCAACAGCTTCTGGTGTCCCGCGCGGCGACCGAAGAGGAATGGATCGACGTGATGGACGCCGCGCTTGAAAAGCGGTTTCGACGGTTTTCCGGTGAGCGCTACTATCACTTCGGCGTGAGCGTGGAGGCCTATTCGCTGCCGCCGCCCATCGTGCCGGGCAAATCGGCGCTGGGGATGCGTGTCACGGTCTGGGATGACGCCGCCTGCGCCAAACTCAACGAAGAGACAAAGCTGCTGCATACCATTCAGGTGTTTGAATCGCGCCTGAGCCTCACGCGTGAGGAGCAGATGTCCCGTCTTGCGGACAGCGCGTCGTTGCAGATCGAGAACTGGCTGCGCGAGCAGATGGAGGCCGAGCAGTGGTTCAACAACCATTCTGTGCTCAATCAGTGTGACACCAACACGGCTGGCTGACCAAGACGGCTTGATTTTCCGACTGCGACTCAATAAACGGCGCGCGATGCAAACCCGGGGCCACATAGGCCCCCTTGAACCGCGAGGCGTCTGAAGAGATGGCAAAGGAAAAGTTTGAACGCGGCAAGCCGCACTGCAACATCGGCACCATCG
>JBELMB010000162.1:0-11550 GCA_042088665.1 Sagittula sp.
GGCTCTGACCGGCTGGCGCGGCTTGAGGCGCTCCTTGATGAGTTCTCGAACGCCGATGGTCTCGACCCCAAGCGCCGCGACCGCCTGCAGTCGGATATCCGCGACGAGGCGCAGGCGCTGGGGGTCGAGGAGGACCTCGGGTTGTCCCGCGCCTCCTGCACCGCAGAGGCCATCACGCGCATCGACCGGTTCGTCTGCGACGTCAAGGAAAGCCAGTTCGGCGAAGGCCTGCATGTCTGGGGCCGCGCGCCGGGCGATGATGGCCATCCGGGCGCAGAGGCTCCAGCCGATGTGCCGCTGTTTGACACCGCGCCTTCTGCGCGGGCAGAGCGACGCGCGCTGCTGGAGGCGCTGGACGGGCGTCGGATCGCGGCGGGTCCGTCCGGGTCTCCCTACCGTGGGCGCGCGGATGTGCTGCCGACGGGGCGCAATCTCTTTACCACCGACCCGCGGTCCGTGCCGACCCGCGCGGCCTATGCCCAGGGGGTAAGGCTTGGCGAGGAACTGGTGCGCCGCCACTTGCAGGACGAAGGCGACTGGCCCCGCGCGCTGATCGTCGATCTATGGGGATCGGCCACCATGCGCACCGCAGGCGAGGAATTCGCCATGGCCTTGCACCTGATGGGTGTGCGCCCGCGCTGGGACGTCGGGTCAGAGCGGGTCTCGGGCATCGAAATCCTGCCCATCGCAGAGCTGAACCGCCCCCGGCTTGATGTCACATTGCGCGTCTCCGGCCTGTTCCGCGATGTCTTTCCGACGCTCTCGGCGCTGTTCTCGCAGGCGGTGCGGGCGCTTGGCGCGCGCGACGAGGCCCCCGACTGGAACCCCTTTGTGGGCCGCGAGGAACCCGCTGAACTGGCGCGTGTCTTTGGGCCTGCGCCGGGGCAATTCGGCTTGGCGATGGGCGCGTCGGTCGAGGATTACACCGAAGCGGGACGGCGCGCCGCGGGCGAGGCCTGGCTGGCCGCATCCGCCTATGCGCTGGACGGGGACGCGGCCGTGGCCAATGCGCCGGGG
Source organism: Sagittula sp. (assembly GCA_042088665.1). Lineage (GTDB taxonomy): Bacteria > Pseudomonadota > Alphaproteobacteria > Rhodobacterales > Rhodobacteraceae > JBELMB01. The sequence continues at coordinate 1,018 of JBELMB010000162.1, forward strand.
ATCGCCGCGCGCGTGGCGGCCGCGGACAGTTTCGTGCATCTGCACGACCTTCCCGAAACAGACCTGTTGCTGGCCGCAGATCACGCCGCGCATGAGGGCGGCTTTGCCGCGGCGCAGGCCGTGACCGGCGGGCGGGCGGCGCTTTATCATCTCGACATCACCCGGCCAGAGACCCCGCGCGCCCGCAGCCTGCGCGAAGAGATCGCCCGCGTCGTTCAGGCCCGCGCGGCCAACCCGGCATGGATTGACGGGATGAAACCGCATGGCTTCCGCGGTGCGGCAGAAATCGCTGCCACGCTGGACCACATGGCCGCCTTCGCGCATCTGGCCCGTGCCGTGCCGGCGCATCTGTTCGACCTTTATCACGAGGCCACGCTGGGCGATCCCCAGACCCGCGCCTTTCTCGCCGAAGCCAACCCGGAGGCGCTCGCGGCGATGCAGGAGCGGTTTGATGCGCTGGCCAGCGCGGGCCTCTGGGTGACACGCCGCAACTCGATCCGCGCCGACATGACGGCGCTGCAGGGGGCGGCGGAATGAGCGCGCTTGTCACCGAGCCGGAAGGCGATCCCATGGCCAGCGCTGCGCTGGATGGCCTTGAGCCACCCGCCACAGGGCCGGATGAACCGCCAACAGGATCGCCCGTGGTCAAGGGCTGGTGCCCCGGCGCCCATCGCCCGATGATGTCTGGCGACGGTCTGGTGGTGCGCGTGCGGCCATTCCGGGCGCATTTGTCCGCGGATCAGGCGCAGGCGCTGTGCGAACTGGCGCAGCGTTTCGGCAATGGCACGCTGGACCTGACATCGCGCGCGAACCTGCAGATCCGCGGTGTGACAGAGGCCGATCACCCGGCGCTTTTGACCGCGCTTGACGGGCTTGGCCTGATCGACGCGGATCCGGCGGTGGAAGGCCATCGCAACATTCTCGTGGACCCGGACTGGGTCGCAGGCGATCTGACAGACCGGCTCCATGCCGCGCTGCTGGAGAGTTTGCCGCGGCTGTCCGCATCGGGTGCGCGCGGACCAGAGCGCCAGCCAGAGACCGATCCTGGTTCATGCCCTCAGGCGATTCCGGAAAAGATGGGCTTTGCCATCGACACCGGGCGCATCGCCCGGCTGGCGCAGGGATCTGCCGATTTCCGCTTCGAGCTATGCGCGGCGGGCAGGCTGATCCTGCGCGCCGACGGGGCCGCGCTGGGCCGACCGGTGGACGCAGACACTGCCCCGCAGGCGCTTGGCGCTCTGGTCCGGTGGTTCGTGCAAAGCGGCGGGCCTGCCGCGGGCCGGATGGCGAAACACCTGCGCGTGTCTGACCTGCCCGCAGAATGGCAGGTGGTGGCCCCGCGCGCGCAGTCCCCGGACGCCGCGCTGGGGGCCGTGCCACAAGGCACCATCCTTGGCGTGCCCTTTGGCAAGATCGAGGCCGCGGCGATGTCCGCCCTGATCCGCCAAAGTGGCACAAAAGCGCTGCGCGTCATGCTGGGCCGCAGGCTCTGGCTGCGGGGGGCGCAGCTGTCACAGGCCGAAGGGTTTGTCACCGATCCGGCCTCGCCGCTGCTGTCCGCCCATGCCTGCCCCGGCGCGCCGTTCTGCCCGCAAGCAGAGGTCGTGACCCGGACCACCGCCCGCGTCCTTGGCCAGCGCCTGCGCGCGGGGCAAACCCTGCATGTCTCGGGCTGCCCCAAAGGCTGTGCGCATCCGCGTGCGGCGGATGTGACCCTCGTGGGTCAAAACGGTGCTTTCGATCTTGTCCTGAACGGCACGCCGTGGGATGAGCCCCGCCAGCGTGGGCTGACGCCCGCAGATTTGACGTCCTTGAGCGGGCTGTAGCAGATGCCTTACACCTACGAAACCGATGGCGCGGCAATCTATCGCCAGTCCTTTGCCACCATCCGCAACGAAGCCGACCTTGCCCGGTTCGCCCCCGATGAGGAACAGGTTGCCGTGCGCATGATCCATGCCGCGGGGATGGTCGGGCTGTCTGAGTACCTGCGCTTTTCCCCGGGGTTCGCCGCGGCGGGGCGCGCCGCACTGGAGGCCGGTGCGCCGATCCTGTGCGATGCGCGCATGGTCTCCGAAGGGATCACGCGCAAACGTTTGCCCGCGGACAACGCGGTGATCTGCACGCTGCATGATCCCGCCACCCCCCCACTGGCGGCACAGATGTCCAACACCCGCTCCGCCGCCGCGCTGGAACTGTGGCGCCCGCATCTGGCCGGGGCCGTGGTGGCCATCGGCAATGCGCCCACGGCGCTGTTTCACCTGCTCAACATGCTTGAGGATCCCGACTGCCCGCGGCCCGCGGCGATCATCGGCTGCCCGGTAGGCTTTGTCGGCGCAGTGGAATCCAAGGACGCGCTATGGGCGGCGCAGCCGGTGCCCTGCTGCATCGTCAACGGTCGGCTCGGCGGCTCTGCCATCACCGTGGCGGCGCTCAATGCGCTGGCGAGCCGCGCGGAATGACCGGCATCCTGCACGGCGTCGGGCTGGGCCCCGGGGATCCCGAGCTCATGAGCCTGCGTGCCCATCGCCTGCTGGGTGCTGCGCGCCACGTGGCCTATTTCCGCAAGGCGGGCCGCAAGGGCCATGCGCTGACCATCGCCGAGGCGCTCTTGCCCCGCGACGCGCAGCATTTTGCCATGGAATACCCCGTGACCACGGAAATCCCGGTCAAGGACCCGCGGTACAATGCGCTGCTTGCGGCCTTCTACGAGGACTGCGCGGCGCATCTGCGCGGGCTGGTCGACGCGGGCGAAGAGGTCGTCGTGCTGTGCGAGGGGGATCCGTTTTTCTATGGCTCCTTCATGCACCTCTATACGCGGCTGTCGCCGGTTGTCCCGGTGCAGGTCACCCCGGGCATCACCGGCATGTCCGCGGCATGGACCGCCACGGATCTGCCGATCACCTGGGGCGACGATGTGATGACCGTCCTCATGGGCACGCTGCCCGAGGCGCAGCTGACCGCGCGCATGGCGGAGGCCGACGCGCTGGTGATCATGAAGATCGGGCGCAACATCGACAAGGTGCGCAGCGCGCTGCGCGCCGCGGGCAAGTTCGACGCGGCATGGCTGGTGGAGTTTGCCAGCCAGCAGGGCCAGACCGTTCAGCGCCTGTCCGAGGCCGAAGGCCGTGTCACGCCCTATTTCTCGATCATCCTCGTGCACGGGCAGGGGCGGCGGCCATGACTGGTGTGCGTGGGGCGACGGGCGAGATCGGAGCGACCGGCAAGACTGGGACGACGGGCGAGACTGGGGCGACGGGCGAGACTGGGGCGACGGGCGAGACTGGGACGACGGGCCAGACTGAGGCGACGGTCGGGCACGGCTGGCTGCGGATCGTCGGGCTTGGCCCCGGGGCAGAGACCCTTGTCACCGCGCAAGCCCAGGAGACGCTGGACGCCGCAGAGCACCTGATCGGCTACATCCCTTACGTCGCCCGCGTGCCCGACCGGCCCGGACTGGTCAAACACGCCAGCGACAACCGGGTCGAACTGGAGCGCGCGCAACACGCCCTGCACCTCGCCGCCGGGGGCGCGCGCGTGGCGGTGGTTTCTTCCGGGGATCCGGGTGTCTTTGCCATGGCGGCCGCGGTCTTTGAGGCGGTGGACACCGGGCCGGAGGCCTGGCGCACCCTCGACATCGAGGTCCAGCCCGGTATCACTGCCATGCTCGCCGCCGCGGCCCGTGCCGGGGCACCACTGGGCCATGATTTCTGCGCCATCAACCTAAGCGACAATCTCAAGCCATGGGCGTTGATCGAAAAGCGTCTGCGCCTCGCGGTCGAGGCGGATTTTGCCATGGCCTTTTACAACCCGCGCTCAAAAGCGCGGCCAGAGGGCTTTGTGCGCACGCTCGATACCCTGCGCGAGACCTGCGAACCGGAGCGGCTGATCGTCTTTGCCCGGGCGGTCTCTACCCCGGACGAAGAGCTGCGGATCGTGCCGCTGCGCGAGGCAAGGCCCGAGATGGCGGATATGCGCACCGTGGTGCTGGTGGGGTCGTCGCTGACGCGCCGCGTGGCGGGGACCGATCTGGTCTATACGCCGAGGTCTGTCCCGGCATGAGGCTGCGTGCGCGCGATCCAGGTCATCACTCCGGCCACGTCATGCGCCTGTGTGCGGGCGGGCAGGGCGGGGCGGTCGATCATGACGACCTCAAGCCCCAGCGCGCGCGCCGCGTCGATCTTGGCCCGCGCGCCGCTGCCGCCCGAGTTCTTCGACACGACAAGCCCGATGCGATGTGCCTGCATCAGCGCCAGATCGGCGTCAAAGCCGAAAGGCCCCCGGTCCACGACCACGTGGTGCTGCGGCAGCGGGGGCGGGTTCTGAGGCGGATCGACAAGGCGCAGGAGATACCAGTGCTGGGGGTTGGGCGCAAATTCCGCCAGATGCATGCGCCCCACGGCCAGCATGACGCGTGCAGCGGGACGCCGAAGCGCCGCAACGGCCCCGGCGATATCGGCCACATGGGTCCAGCGATCACCTGTGGCGGCCTGCCACGGCGCCCGCGTCAGGGCGATCAGCGGCACGCGGGCCTGCGCGCAGGCCGCGACGGCGTTGGCGCTCATTCGCGCCGCAAAAGGGTGCGTGGCGTCGATCACATGGGTGGTGCCATGCGCTGTCAAATGGTCGACCAGCCCTGCCACGCCGCCAAAGCCGCCCACCCGTTGGGGCAGCGGCTGGCGCACGGGCCGATCCACGCGCCCGGCAAAAGAGACGGTGCCGCGCAGGCCATCGGCGGCCAGGGCCTTGCACAGGGCCGTGGCCTCTGTCGTGCCACCAAGAATGAGCAGGTTGGGCTGCATGTCTGACACGTCAAAAGCTCCCTGGTTGACGATCATCGGTCTTGGCGAGGATGGCCGCGGCGGTCTGTGCGCCGCGGCGCGCGCCGCGCTGGACGCCGCCCCGGTGGTGTTCGGCGCGCCACGCCATCTCGCGCTTCTGGGCGAGCAAGCGACAGAGATCAAGCCCGCGTTGCCGCGCGGGCCGGAAACCGCGTCGGGGCCGAGCGGCGCACAGGCCAAAGGGCCGGATCGCGAGCAGACCGCTGTCTCCGGGGAGGGACAGGCGGGTGAGGCTCTGCCGTGGCAGTCCAGCGGCTCCCGAACAGAACCGCTTCGCGACCCGCGTGAGGAGCCGATTGCTGTGCTCCCAGCAGAGCGTGTTGATGTGTCTTCTGCAGGGCAGGTTGCTGTGCCACGCGAGGGGCAAGTCAGCGTGCCCCGTAAGGGGCAAGTCAGCGTGCCCCGTAAGGGGCAACAGCAAGTGCCCTGGCCAGTGCCCTTCGCCGATGGTCTGCCGCTGGTGATGGCGCGGCAGGGGCAGCCGACCGTGGTGCTGGCCTCTGGTGACCCCTTCTGGTTCGGCGCGGGCAGCCGTATCACCGCGGATCTCGCGCCGGGGGAATGGCGTGCGTTTCCCGGCCTGTCCAGTTTCGCGCTGGCCGCGGCGCGCCTTGGCTGGCGCATGGAAGAGACCCGCTGCCTTGGTCTGCATGCGGCGCCGCTGTCGCGCCTGCGCCCGCATCTTGCGCCGGGGCGGCAGGTGATCGTGACGCTGCGCGATGGCGCGGCGGTGGCGGATCTGGCGCAATACCTCGATGCGACCGGCTTTGGCGCGACGGTGATGCATGTCCTTGAGGCGCTTGGCGGTCCGCGGGAGCGCAGCCGGAGCCTGCCGGCAAGAGCCTGCACGCTGGCGGATGTGCAGCATCCGGTGGTTGTTGCGCTGGCCCCCGAAGGCCCGGCGCTGTCTTTGGCCGCGGGGCGGGACGACAGGCATTTCGATCACGACGGACAGATCACGAAACGCCCGGTCCGCGCCCTGACGCTCTCGGCGCTGGCGCCCCGCCCGGGGGAGCACCTTTGGGACATCGGCGGTGGCTCTGGCTCGGTGGCGATCGAATGGTTGCTCTGCGACCCAAGCCTGCGCGCGACTTGTGTCGAGCGGGATCCGGCGCGCGCGGCCCGGATCCGCGAGAACGCCGCCCGCCTCGGCGTGGACCGGCTGGAGGTGGTCGAGGGCACGGCCCCGGGCGCGCTGGTGGCGCTGGACACACCGCAGGCGATCTTTGTCGGGGGCGGGCTCTCTGCGACGCTGCTGGATGCCCTGTCAGGACAGAGCGGCGCGCGGCTTGTGGTCAACGCCGTTACCCTCGAAAGCGAGGCCCTGCTGACCCGGGCGCAGGCGGTGCAGGGAGGGACCCTGATGCGGTTCGACCTGTCCGAAGCCGTGCCCATCGGTCCGCGCCGCGGCTGGCAGGCGCGCTATCCCATCACACAATGGAGCGTGACGCTGTGATCGTGGCGGGGTTCGGCTTTCGCAGCGGCGCCAGTGTCGCCAGCCTGCACGACGCATTGGCACGGGCGTCGCAGGGATTGGAGCAGGGATTGGAGCAGGGATTGGGCCAGCAATATCGGCTGGGATCTGGCCAAGGATCTGGCCAAGGATCTGGCCAAGGATCTGGCCAAGGATCTGGGCAGGGCGACGACAGGGCCTCGCCCGAAGGCCCGCCAGAGGGCGCGACACCGCACTGCTCGCCCTTACCTGTGTCGGGGGCGCTGCGCCCGGCAGTCCTCGTGACCCTCGACGACAAGGCGCGGACACCGGTGTTTCGCCACTTTGCCAAGGCCCTCGGGTTGGAGCCGTACGGCGTGCCGCCAGAGGCCGTGGCGGGCATCGACACGCCCACGCGGTCCTTGGCCTCGCAACTGGCTCGCGGGACAGGTTCGGTTGCCGAAGCCACGGCCTTGGCGGCGGCAGGCCCCGGTGCGCGGCTGCTTGCACCCCGCGCCATCTCGGAGGACAAGCAGGCGGTCTGTGCCCTTGCTCTCCCGCAGGGAGATATTGGGAGTGCAGCGCCCCGCGCCTCTCTGGCCGTTTCAGGAAAGCTGACATGACCGTGCATTTCATCGGCGCCGGCCCCGGCGCACCTGACCTGTTGACGCTGCGCGGGCGCGACCTGATCGCGGCCTGCCCGGTCTGCCTTTATGCCGGGTCACTGGTGCCGGAACCGGTGCTGGACCATTGCCCCGAGGGCGCGCGGATCGTGAACACCGCGCCGCTGGATCTGGACGCGATCATCGCCGAGATCGAGACCGCCCATGCGCAGGGCAAGGACGTGGCGCGGTTGCATTCCGGTGATCTGTCGGTCTGGTCGGCCATGGGCGAACAACTGCGCCGTCTCAAGGCGCTGGACATTCCTTTCACCGTGACGCCCGGCGTGCCCTCCTTTGCGGCCGCAGCCGCGGCTTTGGGCAGCGAACTGACCTTGCCGGGACTGGCGCAATCGGTGGTGCTGACACGCACGCCCGGGCGCGCGACCTCGATGCCCGAGGGCGAGCGGCTCGACCGCTTTGCCGCCACTGGTGCGACGCTTGCGATCCACCTGTCGATCCAGAATCTGCCAAGGGTGGTGGCCGATCTCGTGCCACACTACGGCGCGGATTGCCCGGCGGCGGTGGTGTTTCGCGCCAGCTGGCCGGACCAGCGGATCATCCGCGCGTCTTTGTCCGCGCTCGAAGCGGCGGTCGACGGGGGCATCACCCGCACCGCGCTGATCCTCGTGGGTCCGGCGCTCGCGGCAGAGGGCTTTGACGAGAGCTGCCTTTACGCGTCAAGCTATGACCGTCGCTACCGTCCGCAAAGCGCCCAGAGCCCATGGGCCTCCTGGCAGCCCGAGGATGACGCACCATGACCCCACAACCGGGAAGGAGCACGCCATGCGCGGTGTGATGATTTCGGCGCCCGCCTCCGGCACGGGCAAGACCACGGTGATGCTGGGCCTCTTGCGGGCGCTGGCCGAGGACGGCCTGTCCGTCCAGCCGTTCAAATCCGGACCTGACTATATCGACCCGGCCTTTCACCGCGCCGCGGCGGGGCGGGCCTCGTTCAATCTGGACACTTGGGCGATGGATGCCCCCCTGCTGGACGCCCTGCAGGCGCAGGCCGCAGGGGCAGAGATCTGCGTGGGCGAAGGCTCCATGGGGCTCTTTGACGGGGTGGCCACCGCAGGGCAGTCCGGTTTCGGCTCCAGCGCGGAAACGGCGCTGCGCATGGGCTGGCCGGTGATCCTCGTCATCGACGTGGGTGGGCAGGCGCAATCCGCGGCCGCCACGGCGCTGGGCTTTCGCAGCTACCTGCCGGACCTGCCTTTTGCCGGGGTGATCCTGAACCGCGTCGCCTCGCCCCGCCACGAGCGCCTGACGCGGGTCGGCATGGACCGCGCGGGGATCCCGGTGCTGGGCAGCCTGCCGCGTCGCGGAGATCTCGCCCTGCCAGAGCGGCACCTTGGCCTTGTACAAGCGGTGGAACATCCCGATCTCGAAGAGGCCATCACCGGCTATGCCGCTTTCCTGCGCGCACATGTCGACCTCGATGCGATCAAGGCTGCGGCCAAGGGGACATCCGACACGCGGGGTCAAGGCCAATTGCCGCGCCCGCCGGCGCAACGCATTGCCCTTGCGCAGGACGCGGCGTTTTCCTTTACCTATCCCCACCTTCTGGCGGGATGGCGCGCCGCCGGGGCAGAGATCCTGCCCTTCTCGCCGCTGGCGGATGAGGCGCCGGATCCCGCGGCGGATCTGGTCTGGCTGCCGGGTGGTTATCCGGAACTGCACGCGGGCCGCCTGTCTGCGGCATCGTCGTTCCTCGCCGGGCTGCGGCAGCACGCCCAGACGCGGCCGGTGCATGGCGAATGCGGTGGCTACATGGCGCTGGGCGCGGCCTTGATCGACAAATCCGGCACGCGACACGCCATGGCCGGCCTGCTTGGCCTCGTGACCAGCTATGAAAAGCGCAAGTTCCATCTCGGCTATCGCCGCGCGGTCCTGCAGGTGCCTCTGCCGGGGTTCGCCCCGGGCCAGGCCCTGCGTGGGCACGAATTCCACTACTCCACAATTCTCGACCAGCCGGACGCGCCGCTGGCCGATGTGTTTGACGCCGATGGCAATCCGGTGCCGGAAACCGGCTCGCATCGGGGGCAGGTCAGCGGCACCTTCTTCCATCTCATCACGGCCGAGGCCGGGGCATGAGCGGGTTCGTCAGCTTTGTCGGCTCCGGTCCCGGCGATCCGGAACTGCTGACCCTCAAGGCGGTCGACCGGTTGAAACGCGCAGATGCGGTGCTGTTCGACGATCTGTCCTCGGGGCCGATCCTGTCACACGCGCGGTCGGGCGCCGACCTTGTGGGGGTGGGCAAACGCGCCGGGCGCGCGTCCCCCAAACAGCACCACGTCAGCCGTCTTCTGGTGGACTATGCCCAGATGGGCGGGCGCGTGGTGCGTCTGAAATCCGGAGACGCAGGGCTGTTTGGCCGCCTCGAAGAAGAGCTGACCGCGCTCAAGGCGGCAGGCATTCCATATGAGATCGTCCCCGGTGTGCCATCTGCTTGCGCGGCCGCGGCTGCCGCAGGCATCCCGCTGACCCGGCGCCTGACCGCGCGGCGGGTGCAATTCGTCACCGGACATGATGCCGCCGGGCGCCTGCCGGAGGACCTTGACCTGCAGGCTCTGGCCGACCCCACGGCCTCCACCGTCGTGTTCATGGGCAAGGGCACCTTTCCCGCCCTCAGCGCCGCCCTCGTGGCGCGCGGGCTGAGCCCCGATACGCCCGCCGTGCTCGCCGAAGAGGTCAGTGGCCCCGGTCAGGCCATCCACCGCAGCACCGTGGCCGATCTGGCAAAGCGCCTGTCACATGAAAAAGGCACGAAACCCGCCCTGATCCTCTACGGCCCCCTCGCCGAAGCCTGACCAGATGGCGCGCCCAGTGGTATGTCCAGTGATGCGTGCAATGGGGCGACTTGGCCCGGCGCGCAGCCGGACGATTGGCCAATCCACCCGAAACGCCGCCGCGCGGCAATACACCCGCCGGAACCGGCACATCGCCTCCATCCAGCCCCCACAATAGCCAAAGCGCCCCGAGGGGCACGGCCACGACCGTTGACCTCCCGGCCACACGGGCCTAAGGCCATCCGCCAAACCAATGCGCCCCGCCTGCCAGCGGCGTGCGCCCGGAGCCGCGCCATGATCGACACTCTCTTCCTTGTGGGCATTGGCACCGGCAGCCCCGGCCACATGACGCTGGAAGGACAGGCCGCGCTGCAGCGCGCCGATGTCATTCTCGTGCCGCACAAGGGAAGGGACAAGGACGACCTCGCCCGGATCCGGATGGACCTGCTGTCGGACATGGGTGTTGCGGACCGTGTGCGCGGCTTTGACTACCCGGTGCGCGATCCGGATCTGACCTACCAGATCAGTGTTGCGAGATGGCACGACGCCATCGCCAAAGGCTGGCAGGAGGCACTGGGCCCGGGCGCGCCACATGCAAATGTCGCGCTGCTGGTCTGGGGGGATCCGGCGTTCTACGACAGCACCCTGCGCATCGCGGAACGGCTCCGCCCGCGCCCTGCGCTCAGGGTCTTGCCGGGCATTACCGCGGTGCAGGCCCTGACTGCCGCCCATGCGGTGCCGCTCAACACCATCGACGGACGTATCCTCACCACGACCGGGCGCCGCATCCGCGACGAAGGCTGGCCTGACGG
>JBELMB010000163.1:0-11416 GCA_042088665.1 Sagittula sp.
AGGTGCCCGTTGTGGAGCTCTGGGAGCGACCCGGCGAACCGATTGGCCACACCATCGGCTTTTCCAACCGCGCCGCCGCCGGAGAGATGACCCGCGCGCTGGTGGCGCAGGGCTACAAGGCGATTGCCTTTCTGTCCGAGGCCGGGGATGACTGGACCCGAGGTGCGGCGCGCCGCGCGGGCTTCGTCGCCGCCATGACCGAGGCCGGTCTGTCGGCCCACCGGGTGCTGCAAGTGGGCAAGCCGCCTCTCTCGATCGAGGACGGCGCGGCTGCCCTGCCGGAGCTGATGGCGCGCTTTCCGGACACCGACTGCGTGTTCTGCGTGTCGGATGCGCCGGCCTTTGGCGTGTTGTCCGCGCTCAAGGCCAATGGGGTGCAGGTGCCCGAGGGCATGGGCGTGGCGGGCTTTGGCAACTTCGAGGTGTCGCGCTTTGCCTCGCCGTCGATTTCCACCGTTGTCGTGGATCCACGAGGCATCGGGCGGGCCGCCGGGCAAATGATCGGGCGCTTGCTTGCGGCAGGGGAGCAGGCCCCGGCGCACAGCCAGATGGACGTCACACCCATGGTGGAGTTGCGCGACAGCACCAGCAGCTTGGGCTGACTGAGCCCCAAAAAACGGCCCGCACCCGCGCGCACCGCCCCGGCATCACCAGAAAAGACCCCGACAAACCATCCATGTCCTGCTGGGAGGTGGATGAATTTCCTTTTTCTTTCAACGTGCTGAAGGCCCCGACACCTGCGGTGCACCGCCGCGCAAAGACAGCGCATAGATTCCTCTTGTGTTACCGGTCACAATCGCGCAATGTGACCGGTAACAAGGCTGATAACAGCACGGGAGAGGACGCATGCCAGCGATCCATCTGGACAAACTGGTGAAGCGCTACGGCAACGTCGAAGTGCTGCACGGCATCGAACTTGAGATGGCCGATAATGAGTTCACGGTGCTGGTCGGGCCCTCGGGCTGCGGCAAGTCGACCACTCTGCGCATGATTGCGGGCCTCGAAGAGGTCTCCGACGGCGAGATCTGGGTCGATGGCAAGCCGGTGAGCAGGCTGGAGCCCAAGGACCGTGATCTGGCCATGGTGTTTCAGGACTACGCGCTTTACCCGCATATGAACGTGGCGCAAAACATCTCTTTTGCGTTGCGACTGGCGCGCCGCCCGCGGGCGGAAGTGGACAAGAAGGTCCGCGAAGTGGCCGATATGGTCGGCCTGACGGAGTTCCTGCACCGCAAGCCCGGGGCGCTGTCCGGGGGGCAGCGCCAGCGCGTGGCCATGGCCCGCGCCCTTGCCAAGGATTCAGGCATCTTCCTGTTTGACGAGCCGCTCTCGAACCTCGACGCAAAGCTGCGCGGGCAGATGCGCGCAGAGCTGGCGCTGATGTCCCAGCGGGTCGAAAAGAACATGATCTACGTGACGCACGACCAGATCGAGGCGATGACCCTAGCGGACCGTATCGTCGTCATGCACGGCGGGTTCATCCAGCAGCAGGGCAGCCCCGAAGAGCTGTTCAAGCGCCCCGCCAACAAGTTCGTCGCGGGCTTTCTCGGCATGCCGCCTATGAACTTCCTGCAAGGGGAGATCGAAGAGCGCGATGGCGGGATCTTTATCCTTGGCGATGGGTTTGACGTCCAGATCGAGGGCGAAAAGGCCGACGCGGCGCGCCGCCACAGCCAAAAGCAGGTGACGCTGGGCATCCGGCCTTCGGACCTGCGGTTCGATGCGGAGGCCCCGGAACACAAGGCGCTTTCGCTCGATGTTCAGGTCTCTGAATACGTGGGCGCGCAGTCGGTGCTGATCTGCAAATGCGGGCCCGCGAACGTCACGGTGGAGCTCAACTCCGAGACACCCGTGGCGCTGGGCACTGCCCTGAAATTCGCGGTCAACCCCAACGGGGTGCATCTTTTTGACCGGGAGAGCGACAACGCGCTCTGACAAAGACCAACGAGACAACATATTGGGAGGTAACTATGTTGAAATCTCTGAAGACGGCGGCCGTGGCCACCGTGCTGATGGCGAGCACTGCGCTGGCCAACCCTTACGCGGAATACGAGGGCGAAACGCTCATCGTGAACTTCCCCGCGCACCCGCATTTTGACGCGGTGATGCGGATCCTGCCGGAATTCACCAAGGAAACCGGCATCGAGGTCGAGGTGGACCAGCTCCCCTACCTGAAGATGCGCGAACGCCAGACACTGGAACTGGCGCAGGACGAAGGCGAGTATGACCTGATCGCCTATGTGGTCTTCTCCAAGGCGGATTACGTCTATGCCGATCAGCTGGAGAACCTCGCGAAGTACTTCATGAACCCCAAGCTGTCGGATCCGAACTATGACGCGGACGACCTGATCGACGGCTACGTCTACAACATCGGGTTTGCGGGCGGCAACAAGGGCTATCTCGAAGGCAAGACAGGTTCGCTTTTCGGCATTCCCTACGGCTCCGAAACCTCGATTCTCGGCTACCGCACGGACATCTTTGAAAAGCACGGCCTCGAAGTGCCGGAAACCTACGAAGAGATGCTGGCGCTGGCGTGCCAGATCCCCGAGCTGGAGCCGGGCATGGGCGGCGTCGCCTCTCGCGCGGCCTCGGGCCACCACGCAAGCCACGCGTTCCTGTTGCACCTTGCCCCGCTGGGCGGTCGCGTGTTCGACGACAGCTGGAACCCGATCGTCAACAACGAAGCCGGTGTTGCGGCGGCCAACGCGCTGAAAACCATCGTGGATTGCGGCCCCGAGGGCGCAACCAACTTTGGCTTCGGCGAGGCGCTGGGCTCCTTCCTGAATGGTGACACGGCGATGTTCCTCGACACCACGGTTGTCGCGGGCCAGATCAACGATCCCAACAAATCAAAGGTCGTGGGCAACGTCGGCTGGGCGATGCACCCGATGGGCACGCGCCGCGGCTCGCAGACTGGTGGTTTCGGCATCGGCATTCCGGCCAACGGCCTGAACAAGGAAGCGGCCTTCCTGTTGATGCAGTGGCTGACCTCCAAGCAGGGCGACAAGCTGGTGGCCATGGCCGGTGGCAACCCTTCGCGCTTCTCCACCCACGCGGATGCGGATGTGAACGCCAAGTTCCCGCATATGGCCACCTTTGGTGAGGCCCTGCAGCACGCCGACCCCGACTGGCGCCCGATCATCCCCGTCTGGGGCAAGATCAACGCCGATCTGGGCACCACGCTGTCCAAGGTGCTGACCGAGGATCTCGACATCCAGGAAGCCCTCGACGGTGTTGCAGAGCGCACCAAGGCCGTGATGGAAGAAGCCGGCTACTACACCTGGCAGTAACCTCCCGGTGATCGCTCCGGCCATGCGCCGGGGCGATCCCTGGCCCCTGGCGCGCCGCTTCGCATGGCGCGTCAGGGACCAGCCTGAACCATCCATCCCTGACTATCCCGCCCCGAAACACGCCGACCCCACACATGCCGGCTCCATGCAAGCCGGCTCCATGCAAGCCGGCCCGCCGCCAGACGACCGCTGGCACGCCCAAGGCACGCGCGTCGTGGTCCGGGCAGACCGGACCGGGGTTTCCTTTCCGACGTATGCGCAGGAACTGGTGAAATGAACGCCGCCAACCGTCTTACCCCCTGGATGTTCATGGCCCCCGCCGCCGTCATCATGGCCGTGGCCCTGCTGTATCCGCTGGCCTACATGATCTGGGGCTCGTTTCGCGACTGGAGCCCGAGCCAGACCATAGGCGAAGCCGAGTTCGTCGGGCTGAAGAATTACATCACCCTCTGGAACGATCCGAACTTTCACGAAAGCCTCTGGGTCACGCTGAAATTCGCGTTCTTCTGCGTGTCTATCGAGATGGTGCTGGGCGTCGGCCTTGCGCTGCTTCTGGATCGCAACATCCGTGGCATGTCGATGCTGCGCACGCTCTTCATCCTGCCGATGATGATCGCGCCGGTCGTGGTGGGCCTGATGTGGCGCTACATGTACCATCCCACGGTGGGCACGTTCAATCGCACGCTGGACAGCCTCGGCCTGCCCAAGATCGACTGGCTGGGGAGCCACGCGCTCACCTCCGTGATCATTGCCGACATCTGGCAATGGACGCCGTTCATCTTCATTCTGGCGCTGGCGGCGCTGCAATCGCTGCCGCGCTCCGCGCTGGAAGCGGCGCGCATCGACGGCGCGACACCGCTGCAGCAGATCTGGTTCATCAAGCTGCCGCTGATGCTGCCGGTCCTGATCGTGACCGGCCTCTTGCGCCTGATCGATGCCTTCAAGGTGCTCGAAGTCATCCTCGTGCTGACCGAGGGCGGTCCGGGTCTGTCGACCGAGATCCTTGCACTGCGCATCTCTCGCACTGCGACGGAATTCCGCGAACTGGGCGTGGCCGCGGCGATGTCGAATTACCTGCTCATTTTGCTCCTGCTACTCACCTTCGCGATGTTCGCGATCACCCGCCTGCAAGAGGCCCGCGCCGCCCGGGTGCGCGCCGCCGCTGAGGAGGACAGCTGATGTCCGCGTCCTACGAGAAACAGAACCCCGCTTTCTACGCGCTTCTGGTGGCGCTGGTCTTCATGGCCGTGGGGCCGGTTTTCCTGATGCTCATCAACAGCTTCAAGCTGGATGTAGACATCATTTCCGGCAGCACGGGGCTGATCTTTCTGCCGACGATCCGCAACTACGAGACGGCGCTTTGCGACGTGCTCTGGTACGAGATCGATCATCTGGAGTTTTGTTCGCTGAAGTTCGGCGGCGCCTTCATCAACTCGCTGATCATCGCGCTGGTCTCGACGGTGCTGACGCTGATCATCGGCTGCATGGGCGCCTACGCGCTGGTGCGGTTCCGGTTCATGGGGCGCGATACGGTTTCGCTGACCACGCTGATGGTGCGCATGGTACCGCCCGCGGTGCTGCTCGTGCCGGTCTTTGGTTTGTGGAACAATGAATTCTGCCTCGACAAGGAAGGGCTGATCGGCGGCATGATCCGCGAGGCCTTTGGTGGGCGTGGCGACGTCTGTCTGGCGGGCACCCATTCGGGCATCATCCTGATCTATATCGCGATGAACCTGCCGTTTGTGATCTGGATCCTGCAAAGCTTTATCGTGCAGGTGCCGCGCTCTCTTGAAGAGGCGGCGCGGGTGGATGGGGCCGGGCCGTTCCAGGTCTTCTTTCTGGTGGTGCTGCCGCTGATCAAGCCGGGCCTTGCCGCTGCTGCCATCTTTACCTTCCGCATCGCCTGGAACGAGTACCTGCTGGCCTCCGCCCTGTCGGATCGCAACACCAAGACCGTGCCGATCCTGATCGTGAACAACATGTCAGAGTTCAACGTGGAGTGGGGCGTGATCATGGCCACCGGCATGTTGCTGGCGATCCCGCCGATCATCTTCACGCTTCTGGCGAGCCGCCAGATCATCACCGGAATGACCGCAGGGGCCGTCAAAGGCTGATATGATGGACTGGCTCCTTGCCTCCGTGGATCCCGGTCGCCCCCACGCCGTGGGCTGGGCCGTGTCCTGGCACGCGCGCACCATGGTGCTTGCCTGGGGTGTCATCGCGCCGCTGGCCATCATTGCCGCGCGGTTCCTGAAGATCCTGCCCTGGCAGGACTGGCCCCGAGAGTTGGACAACCCGACATGGTGGCGCTTTCACTGGATGGGGCAAAGCCTTGCGACCTTTCTGACCCTTGTGGGGCTGGGCCTTGTCTGGGGGGCCGCCCGCGGTGGCAGCCTGCACGGGATGATGGGCTACGGGGTGATCGCACTGGCGCTGTTCCAGATCGCTCTGGGCCTTGCGCGCGGCTCCAAGGGCGGGCCGACGGCTCCGGCCCGGGATGGGACGCTGCGCGGACACCACTATGACCTGACCCCGTGGCGGCGGACGTTCGAGATGGTGCATAAATCGCTGGGCTACATCACGCTGGCGCTGGCCATTGCGACGGTTCTGGTGGGCCTTTGGCACAGCAACGGGCCGCGCTGGATGTGGCTGGTATTGGGCCTTTGGTGGACTGGATTGCTGCTGGCTTTCGTGATCTTGCAAAAACGTGGTTGGGCGGCGGACACCTATCAAGCAATATGGGGCCCAGACCCGGAGCATCCGGGCAATCGGATCCCGTCGCAGGGCGGGGGCATGCGGCGACGCCAAAAGGAGAAAGATGGTGATGTTCGGAGAACTTGAAGGCACCGGGTTCGAAGTAATCGATCCCGCGTTCGAGGCCTGTATTATCGGCCACGCGCGTGTCGAGCGGCTCTGGACCGGCGCGCGCTGGTCAGAGGGGCCGGTGTGGTTTGCGGCGGGGCGCTATCTTCTGTGGTCCGACATTCCCAACAATCGCATCCTGCGCTGGGATGACTGTTCGGGCGCGGTTTCCACGTTTCGCCAACCCGCGAACAACACCAATGGCCATACCGTCGATCGGCAGGGGCGGCTGGTCTCTTGCGAACACCTCGGTCGCCGCGTCTGTCGCACCGAACACGATGGCAGCATCACCGTGATCGCGGACAGCATCGACGGCAAGCGGTTGAATTCGCCCAATGACGTGGTGGTGAAATCCGATGGCAGCATCTGGTTCACCGATCCGTCTTACGGCATCCTCCTCGACTACGAAGGAGCCCGCGCCGAGAGCGAAATCGGCGCCTGCCACGTCTATCGTGTCTCGCCGGAGGGAGAGATCACCCGGGTCGCAGACGACTACGAAAAGCCCAACGGGCTGGCCTTTTCCCCGGATGAGAGCCTGCTTTACATCGCTGACACGGGGGCCACGCATCTGGAAAACGGCCCACGACACATCCGCCGTCATACGGTGAACGCCGATGGCACATTGTCCGGGGGCGAGATCTTTGCCGAATGCGGCAACGGGCTTTTTGACGGCTTTCGTGTCGACTGGGACGGCCGCATCTGGACCTCCGCGGCCGATGGCGTGCATTGCTACACACCTGAGGGCGTGCTGATCGGCAAGATCCATATCCCGGAGATCGTGGCAAATGTCTGTTTTGGCGGTGAAAAGTTGAACCGGCTCTTTATCTGCGGAACGACATCCTTGTATTCCGCCTATCTTAACATAAGTGGCGTGTCGCCAGTCTGAGAGACAAACGGCCTGAACGATGACCAGCATGACCTTTGAACACGCGCGCCCGATTCGCCTGAGCCTGGCCTTGTGCCTCTTGCCCACTGCCAGTCTGGCGCAAAACAATGACTGGCCCGCCGCGATTGTGGCTGTGGGCAAGGCCGAACAACGTTACATCGCCCATGTGGAGCAGCGCACAGGCGGGCCGCATCTGTCGCTCTTGGGCCGTTGGGACATTCAGGTCGACGTAGAACGGCACAAATGCGCCATTCTTGGCCGGATGCTGGGTCGTCTCGAAGAGATCAAGCTCCTTGAAGAGCTGGACTATCCGCCCCTCGACTCCAGCGTTTCCGCCTATGATCAGGCGAAATTCGCCGCCTCGCTGGGCAACTGGGTCTGGCAGGCGGAATGGGCCATGGCGGCCAATGAGGCGGAACGCATCAACACATGGAACCTCGATTGTACCGGGCATTTCGACATTCCCGTGACCGCACAAATCAGCCATTCAGCGCCCGAGGCCCAGTTCGAGGTGGATGCCAGCGGCACCGGCCTTCGCGTCTATGGCAACATCGATGCGGGGTTTCACGCGCGCTTCATGGAACAACTCGCCCTGCATCCGGGCATCGTTGATGTCGAATTGGGAAGCGGTGGCGGCAGCGTGAGTGACGCCCTCAAGACCGGGCGCGAAATTCGCGCGCGCGGCATGAGGACGTTCTTGTTTGGCAACTGCTTCTCCGCCTGTCCTTTGGTCTATATCGGTGGTGTCGAGCGTCCGGTTTACACCGATCTCGCGGTTCGGCATGACTTCGGCTTTCACCGGTTGGCATTGGCGTCGGGTGAGGCATTGCCGGATGACCACGCCTTTTACGACCTGATCGCCGCCTATGTGACACAGATGGGGGGCGACGCTGAAACCTTTGTCGGTTGGATGCTGCAGGCCGCGCCCGACGAGATGTTCAAACCAGAGCTGCACACCACCTGCGAGGCCGGCCTCACCACCTGGGTCGAGCGTCACTGCACCGCCAGTGACTCCAACTGAGGCGCGAACCGCCGGCAGACCCAACCGAGGCGCGTACCGCCGACATCTACAACTGAGGTGCGTACCGCCGAAAAATCCAACCAAGGCGCGTACCGCGCCCGTCCTGAAAGGCACACCATGTATGTCGCACCAAGCCTCGTTCTGACCCACACCGCTGTCCTCGCCATGCTGTCGGCTGCCGTGGCCAAGGCCGAGGAGATCGGGCAGCCGCAATGCATCGTCATCGTGGATGCCAGCGGCGAGACACTGGGCGAACTCCGAATGACCGGCGCCAAGTTCCTCAGCCGCAAGAGCGCGGCGACAAAGGCGCGCACGGCGGCCTCGATTGGCGCGCCCTCGGACGTCATCCCGGAGGCCGTGCGCCCCCATATCGCCGCCGCCACGCAGGGCGCGGTCACAGGGTTGGTCGGCGGCTTGCCGATCCGCATGTCAGGCACATTGGTGGGGGGCATCGGCGTGGGCTCTGGCAGTCCCGATCAGGACATGGCTGTGGCCCGCGCCGCGCTATCTGCCATCGGGGCCGAGCAGGGAGGGCTCAGCGATAGTGTTTGAAATTCTTGCGGTTGCGACCCGCGATATGGGCCCCGGCGGTGATGTTCGGCGCCTCGGAGGTCCGCCCGAAATCGGCAGAGTCGATCACCGTGGCGCTCGCTGGATCGCAAAAGACGGGGATCGAAAAGCGTGGCTCTGTCGCGCGGTTGATCACCCTGTGCACGGTTGAGCGCAACTGGCCCCCGGTCCAGAGCTCCAGCAAATCACCGATATTGCACACGAAACTCTCCGGCACCGGTGGGGCCTCGACCCAGTCGCCCGACGGCGCGCGCACCTGCAAGCCGCCAAGATCGTCCTGCGCCAGAATCGTCAGAACGCCAAAATCCGTGTGCGCCGCCGCGCCCAGACGCTCTTCCTGCGTGTCTTGCGCGCCCTGCGGGGGGTAGTAAACCAACTGCCCCCGGCCGAGTGGCTTGTCGTAAAAGGGTGTAAAGAAGGCCGGATCGCGCCCCAGCCCAAACGCCAGCGCCGCCAGCACGCGCCGCGACAGCGCAAGCACCGCGAGGTAGTAAGGCGTGATCTCCGTCCTAAGCCATGGCGCCACGGTGTCCGGCCATTGATTGGGCGCCACAAGGGGCACTCCGGCGCGAAACTCGGGGTCCTCAGCGTCCACGTAAAATCCCCAAAAGAACACCTCCTTGGCGTCATGGGTCTTTGACCCCTCCAGTCGGGTTTGCCCCGGCGCGAGCCAGCCCCGCTGGTGGGCGTCCACCGCGACGGTCGATTTGTCCGCTGCCGACAGCGCAAAGAACCGACGCGACGCGGCAAAGGCGCGCTCTCGCAGATCGCCCGCAACCCCGTGCCCGGTCAGGTAAAAGAACCCCACGTCCCGCGCCGTCGCCACCAGCTTTTCTGCGACCTCGGCAAAGCCGTCGTCGCTGTCCATGGCCGACAGATCGATGATGGGGATCTCTTCAAAACTGGTGGCCCGCGCCTGCGCATACTCAGGTGGTGTCATGAACAGGCCCTCCATGCCCCGCAAATCTGCGCCACAGGTTAGCGCCCTTTGGCCCCTGACCCCAAACAGATTTCCACTGCTTGTTTCTTTGTTTCAAAAATACTCCGGGGAGCGCGAGGGGCTGGCCCCTCGCCCCACGCCGGCAGCCAAGACCGGAAACTGGCAGACTGGAAACCGGCCGGCGAGGATGGCGCGTGCCGATGGCCTGCGCGCAGGATCCCGCCAGCCAAGCCACCGCTTCAGGAAAAGGATATCTGCGCCTTGATCGCCTGACTGCGGTCCGAAGCCATTTCAAAGGCCGCCACCGCTGCCTCCAGCGGAAAGTCATGCGTGATCAGTGGCTTCACATCCAAACGTCCCGCTTGCATCAGCTGCACCGCCGTAAAGAACTCCGCGTGGAAACGAAACGACCCCCGCAGGTCCAACTCCTTGGCGGTCATGGCCTGCATGGGCAAGGTCATCTCTCCACCCAGACCCAACTGCATGACGATTGCGCCGGGTCGCAGCGCGGGCACGGCCCCGGCCAGCGCCTGCGCCACTCCGGAACACTCGAAAAGCACGTCGAAATGCCCTTTGTTCGCGGCATAGCCCGCCAGCGCCTCGGCATCGTCGGCCACGTTGTGGGTCCGGTCCGCACCGATCTGCGCCGCCATCGACAGCGTAAACGGGGCAATATCCGTGATCGCCACCTCCCGTGCCCCGGCGGCCCGTGCAACCAGCACGGCAAGCTGACCGATCGGCCCTGCGCCGGTCACCAGAACCCGCTTGCCCAACAGGTCGCCCGCGCGCCGCGCCGCGTGAAGCACAACCGACAGCGGCTCTGCCATTGCGGCCTCACCGGCGCTCAGCCCGTCTGCGGGGGCGCATTGCCGGGCATCTGCCACCAGCCGCTCACGAAAGGCCCCCTGGATGTGCGGAAACGGCATGGCGGAGCCGTAAAACCGCATCTCCATACAATGGTTGTGTGCGCCTTCGAGGCAATATGCGCAGGCATAACAGGGTCTTGACGGCGAGACCGCCACCAGTTGCCCGAGGTCCAGCCCGCTGACCCCGTCGCCAAGTGCGGCCACGTGGCCGGATACTTCGTGCCCGAGGATCATCGGCTCTTTCAACCGCACGGTGCCAAAGCCGCCGTGGTTGTAGTAGTGCAGGTCAGACCCGCAGATCCCACCGCGCGCGATATCGATCAGCACTTCGCCCGCACCGGGGACAAGCTCTGCCTGTGGATCGGACTCGATGCGCAGATCCTTTGCGGCGAAGGCGGTGACGGATTTTACGGCGGTCATATGCATGTCTCCTGAACCATCGGGGGCAGTGTTACGGGGCTGGGCAAGGGGTGCCCGGCGAAATGGGCCGCGAGGTTGTCCCGCAGAAGCTGCCCCATGGCGCGGCGGGTGTCCACGGTGGCACTGCCGTGATGGGGTTGCAACAGCACATTGTCCAGTGCGCACAGGCGCGGATCGATCACCGGCTCCCCGTCGAAGACGTCCAGCGCCGCGCCGCCCAGCCGTCCCTCTTCCAGCGCCGCGATCAGCGCCTCTTCGTCCAGATTGGACGCGCGCGAGACATTGACCAGCAGCCCGTCTGGTCCCAGCGCCTCCAGCACGTTGCGATTGACGATATGGCGCGTTTGCGGCGTGGCGGCGAGGGTGACAAACAGCACGTCAGAGGCGCGGGCCAAGGCAATGGGATCCGGTTCGAACCGCCAATCCGGGACGCCGGGGCGGGGCGCCCGGCTGGTATAGGCAATCTCCATGTCAAAACCCGCGAGCCGCCTGCCCACTTCGTGTCCGATGCGGCCAAGACCCAGAATCCCGGCGCGCTTGCCGAAAACCCGCCGCTGCAGG
>JBELMB010000164.1:0-7111 GCA_042088665.1 Sagittula sp.
GACCCTGTCGAGCATGGACCCGTCGCAGGGCGTGGTTCTGCAGGGCGAGGCGGGCTCTTGGGCCGGCAGGTCAGTGGCGGGCGTCGGCGATATTGATGGCGACGGCTTTCATGATGTCTTGATCGGCGCGCCGAAGGCTCCGGCGTCATACATCGTTTTCGGCGGGACAGACCTGCCTGAGCGGATCGATCTTGGCACGTTGGCCTCCGGCGACGGTGTGACCATTCCGGGTGTCTCGGGCGCAGAGCTTGGCGCAGCCGTGAGTGCGGCTGGCGATTTCAACAACGATGGCACTGCCGATTTTCTGGTGGGTGACCCTTTCGGGACCCCGGCAGGCCTGCGGTCCGGTCGGGCCTATGTGGTTTTCGGAGACCCGGACCTGCCAGATGAAATTGAACTGGCGTTCCTGAACCAGGTTTTGCCCCCTGCATTTGGTATCACAAGCGCAAGCGGTGTCATTCTCAACGGCGGCGCTGCCTATAATTTTGCCGGCAGCAGCCTCGCCTCGGCGGGCGACGTCAATGGTGATGGCATCGACGACATCCTCGTCGGCGCATGGGGAAATGACGATGGCGGCACCTATGCCGGCGCGGCCTACATCGTTTATGGCGGCGCAGATGTACCTGAAAGCATCAATCTTTCGTCTCTGACAGCCTCCCAAGGGGTCAAGATCCAGGGCGCGCGGGCCGGTGACAACCTCGGGGAGACGGTCGCATCGGCCGGGGATGTCAATAACGATGGCTTTGCTGATGTCATCATCGGTGCACCTGGCTACTTTCTGCCGACCGGGCTCTCTTCGAACCTTGGCAGCGCGTATGTCGTGTTCGGGGGGGCTGCATTGCCGGGTACGATCGACCTCGCGACGCTGACCGCGGCGCAGGGTCTGGCGTTCTCCGATCTTGCGGACTCCGGCCATTCGGTGGGGGGGCTGGGGGATCTGAATGCCGATGGCTATGATGATTTTGCCATCGCGGTCCCCGGCGCAGCCACAGGGGGCAGCAGTTCGGGACAGGTCAACATCGTCTATGGGGGCGTCGATGGTGTCGGAAACCGGGCCCCGACGGCGCTGGATGATGCGGTCACGGTCGACGAGGGCGGCATCGTCCTGATCGACGTGCTGGACGGCGATATCGATCTCGATGGCGCGATTGATCCGGCGACGCTGCAGATCACGACAAATCCGTCGCATGGCACGGCAATGATCCTGAACGGGCAGGTTCGCTATATCCCGGACGATGGATCGACGGAGACCGACACCTTTACCTACACCGTGGCGGACAAAGAGGGGCGCGT
Organism: Sagittula sp.; assembly: GCA_042088665.1. Taxonomy (GTDB): domain Bacteria; phylum Pseudomonadota; class Alphaproteobacteria; order Rhodobacterales; family Rhodobacteraceae; genus JBELMB01. The sequence goes on from JBELMB010000164.1 coordinate 1,294, forward strand.
TTCGAACGAGGCGACCGTGACCGTGGACGTCGAGCCACTGGTCAAACTGGTGGCAAACGACGATGAGATCACGCTGACGCTGAATGTGGCCGGGGAGGCGCTGAACGGGGTCAGGCCTTTGCGCCCAACAGATGAGAACACCATACTGACGAAACATGGCGCGCGGGCGCTTGTGTCCAACGACGTCTTCGAAGGGCCGGGCGGGGCCTTTCCGATCGGTTCCTTTTCGCTGGACTTCGACGCGTCGGATAATCTGGACGCGGTCTTATTCGATTTGCGCAGTAGACCCACGTTTTCCAATGGGTTGCCGCTTGCCTATATCAAACCGCTCCGCACAGGCGTCGAACAGATCAGTTATACCATCGAGAGTGACGGGCAAACCGATACGGCCACGTTGACGATCAACGTGGTCGAAAACACCGCGCCACAGCCATCCGAGGATGAGGCCATCGCCTATCTCGGCGCGCCGCTGGTGATCCCGGTCACGGTCAATGACGACGACCCGGATCAGGACAGCTTTGTGCCGCAGGGGTTGGAGGTGGTCTGGGAGCCGGATCCCGACAATCCGATCCCGGGGCTGCAGCTCGTCCAACGCGACAAAAGCGTCGACATCGGTGGTGTCTCTTACAAGTTCTCTGTCCCGGTTTTTGTCCATGACCCGACCACGCCGGGCGCCGATTTCGTGGCGGGTGACGAAATCGAATTCGAGTACAGGCTTTGGGACGGACACGAAATGTCCGAAGAAGCGCTTGTCACGCTCTACGTCGCGGAAAAATCCGATGTGACGCTTTTTGAGCTTGATGGCGAAGAATACGAGGTCCACTTCAACCGGGCAGAAAACCAGTTCGGGGTCAGAAAGGTCGACGCCCCGGAGGATGTCGTCGGCCTCAGCGTGGCCGTCCAACTGTATCAAGCCGCGGTGCAACTGGACCTCAACCAGGAGTTTCTGACTGTTCTCAACGGCCCGCAAGGCAATATGGCGCAATACGCCCGCGAAATGCTGCAAAGCGCGCGGACGCTCAACACGGAATGGGGGCTGTGGGAGGACGCCATCGGCACAACCGCGGATCTGGCTGTCCTTTCGATACAACTGTTGACGCCGCTGGGCCGCAAGACACTGCAGGATGCGCTGGACTATTCGGCTGCGGCTGCGGCACTCGTGGAGACGCTGACGCATTACAACCGTCACCAAGACCTGGTGTCCGCGCAATTTGCCTATGTCGAGGGGCTGTTGAAGCAAAGCGAAGAGCTGTTCGAGAGCTTTCGAGACACACAGACCTATATCGCGCAGGACCGCATGCAGTCCGGAGCTGTTGTGGTCGAGGATCTGTTCGAGGCGTTTGAGGAATACCGAGAGGGGTTCACAGCCGCCACTGCGGTGATCGACGCGATTCCGCAGATCAATATAGCGAACGGCCAGAGCGACTGGATCAGCAATACACAAGGTGACGTGCTTGCCAGCCTCGCGTCGCGCGCGGCAAAGCCGTTCGTGAACCTGGCTATCGATCTGGCACTGGATTTTGTGGGCGGTGACGCGACGGATCTCGCCTTTGACGCGCTTGCTCCGTTGAACTTGTCGGTTGGCGCCTATGACACCTTGTTCCAGGCGCTCACGCTGGCCGGGGTGCAGGGCGGCAAAGTCAAGACGGTCTTTGATCTGGTGAAGTCCATTTTGACCGTGACCGACCCGCTCAACCTCTCTGATCAGGCCATGGCGGAGTTGGAACAGTTCATCCAGGACGCAACCCAGCCGCGGATGCGCAGCATTCTGGACAAATCCGACGAGATCGCGCAGCGGCTCGCGTTTTTCGAGGGCGACGGGCCGGCAGAGGTTCCCGGTTTTCAGACGCGGTTTTTGCCGGATGATACCGTGCGCTACATTGCGGACGCGGATGCGGACGGGCGCTATGATCTGCCCGATGCTGCGGTGGTCGTGGCCTATGCGCCCGCACAGGGCGATGTGGTCATCTCGGATTTCCACAACGATGACCTCTTGTTGGCCGAAGGGCTTGATATGGCGAATGCCGATCTGTCTGTGCGCCTCGGGTCTGCCAATCTTGATTTCGACATCGACGGGGACGGCACCGCCGATGTCACGATCCGCCTCGAAGGGGATTTCGAGGGCGAGACCTTTGTCGTGCACCAAAGCGGGGCGGACACCGTTGTCCGCCTCGCCCGCAGCTTTGAGGCGGCCGATGCGCAGAACATCACGGGCGACAGCAATGACAACCTGATCCGGGGCAACGTGGCGGCGGACGTGCTGGACGGCGCCGGTGGCGATGACACGCTGTTGGGCGGTCAGGGGGCTGACACGCTGAAGGGCGCAGAGGGGCGCGACACCGCGTCTTACGCCGAAGCGGGCGCAGGTGTGTCGGCTGACCTCGGGCGGGGGCAGGGCACCGCAGGCGAAGCTGCTGGCGACCGTTTCGAGGGTATCGAGAACCTCCTTGGATCGGCCTTCGATGACACGCTGATCGGGGACGGCACCGACAACCTTCTGGATGCTGGCGCAGGCAACGATGTGGTCCTTGGGCGCGCAGGCGCCGACAGCATCCTTGCGGGGACCGGCAACGATGGGGTTCGCGGCGGCGCAGGGGCGGACACGCAGGACGGCGGCGAAGGCAGCGACTGGCTCCACTACACGGATTCCGGCGCTGCGGTGTCGGTGAACCTCAACGCTGACGGCACGACCGGGTTGCAATCGGCTTCGGGTGGTGACGCACAGGGTGACGTGATCAGCAACTTCGAGCGCGTGAATGCAACGCGGTTCGATGACACGCTTGTGGGCAATGGTGAACGCAACATCCTGATTGGCCGGGACGGCAATGACAGCATTCTGGCCGGGGGCGGAGACGACGTTTCCCGCGGTGGCGCAGGTGCGGACACGCAGGATGGCGGGGACGGGGTCGACTGGATCCAATACATCGATTCCGCCGCGGCCGTGTCCGTAAACCTCACCGTCGACGGCGTCACCGGGTTGCAATCCGCCTCGGGCGGAGATGCCGAAGGCGATGTCATCAGCAATTTCGAAAGGGTCAATGCCTCGGCCCATGACGACACTCTGACCGGTGGCGCCTTGAACGACGCTCTGATCGGACGGGCGGGGGATGACAGCATCTTTGCCGGAGCGGGCAATGACGTTGTGCGCGGTGGCCTTGGGGCGGACACGCTGGACGGCGGCGATGGGATTGACCTGCTCTTGTACAGCGGCTCCACCACCGGGGTGGAGATCGATCTGACGGTGGACAGCGTCACTGGATTGCAGTCAGCCTCCGGTGGGGATGCCGAGAACGATGAAATCCGCAACTTTGAGCGCGTGAATGGCTCTGAACACGATGACACGCTCAGCGGAAACGACGCGGCCAACCTGTTGATCGGGCGCGCGGGTGCTGACAGTATTTCCGGTGGCGACGGAGATGACGCAATTCGGGGCGGGGCCGGTGCGGACACGCAGGACGGCGGTGACGGCCTCGACTGGCTGCAATACATCGACTCGGATCTTGGCGTGACGGTCGATCTGAACGTGGATGCCATCACCGGGTTGCAATCGGCCTCCGGGGGCGACGCCGAAGGCGACGTGATCCGGAATTTCGAGCGTGTGAACGCCTCGTCTCAGGACGATACTCTGATCGGGAACGCAGAGCGCAACGTTCTGATCGGGCGCGCAGGCGCGGATTTCATCAGCGCCGGTGAGGGAGACGACGCAGTGCGGGGCGGTGCAGGCGCCGATACGCAGGATGGTGGCGGTGGCGTCGACTGGATCCAGTATGTCGACTCCGCTGCTGGTGTCAGCGTCGATCTGAACGCGATCCTCGGGACCGGGCAGCAGTTTGCCGCCGGAGGTGATGCCGAAGGCGATGTGCTGTTCAATTTTGAGCGCGTCAACGCCTCTGAGCATGATGACATCCTTGTTGGCGACGCGGGCAGAAACGTGCTGATCGGTCGTGCCGGGGATGACAGCATCGATGGCGGTGACGGGATCGATGTTCTGCGTGGCGGCTTGGGGGCTGACACGCAGGACGGGGGCGCGGGCCTTGACTGGCTGCAATATGTCGATTCTGCCGAAGGCGTGCGCGTGGATCTCAACGCGGATGGTCTGACCGGCTTGCAGTCGGCCTCCGGTGGGGACGCCGAGGGCGATGAAATCCGCAACTTTGAGCGCGTGAATGCCTCTGCGCACGAGGACGTGCTCATCGGGGATGGCGGCGACAATATTTTCCTGGGCCTGGCCGGTGACGACAGCATTCTCGGTGGCGCAGGCAACGACGTCTCTCGCGGGGGGCAGGGCGCGGACACGCAGGATGGCGGCGAAGGCGTCGACTGGATCCAGTACATCGGATCGGCACTCGGGGTAAGCGTGGATTTGACCGCGGACAGTGTCACGGGCCTCCAATCCGCGTCCGGGGGCGACGCCGAAGGCGACGTGATCCGCAACTTTGAAAGGGTAAACGCCTCGGCACATGACGACAGATTGATCGGCAATGACCAGAACAACATACTGGTCGGTCGCGACGGATCTGACACGATTTCTGGCGGGGGTGGCAGAGACGTGTTGGACGGCGGTCTGGACGATGATCTTTTGTCCGGAGGCGCGGGGGCGGATGTCTTCGAATTTGGCGAAACCTTCGGCGATGACACGATCACAGATTTCGAGGATGGCCTTGATCTCATCCGGGCCGAAGGTCTTGGCACCGGGGATGAATTCTTTGATGCGCTGCAGTTTCAGCAGGATGGGGCGGATGTTCGGATCCTCCATGCCGAAGGCGCAGTGCTGGTCCTTGACGCACTTGTCGCTGATTTCGACCGCGGTGACTTCGCAGGAGATCCGGCAACCGCACCCATTTTCGCGTGATCCGGTATGGTCAGCGGGCGCGCGTAAAGCCTGCTGACGAAGGTGCCTCCGCAGTGGTACGCCACCTGATCAAGCCTCCATACGGGTCGCTGTTCAGAGTGCCTTCGCGGTGGGCGTCGAGGTGCGCACGAGGTCCAGATGCGCCTGACTGTGCAGGCACAACCTTACAAAACCGTAAGTTTCGCCCCACGCCAGTGACAGGGGGCTGGCCCATGTTGATCATATCCCAAGGCGCGGCGCCTTCGGGGCACATGATCCAAGGAGAGACTGAAATGACCAATCTCATCCCCCAACAGAGATTTCCGGCAGACAGGCCTGTCGCAGGTGGCCTGCTGCCATCCCTTTCCGTCCAGACCGCAGCGCGTCAGACGGGCCTGACCGTGGAGGCGGTGATCGCAATCGCATTGTCCTTTGGCGCGCCCGCTCCCTCAGAGGCCTCCGCCAAAGCCCGTGGTCAAATCGAGCGGGCGTAGACCCGATCAGCCCCCACAGTCGGAATGCAGGTTGAGATTGCCGGCGTGGCGGGGGATGTCTTGCAAGGAGCGGCCGCAGGAAAGCGCCGTGACCGGCACCGTGGCATGTGCGTCGACCCCTTGGCAAACCGCCGTGGAGGGCACCGGCACATGGCCCGTCCCGGTTCGCAGACCAGTTTGGGGACACCATGCGCATATTGCTTCTGGAAGATGACGGGCAGCTGGGTCCATGGATCGCCGGTGGATTGCGCGAGGAAGGGCATGTCGTTGATCACTTCGACGACGGCAAGGACGCGCTCGTGGCCGCCATGGGGCAGGGCTACGACCTGCTGATCCTTGACCGCATGGTGCCCGGGCTTGATGGCTTGTCCGTCCTCAAGGCGCTGCGGGCCTCCAAGAACACCAGCCCGGCGCTGTTCCTGACCGCATTGGGAGAGGTCGACGCGCGGGTCGAGGGCTTCGAGGCCGGGGGGGACGACTACCTCACCAAACC
>JBELMB010000164.1:7121-11313 GCA_042088665.1 Sagittula sp.
CCCTTTGCCTTCGTGGAACTTTCGGCGCGGGTGAACGCGTTGGGGCGGCGCCGCGACGGGGGCGGGGCAGAGGCCGCGGCACCCACCGTCCTGCGCCACGGTGACCTGAGCCTCGACCTGATTGCGCGGCGCTGCATGCGTCAGGGACAAGAGATCGAACTGATGGCCAAAGAGTTCAAACTGCTGGAGTATTTCATGCGCAGGCCGGGGCGGCTGGCGACGCGGACCATGCTGTTGGAACAGGTCTGGGATATGAGCTTTGACCCGACGACCAGCGTCGTCGAAACCCATATCAGCCGTCTGCGCGCGAAGATCGACAAACCTTTTGACACCGCCCTGATCCGAACACGGCGGGGGGAGGGCTATGTCTTTGGCCGGTAGGATCGGCAGATCCCTTGCATGGCTGCGGCGCTCATCGGCGCTGCGGCTTTCGCTGCTGTTGTCGGGGGTGTTCGCAGCGGCCATGGTCGGTGCGATCTTCATCGCGCTGGATCTTGGCGAAAGCGCGCTGGAGCGCCGGATTGACCGCACGCTGGAGGTCATGGCCAGCACTGCGGTGCTTGACGGGCGCGGGCCGCTTGACACCTTTTCGGTGATCCTGCGGTCGCCCGCGCATCTGGGGGACTTGCCGCCGTCCTTCGCGCGCGTCGTGCGGCGCGGTGGCGGTACGGTCAATCTGGAGGACCCGTTTCGCCGCTCGGAGACATGGCGCATCCTTGTGACCCGTGACCGTCGTGGCGTGCCGCTTCTGGTGGGCGTGCCTCTGGATGACAGCGAGGCCGCGCTGGAGCTGTTGGCCGGCATCCAGTGGACCATGGCCATGGCCGTGGCAGGGCTGACGGTGCTGATCGGGTTTGGCGCTGGGCTGGTGGCACAGCGGCGGTTTGCGCGGATCAACGCCACGCTCAACCGTCTTGCGGCGGGCGATCTGACCGCGCGCACGGGCATCGCGCGGGGGCGAGACGATCTGGACGACATCGCCCGTGAACTGGATCGCGCCGCGGCGGAGCTGGAGCGCCTCGTGGCGCAGACCCGCCATCTGAGCGCAAGCCTCGCACATGATCTGCGCACGCCGCTGGCGCGCTTGCGGGCCCGGCTCGAAATGCTGCCGGAAGGTGAGGCGCGAGAAGCCGCGCTGGACGAAGCCAGCGCGCTGTCGGGCATGTTCGACACGATCATGCGGGTCGCCCGGATCGAGGCGGGGCAGGGCACCGATGGCTTTGTTCAGGTCGATCTTGGCGCGCTCGCCCGGGATGTGGCCGAAACCTTCGGGCCGGTGATCGACGACGCCGACAAGGCGCTGACGCTGGATGTCGCCGCGCCGGAGACGGTTCTGGCGGATCGCAACATGCTGGTGCAGGCGCTGGCCAACCTGATCCAGAACGCCCTTGTCCATGGCGGGCCCGAGATCACACTGAGCGCCCGTGGGCGGGCAATCGGCGTGTCTGACAACGGCAGGGGCGTCCCCCCCGAGCACCATGCCGAGATCATCAAACCCTTGGTTCGGCTCGATTCTGCGCGCACCAGCGAGGGGACAGGGCTTGGTCTTGCGCTGGTGCGCGCGGTGGCCGACCGGCATGGGGCAGAGCTTGCGCTGTCGGAGGCCAGGCCGCAGGGACTGCGCGTCATGCTGAAGTTTGCGAATTTGTAAGGTTGGGGTCAGGCGGGGGCCAGTCCCGGCCCATAGATCAGTGTCATCGAAACATGAAACTGATCGGAGACCCTGACATGAAAGACCTTCTGACCAAATGCGCCGCCTCTCTGTCCAACGTCGCCCTGTTCTGCATCGGCGTGATGATGGCAAGTCTGGGCCTTGCCCTTGTCGGCCTGCTGGCGGTCTTTTCGCTGGCGGCGGTTTGTCTGGCCCTTCTGGCCGCGCCCTTTCTGCCTGCCCCTGTGGCGCAAGCTGACGCCGAGGATCGGGCCGCCGCATGACGCATAGAGACACCGCTGACACGTCCCGGGCGCCCCGCGCGGAACCGCATGGTTTTGTCACGCGGACGATCCACTGGCTTGCTGCCGGGTTGATCGGCTACGGATACCTCAAGGGGCTCGACTCTGTCGCGCAACTGGCCGACCCGGCGCAATTCTGGTTCGAGATCGCCGTGGCGTCGGCGCTCGGGGGGCTTTTTGCGCTGCGCCTTGTGTGGACAAAGCGCGTGGCTGGCGCGACGCGGCTGCCGCAGGCGGCCCCGAAGTGGGAGCATCTCGCCTCTCGTTTCGTGCATGCGGGCCTCTACGCCAGCGTGTTTGCCATCGTTCTCACCGGGTTCGGGATTGCCTTTGGCTATGCCACGCCGATGCTGGGCGGGCTGTTTCTGGACATGATGATTGCTCTGCACGAGACGTCACTGACCCTCATGCCGCTCTTGTTGCTGGCCCATGTTGGAGGCGCGCTCTGGCACAAATTCGTGCGACGAGACGCGGTGCTGGAAAGCATGACTGGCCGTTTCTCAAGGGCCCCCCGCTGACCCCATCCCCGGACATGACCGGCGCATGTCTGGGGAACATGCCGCTCAGCCGGGTTGGATAACCGTGAGCGCAAGCGACAGCGGATCTTGCACGTGCTCAGGGTCTTCCCCGGCGGCGCGCTGGGGCAGGGCCAGCCCGATCTGCCCGACGAGGCAGCGCGCCGCCGCATAGGCCGCCGGACCGATTTGCCGGTCACCGGCGCGCTGGCCCGGTTGCGCGCGGAGTAAGCGTCGAAGTGCCCGGCTGAACGAGATCCGCAGCGAACGGGCACAAGGCGCCCCATGGGGCGGGACCGCCACATCCTTTTCGGTGTCCCAAACGCGCGGGTCAGGCTAGGTTGCATCCATTCAAAGCAGATCAGCCTGAACAGATCCGCAAACGCGCCCCGTCCCGGCGATAGCAAGGACCGCGCGCGCCCCGCGGTCAAGCAAAAGGACAGGGCCATGAAAATCACCGATGCACAGGTCTTTGTCGGCGGACCGGGCAAGAACTACGTAACGCTCAAGATCATGACCGATCAGGGGGTCTATGGTTTGGGTGACGCGACCCTGAACAACCGCGAGACCCTGCCGGCCGCCTATCTGCGCGACTACCTCGTGCCCAACCTGATCGGCATGGACCCGCGCAATTCCGAAGACATCTGGCAGTTCTTCTACCGCGGGGCCTATTTCCGGCGCGGGCCGATTGCGATGGCGGCTTTTGGCGCGATCGACATGGCGCTTTGGGACATCAAGGGCAAGCTGGCGGGCATGCCACTGTACCAGTTGTTTGGCGGCAAAAGCCGGGACGGGGCGCTGGTCTATGCCCATGCGGCGGGCAAGGACCTGCCCGACCTGATGGACAGCGTGGCGTCTTATGTGGCGCAGGGTTACAAGGCGGTGCGTGTGCAATGCGGCATTCCGGGCATGCCCACGGCCAGTTATGCGGTCCCCGAAGAACGGTCCGCGGGTCAGGATTTCATCACCGACTTCAGTGGCATCCGCCCAAAGACAGAGATCTGGGACACCGACCGCTACATGCGCTACATGCCGGACGCGCTGGCCGAAGTGCGCGCGCGCTTTGGCCCCGAGTTGAAGATCCTGCATGATGTGCACCACCGGCTGTTGCCCCGCGAGGCGGCTGCCTTTGCCAAGGCGGTGGAGCCTGTCGGGCTTTACTGGCTCGAAGACCCGACCCCCGCCGAAGATCAGGACGCGCTGCGTCTGCTGCGTCAGCATTCCACGACGCCCATCGCCATCGGAGAGGTCTTCAATTCGATCTGGGAATGCAACAAGCTGATCGAACAGGAGCTGATCGATTTCATCCGCGTGGCGGTGACCTATGCGGGCGGGATCACCCATGTGAAGCGGATTGTCGATCTGGCGGGGCTGCATCATGTGCGCACGGGGTTTCACGGCGCCCCCAGCCATTCGCCGATCTCCATGGCCGCGCAGGCGCATCTGAACGCATGGGCGCCGAATTTCGGCATTCAGGAGTATCTGGTGCTGGGCACCGCCGCCTGCGACGCGCTGTTTCCCAGCGCGCATGCGCTGCGCGATGGCCTGTTCCATGTGAGCGATGCACCGGGTCTGGGGATCGATTTCGACGAAGACGAGGCGCAGCGCTACAGCTACACCGCTGGCAGCCACCCGGTGGTGCGGCTGGAGGATGGCACGCTGTGGAACTACTGACGGTGCAGGGTTTTTCCGGCTGCAGACGGGGCTCGTCAAAGCCCGTTGTC
>JBELMB010000165.1:0-11270 GCA_042088665.1 Sagittula sp.
CCGTCAAAGCTCGACCACATCGAGGAACCGCGCATCAAGGCGACCATCCTCGTGCCCGACGACTACCTCGGCGATGTGCTCAAACTCTGTCAGGACCGGCGCGGCATCCAGCTTGACCTGACCTACGCCGGCGCCCGCGCCATGGTGGTCTATGACCTGCCGCTGAACGAGGTGGTCTTTGACTTCTACGACCGGCTGAAATCGGTGACCAAGGGTTACGCTTCCTTCGATTACCAGATGGAGGGGTACCGCGAGGACAATCTCGTCAAGATGTCCGTCCTCGTGAACGACGAACCGGTCGACGCGCTCTCGACCATGGTGCACCGCGACCGGGCAGAGATGCGCGGCCGCGCCATGTGCGAAAAGCTCAAGGACCTGATCCCGCGCCACATGTTCAAGATCCCGATTCAGGCGGCCATCGGCGGCAAGGTCATCGCGCGCGAGACCCTCTCGGCCATGCGCAAGGACGTGACGGCCAAGTGCTACGGCGGCGACGCCACCCGCAAGAAGAAGCTGCTGGAAAAGCAGAAGGCGGGCAAGAAGAAGATGCGCCAGTTCGGCAAGGTCGACATCCCGCAAGAGGCGTTTATTTCGGCGCTGAAAATGGACAGCTGATCCGTTTTCAGCGCCAATAGGCAGCAGCGGACGGCAGCGGGTTTTCAAGGAAAATCCCGCGTGCCCACACCCTCGCCATTCCGGGCGCGTTCTGCGCAGCCCCTATAGCCTGGGGTTCACCTCGCGCGCCCCGTTCAAACATCTTCAGAACACAGCGCCGAGGCGCGGAACCAGCCCGAAGGGCGCCACACCAGAGCCGACGCGCCCTCAGGCGGCTCTTCGTCACCGTTCGCGCTGCGCCCGAAGGTCTTCCGCCAGTATCAGAGACAAAACGCCGTCGCCCCCCTTGCAAAGCCGCCACGCGCGTCATCCATTGCGCTCGTCGTCCCCCCGACGCGACGTGCTTTCCACTCTGTCTTCGAGCCGTCCCCAGAACGGCTTGAAGCTGTCAGCGGGGTCGCCGCCGCTGCGCTTCGCTCCTACGCCCCTCCGAGGGCCCCGCCCGTTCAGTCCTCCCGAGGGCCCCGCCCGTTCAGTCCTCCCGAGGGCCCCGCCCGTTCAGTCCTCGAAGGCTCCACCGGAGCCTTCGCCGCGACGCGGCCGGACTTCACACCGAAAACAAGCCGTTTCTTTTGCGGGTGTGTGGTGATCAGAACGCCGTCCTCTTCCCAGGGGTCTTCGCGCCGCGACAGGGCCTCTTGCATCTTTGCCGTGCGCCCTGCCCCGCCGATGCGACCGCCTGCGTCCAGCCGGGCGCGCTCTTCGTGGGCCTGCACCGTCTTTGCCGCGCGAAAGCGGCTGTATTCCTGCTCCAGCCGCACCGCCTTGTCGCTTTCCGTCCGACCCAGCAGGGCCTCCAGCATCTTCAACTGGTAGAAGGGGATCACAGCCGCCATGTGTTTGCCGTGCCGTGTCAGCCAGATGTGACCGCCCTCATGGGCCACCCAATCCATCCAGATCCCGGCCTCCTCACGGAAACGTGAGACGGGCAAACGGCGAAATTCCTGTCCGATCATAGGGACCTCCATCAATCCGTACCAAACAGCCCGCGTTTTGTACCAAACCCGCGCGGGGCGCCCCGTCATCGCGGGAAACACCCCCCGAAACCGGGGCAGCAATATGTACCAGACGGGCTGCGTTTTGCACCGTTTGCACATTGCCAAAAGGTAAACGCCGCCCGGTTAACGCCCCGCACGCCCCGTCAACCCCTGCCCGCACCGCGGCCTTGACCGAGCCCGAATCCCCCGTGTATCGACGCAAAGGCCGCGTGTTTCGGTGCGTCATATGGGCCGCGGCAACAGCAGGATACCCCATGCAAATCCCCTATGACCCGCTTGAATTCTATGCCCAGATCCTGCGCAACGAGATCCGCAGCGCCGATGCCAAGGTCGGGATCGCCGTGGCGTCGTCCTCGATCCTGTTGTCAGCGAACTTCCTGATGCTGCGGGCCGGAACGCTGAGCCCTGTGCCCTCCGCCTTTGTCCTGCTGGCCACCGCGACAGCCCTCGCCGCGGTGGTCTTTGCCATCCTTGCGGTGCGACCGGGCGTCAGCAGCCAATCCAAAGGTTTTTTTATTACAAGAACTTGCACAGCAGAGGACCAGAGGTCCTGCTGGAGCGGTTCAGCGACCCGCAAGCGGTCCATGCGGAACTGGCGCTGCTCTGTGCCGACTATGCCCGTATCGCCAAGCGCAAGTACGAGTTCGTGTGCATCTCGCTGAATTTCCTGATGGCCAGCGCCTCGGCCACGGCCTTGACCGTGGTGATCCGCTTTCTCGAACAGGGCAGCCTCGGCCTGCGCTGACCGGTTTGATCCCGATCAAGGCCCCCGCGTGCAAGGGGGCCCATGCAGGGCCCATGTCGCCCTTGACCCACATCGTTTTCTCGCTGGTGGCCCCAACGCTTGCGGGCACCGCCACCGTCGTCGCTCTCGTCGCTGGGGTCACTGGTTTGACGCCTCTTCTGCTCGCAGCTGGCGCAGGTATTGTTTTATCGATTCCAGCAACTTACCGGATTTTGCGCGCGCTTTCGACGTGATCGAGAAGCCCCTCTGCGCAGGCCTCGATCAGATCCAGAGCGCCGTGGAAATCGCCTGTGTAATAGGGGTCCGGCACGTGGTCCGCCCCCAGCGCAGCAGGCGCGAAATCGGTCAAGAGCCGGAACTCCGCGCCACCATCCGAGAGGGCATGCAGGTCTGCAAGGTTCTGTGCATCCATGGCAAGGATCAGGTCGAAATCCGCGAAATCCCCTTGTCGCACTTGCCGCGCGCGCTGCCCATCAAGGTCATAGCCCCGCGCATGTGCCGCCGCGCGCATTGGGCCGTAAGGCATTGAGCCGCTGTGCCAATCCCCGGTGCCCGCGCTGTCCACCCGCAACGCCAAACCTCGCCGCGCCGCCTGCCTGCGCACCACGCCTTCTGCCGAAGGCGAGCGACAGATGTTGCCAAGGCAAACAAAGAGAATACTCTGAACCATGACACCAGTATGGTCTTCTCCGGGGGCACAGGCAACACCTTGGCAAGCACATGAGAACAAAAGACAAAATCGTCATCCTCACTGGCGCCGGGCTGTCGGCGGAGTCGGGTCTTGCGACCTTTCGAGACGAGGGCGGGCTGTGGGCGCAGCACCGTATCGAGGATGTCGCCACACCAGAGGCCTTTGCCCGCGATCCGGAGCGGGTACAGGCCTTTTACAACCAGCGCCGGCACCAAAGCCGCGCGGCACAGCCGAACGCCGCCCATAAGGCGTTGGCGAACCTCCAGAAATCATACCCGGGCGATGTGGTGATCGTCACCCAGAACGTCGACGGTCTGCATGAAAAGGCAGGCGCCGAGGTGCTGCATATGCATGGCGCCCTCGACTCCGCGCTTTGCGCCCGATGTGGTCACCGTTGGGCCGCGCCCGACGTAATCGCGGTTGCAACGCCCTGCCCCGCTTGCCGGACCCCCGCGGCGCGGCCTGACATCGTCTGGTTCGGGGAGATCCCCTACCACATGGACGAGATCGCGGCGCACCTTGACACTTGTACGCTATTCGCCGCGATCGGCACGTCAGGGCAGGTCTACCCCGCCGCAGGTCTTGTCATGCATGCGGCGGAGATGGGCGCGGAGACGGTCGAACTCAATCTGGAACCCAGCGAAGTGTCACGCGCCTTCAACAGCCGCCGCATTGGCCCCGCCACCGAAGTGGTGCCCAGCTGGGTCGCAGAGCTGCTCTAGGTTCAGGAACCCTGCGCGTGGCCGTGCATGGGCTAGCGGTCCAGATCCACGGGGATCTCGATCTCCACTTCGCCCGCGGCCTCAAAGGTCAGGGTCACAGAGACCATGTCGCCCTGCAGCATGGACTGTTTGAGGCCCATGAACATCACGTGGTCGCCGCCGCGCATGAGCATGTGGCGCCCCCCTGCCGGGATCTCAAAGCCTTCTTCGACATGCACCATCCTCATCACGCCCTCGCCCATGTCCTGATGGGTGTGCAGCTCGACGCGGTGCGCAATGTCCGACGCGGCAGAGACAAGGCGATCCGGCGTGGTGCCGCTGTTCTCGATGACCATGAAGGCCGCGCCGGCCTTGGCCTTTGGGCTGGCAGCGCGCGCGTAGGGCTCCGTGATGGTGATGCCGTCGGCGCAGGCGAAGGTGACGGACAGGGCAGCCACGCAGGCGCCCAGAAACAGGGATTTGACTGTCATAACGTGTCTCTTGTGCTGAGAGGATCTGATCGGTGGTGAACTGGATCAGATCGCGCGTGGCGGTCCCCGGGCCTGCGGCTCGTGCAGGCTGTGGCCTGTTGCCAGAGCCACGTCATGCCAGGCGTGCAGAGCGTGCCAAAGCTGCTCCGGCGTTGCGGGGACAAAGACCACAGCGGGCGGTGCAAAGAGCGTGCCAAGGACATCGGGGCACAGATGCACCGGGGACACCGGCTGGCCCTCGCTGTCGAGGGTCACACGCACCACGGTCAGTCCCTGACAGATCTCCACGCTGCCCATCGGCTGCGCCTGACCGCGCGCAACCGCGACGGACAGCGAGGTGAGGACCATCATCCCCGCGAGGGCAAAGGCAAGACTGATGCGCAACAGGCGGCTCATGCGAGCAGGTTTAGCCCCGTGAACCCGCGGCGCAATGCGACACGGTGAAAACCCTGCAGGATGCTGTGTTCGACGCCGCGGCTCACCACGTCCAGCGCCCGGCACACCCGACTTGGGACAGGTCTGCGACACCGCGCCCTGCGCGCCCTGCACTGGCCGGTCATCCCGCACCCCTTGGGTCAGGCAGGTCTGTCTGGAAGATCGGACCGGGACAGCCCAAACGACAACAGCCCCGGGCGCACCCGAGGCTGGTTCAGATCGGTCGCGAAAGGATCAGGCCGCGGCGGTGGCGGCGGTCTGTGCCTTCGAGATCTCTTTCTTCACCTTCAGCGCGCGCGCCGAAAGCTCTGTGTCCTTGGCTTTGGCAAGGAACTTGTCGAGCCCACCGCGGTGGTCCACCGACCGCAGCGCATGCGCAGAAATGCGCAGGCGGATGCCACGGCCCAGCGTCTCGGACTGCAGGGTGACATCGTTCAGGTTCGGCAGGTAACGCCGCTTGGTCTTGTTGTTGGCGTGGCTGACATTGTTGCCAACCATCGGGCCTTTACCGGTCAATTCGCACACGCGCGACATGGCTTTGTCCTTATCTCAGTTGGTCCGCAGCCGGGGCGGTCCTGCCCCACGGCCTTGCACCAAAATCAAAGGGCGCCGCCCAAAGTCATCACGAGGGAGCGCCCAGAATCTCGGTTCGGGTCTGATAGGCGCGCACAGGCGCCGGGTCAAGGCTTAATCCGCCGTGTCCGAGACCAGCGCGCCCGGGGCGGTCAGCTGCTCTGCCCGCGCCATGGCGGACTGCGCCAGCGGGCGGTGCCCGTGGCTGCGCGCGACCGCAGTGAGGTGGCGCCAATAGCTCTCGCTCTTGTGGCGCACGGCGCGGTGCGCAAGCGTTATGTCTGGGCCTTGCAGGCTGTCCTCGGCCAGCGCCGTCTTGAGCCAGTCAAAGCGCCCGCCCTGCCGGATCGCCCGCGTTGCGGGGTGTCCACCGCAGGGCAGACGGACCAGCACAAGGTTCGGAAAGATCTCGCAGATCATGCGGCCATGGCCGAGATCCAGCGGTTTGAACGGATCCACCAGCACAAATCCCGTCACCCCGCTGCCCCGCGTCCCGAGATCGCCAAGCCGCGTGTCCCAACCCCTGGCTTCGGCGCGGTACCGGCGGTCAAAGGGCACCAGCGCAGGGTCAATCGACACCTGCGGCGAGATCGCCAGCAGTCGCGACAGATGCAGCGCCCGTGCAAAGCGCAGCGCCCCGTAGCCGCCCATGGAAAAGCCCATTGCGACCACTTCGTCATAGCCCTCGGTAAAGGCCCCCAGCGTCGCCTCCAGCGCTTCGGTCTCCGGGTTGATGAACCAGTCGTTGTCGCGCGACTGCAGGTGCAGATGGGCAAAGCCCCGGCGGGTAAAGCCCATCACCGGCGCGGCCGCGTCGAACTGACCGGGATCGCCGATCCGCTGGCGAAAACTGACGAACAGTTTCCGGCGCCGCGGTCGGAACACGGTGGCGCGCAGGGCCGTCCCGTCAAAGAGCAGATGCGGTTTCATCGCGGAACAGTTTTACACATTTCACTTACCACTGTCTCACCGGAACACTAGGCTGGCATTTCACCATCTGTCTGCCGACGGGGTCAACGGGTGCGCGCAGCGCGGATCCCTGCGCGTGCCCCATCTGCCGCGCCGGGTCAGCCGTTGGAAAGGTGATCGCTGAGCATCCGCTGCGCCGCCTGCCCGGGCGTCATCACGCCTTCGGACACGGCGTGGCCAAGCGCGGCCATGGCCTGCCGCGGGCCATCACGGTCCAGACGCGCCAGCAGGCCGTCGCGCACTTCGGCCTCGAACCAGTGGCGCGACTGCGCAGCCCGGCGGGCCGCGAAATGCCCCTGTGCCCGGCGCCAGTCAGCCAAGGCCTGCATCTCCGCCCAGGCGGTATCGAGGCCCTGCACCTGCACGGCGGAGACGGTCATCGCCTTGGGAAATCCATCCGGATCCTGCGGCCGCTTGCGCAGCAGGCGCAGCGCGCCGGCATAATCCGCGCAGGTGCGCATCGCGGTGGGTTTCAGATCGCCATCAGCCTTGTTGACCAGCAGGATATCGGCCATCTCCATGATGCCACGCTTGACGCCCTGCAACTCGTCTCCGCCCGCGGGTGCCAGCAGCAACAAGAAGAGGTCGCACATCTCGGCCACCATGGTTTCCGACTGGCCGACGCCCACTGTCTCGATCAGAACGACGTCGAAACCGGCGGCTTCGCACAGATCGATGGCCTCGCGGGTGCGCCGCGCCACGCCGCCGAGATGGCTTTGCGAGGGCGAGGGCCGGATAAAAGCCTGCCTGTCGCGCGACAACAGCTCCATCCGGGTCTTGTCTCCGAGGATGGACCCGCCAGAGCGCGTGGAACTGGGATCGACGGCCAGCACCGCAACCCTGAGCCCCGCCGCCGTGAGCATCAGGCCAAAGCTCTCTATAAAGGTGGATTTGCCAACGCCCGGCGTGCCGGAAAGACCAATGCGCAGGGCCTCCTTGCCATGGCCCTTGAGCGCCTCGAGCAGCGTCAAGGTCAGCGCGCGATGATCGGCGCGGCCGCTTTCCACCAGCGTGATGGCCCGCGCCAGTGCGCGTCGTTCGCCCCGCAGAACGCGGGTTCTGAGATCGTCGATATCCATGCCCCTTGTCATGCCCCGTCCCGGTGAAAAAAGTCCAGAGGCGCAATGCCCCGCCGCGGTTTTGCACTTGGCCTGAAGGTGCCGTCACGACGCGCGCCGGGTTCAAACGACTGCCCCCAAAAAGCGCGACCTCACCGAACCGGCGCACCCAAGACAATGGCCCGTCCCGGCAAACATTCGGGCAGACATTCGGGCAGCCGATGGGCAGAGCGGGCAATATCTTGCTTTGGAAAAGGTAAAATTATGAACGCCGCGAATCTGCCGCATTCTTCCCCGAAACCTCGGCCAACAACAATAATTTGGTAAGGAAGACACCCATGACCACGTCGCTACTGGACAACCTGAACCAGATCGCCGCGTTCATCCGCCAGGATCCCGGCCTCGCTGCAAGCATCACCGATGCGGAGATCGAAGAAGGTGCTGCCGCCGCGGAAACCATCAATGGCATCATCGCCGACGCGATCACCACGCTGGACCTGAACGCGGATGGCCGCATCGATGGTGACGACGTCGCCGCGATCAGCGCCTACATCCGCGCCGATTCCGCGCTGAACGACAGCTTTATCGAGGCCCACGGCAATGACGAGGGCAATACCGAAACCGGCTATCACCTCGTGCAGAACGACGGCGCGACGCTGCGCTTTCAGGGAAAGAACTTCGTCAACACGGTGGCGGATGCGATCTATCACATCGGGTTCGAGGTGCAGGATGGCGTGCTGCTGAACGAGGACGGCAACCGCAACGAAGAGACCGCCACCGTCGCGGGCTGGCTGAACTATTTCGTCAACGGGGTGAACATCGTCTATGGCACCGATGGTGACGACCGGGTCCGGTCTCGCGACTACTCGGCAGAGTTCGCCGATGCCCAGAACGAGCTGTTTGACCTCGGCGACGGCAATGACCGCGCGATCATGGGGGACGGCGACGACACCGGACTTGGCGGCGATGGCAATGACAAGCTCTTTGGTCAGGCGGGCAACGACGCGTTGCAGGGCGACGCGGGCAATGACACCCTGATCGGCGGCACGGGCGACGACCTGCTGGAAGGTGGGCGTGACAGCGACCGGCTGCGCGGCGGCGATGACAATGACACACTGGACGCAGGTGACGGCAATGACCGAGCCTTTGGCGACGATGGCGACGACGAAGTCAACGGCGGCAATGGCAATGATGTGCTGGGCGGTGGCGACGGCGAGGACACGCTCGATGGTGGCAGCGGCAACGACGTGCTGCGCGGCAATGACGGCGATGACACCCTGACCGGCGACAGCGGCAACGACCGTCTCATGGGTGGCGACGGGGATGACGTCGGCGAAGGTGGCATCGGTCATGACATCCTCAACGGTGGCGAGGGCAATGACACGCTCGACGGCGGCGAGGGCATGGACAAGCTCCGCGGCGGCAATGGCGATGACGATCTTGATGGCGGCGCGCACAATGACCGGCTCTTTGGTCAGGATGGCGACGACACGATGGAGGGGGGCGATGGCCACGACGTTCTGGTCGGCGGCAATGGCGATGACCTCGCATCGGGCGGGTCAGAGAACGACGTCTTGCGCGGCGGCAACGGCGAGGACACGCTGGAGGGTGGCGAGGGCAGCGACCGCCTGTTCGGCAACAACGACAATGACACGCTGCTGGGCGGCGCGGGCAATGACCTGCTGCGCGGTGGCAACGGCGCCGACCTGCTGGAAGGCGGCACCGAGAACGACGTCCTCAGCGGTGGCGCGGACAACGACATCCTCTTTGGCGAAGAAGGCGCGGACCTTCTGCGCGGTGGCAATGGCGACGACCTGATGGTCGGTGGCATCGGCAACGACAAGCTGATCGGCGGCCATGGGGCTGACACCTTTGACGGCGGCGAGGGCGCTGACCTGATCCGCATGCGCGACGTCGACTCCGAAAGCGATCTGCTGATCTTCGAAGAGGGTGACAGCGGCACCGACAGCGGCACCCGCGACATGGTAATCGGCTTCCAGATGGGCGAGGACAAGATCGACCTGAGCGATTTCGGCCCTCTGACCTTCCTTGGCGGGGCCGCGTTTACCGGCGGCGCGGCGGTGCGCTTTGCCAACCGGCAGTTGCAGATCGACACCGACGGCGACACGCAGGCCGATTTCATCGCCGATTTCCGTGGCACAAAGATGCTGATGCGCATGGATCTGATCATCGACAACCAGATCACCACGCAGTTCGGCAATGACGTGGTTGTCGGCACCGATGAAAGCGAGAGCATCGTCTCACGCTCTGACATGGGCGAGCCGGTGATCGCGCAGGACCCGACCGGGGCGCGTTATTTTGCCGACCAGCCCTATGCGGATGCCAATGACGTGCTGACCGGCAATGGCGGCGGGGATGATTTTGTCTTTCAGTTCGACATCAACGCCACCGAAGAGATCGTGCGCAAGCACACCAAGGACAATGGCATGATCAATTGGCACGCCGTCGCGGGCGAGAATGACAACAACCACGACCATTGGGTCGACGGGTGCGGCGACGACACGATCACCGATCTGGACCTGCTCGAAGGCGACACGCTGCAACTCATCGGGCACACGGTGGCCATCGGCGGCATCGCGCATGTGGACGAGGACGGCGACGGTGTGGCCGACCATTCCATCGTCACGGTGATCTCGGATCAGGGCGGCAATGGCGGTGCCCATGATCAGGATGTGCTCGGCACCATCACGCTGCTGAACACGCTGATCAACGAGGACGACATCATCGTGAATGCCGCACCGCATTTTGGCGCAACCGAGACGCTGGATCAGTGGCTCGACATGTTCGCCTGACCACATCCGCCCGACCCGTCGGCGCGCGGGCCCACCCGGGCCGCATGCGCCCCTTGCTCCACGCCGGATCTTGTGGATAAGGGGCGCGTGACCCTGCGCCTTCCCATCGACGACGCGCTGCCTGCGCTGATTGACGCGCTCCGCTCTGCGGGGCGCGCCGTGTTGCAGGCCCCGCCCGGCGCGGGCAAGACCACCCGCGTGCCACTGGCGCTGCTGGAGGCCGGGCTGACCGAGGGCAAGATCCTGATGCTGGAGCCGCGTCGTCTGGCCGCCCGCGCCGCCGCCGCGCGGCTGGCCGATCAGTTGGGCGAAAGCCCCGGCGACACCATCGGCTACCGGATCCGCGGCGAGACCAAGACCTCTGCCCGGACCCGGATCGAAGTGGTCACAGAGGGCATCCTGACCCGGATGATCCAGACCGATCCGGAACTGACGGGTATCGGCGCGGTGCTCTTTGACGAATTTCACGAACGCTCGCTCAATGCGGATCTGGGTCTGGCGCTCTGCCTCGAGATTGCGGGCGCGCTGCGCGACGACCTGATCCTGCTGGCCATGTCCGCGACGCTGGACGCCGGACCGGTGGCAGCGCTGATGCAGGCCCCGGTGGTGACCTCCGAGGGGCGCGCCTTTCCGGTGACGCCGCACTGGCTGCCGCGCCCGCTGGCCAAGGGCATCCGGTTCGAAGAGGCCATGGCGCGGCTTATCCTCGAGGCGCATGACACCCATGCGGGCGGCATCCTCGCCTTCCTGCCCGGCGAGGGAGAGATCCGCCGCGTGGAGGCCGCACTGGCCCCGAAACTGCCAAAAGACACGCATTTGCGCCCGCTCTTCGGTGCCATGCCCCTGCCCGCCCAGCGCGCGGCGATCCTGCCCGAAACCAGCGGCCGCAAGCTTGTTCTGGCCACGTCGATTGCCGAAACCTCGCTGACGATCGAAGACATCCGCGTCGTCGTCGACGGCGGCAAGGCGCGGCGCGCAAGGTTCGACCCCGGCTCCGGCATGTCCCGGCTGGTGACAGAACGCGTCACCCGCGCCGAGGCCACGCAGCGCGCAGGACGCGCGGGACGGGTCGCACCGGGCGCGGCATACAAACTTTGGGCAAAGGGTGAAGATGGGGCGCTTAGGGCTTATCCCCCCGCGGAAATCGAGGCTGCGGACCTGACGTCGCTGGCGCTGGAACT
>JBELMB010000166.1:0-10555 GCA_042088665.1 Sagittula sp.
CAAGACAAGCCAGACCACCAGCCAGAAAACCAACCCGAACAGCCAGGCCCCCGGTCAAACCACCGGGGGCTTGATGCCGTCAAGGGGGGGGCTTGGCGGTGTCAGATCGTGATCAGGCGACCATTGGTGTTCACGGCGATGATCTGGGTCACCGGGGCGGCGTGTTTCAGCCTTTCGAGAGACGCGCGGTCCATGAAGACAGCCGCTGTCGAGAGGGCATCTGCCATGGTTGCGGAGGGGGCCTCGATGCTGATCGTCGACCAGAGCGGGGCCTGACCGCCGGGGGCCATGATATGTGGCGCGCCATTCACCCTTGTCCCAAAGGGAGAGGATGTGGCGATGGCGCCATTCTGCAGGACGCGGTCGCCCAGATAGCCCTGCTGAGGGTCCACAAGACCGATGCGGAAAGGACCACCCAGGGCTGCGTGCTCCCCGATGTTCACCAGCACCTTGTCAAACCCGGCCGATCCGAGGTGCTCCGTCAATCGGTCCGTGGCAAAACCCTGTGCGATGCCGTTGAACGTGAGGTGTTGATCGCGGTCCATGCGCAAGACACCGTCGTGTCGCCGCACCCGGTGCCAGCCAACGCGCCCTTGCGCATCTTCACGGGGCGCGCCGTCTTGCAGCGCCAGCCACAATGCCTGCACCGTCGGGTCAAAGAGGCCATCGGTCAGGTGATGGGCCTCATCTGCGGCCATGACGAGGTCGGCAAAGACTGGGCTTGGGCGCAGCCAGCCGTCTCGGTTGAGCCGGGACAGCTCAGAGGTGGGGTCATGGAGGGTGAAGTGCTGCTCCATTCGGTGCACGGTCTCGGCGACCTCTGCCAGCGCCTGGGCCACCCTGTCGCGCGGGCCTTCCAGCGAGACAGAGACCTCCGCCCCAAAGGCGCGACCGCGCCAAACGGAGGCCTGCGCGATATGCGGTGCGCAGGCAAAAGCCGCACTGACGGTCAGGAATCGGCGGCGTTGCATCATTCGGCGGGGCTCAGGTCTGGTGGCGTGGGCGGTGTGGCACGGGTGGCCGCGCGGGCCTTGAGCACGAGGGGCACGCATTGGCGCGGATCGTCGTGGATCTTTACGCAGTCGAGGCAACCGAAGCACTCGGCATAGTCCACGCGGCCCTTGCGGTCGATCGCGCCGTAGGCACAGCGCACGGTACAAAGCTGGCAGGGGCTGCCACAGTCGGCGCGTCGCGCGATCCAGGCGCGTCCCCGCAGCAGCCCGCCGATGGCCATGACGGCCCCCAGCGGGCAAAGGTAGCGGCAGAACCCCTTGAACAGCACCATGGAGAGCAACAGCAGCCCCGCGGCATAGGCCACGTAATACCATTCGCGTACGAAAAACGTCGTGATCGCGGTCTTGAAGGGTTCGACCTCGGCGGCCTTGTCCAACTGGCCCGGCGCCCAGATCGCCAGCGCCAAGAGACTGGCCAGCACGCCGTATTTCAGCCATTTCAGGCGCTTGTCCCAATCGGGGTTGGGATTGATTTGCGGCAGGCGGAGCAATCGGCCCAAGTGATGCGCGAATTCCTGCAAGGCGCCAAACGGGCAGAGCCACCCGCAAAACAGCGCCCGTCCCCAGAGGACGAAACCGACGACGGCCGCGCCCCAGACTGCGAGCGAAAAGGGATCGTACAGGAGAAAGACAAGACTGCCGCCCTCCAGCACCGCGCGCAATGTGCCGGTGACCGTGACGATCGACAGCTGTCCCTGACCCCACCAGCCGACAAAAACCGTCATCACCGCAAGCGCCCCCAACCGGAGTGCGGTAAAGTGGCGGCGCGCCGCGAACCAGCGCAGCCCGGGCCCCAACAGCGCAAACAGCGCGAGCATCGCAACAGCAACAACCGCCATGTCAGTGCGACGTTCCAGAAGCGCGGTCTGCCATGGTGCGCGGATTTTCGGGGCCTCGGGTCGGGTAAAGAACCGCGCGTCGGTGACATGGGGGATGGCGAATTCATGGCTGCCAATCTGCGGCATGAAGGATCCATGCGCCCGCAATGCCTGCACATGCAGGATCCATTCCTGTGCGGGGTCAAACCCCAGGCGGCGGTCGGTGCGCAGGATCATCGCTGTCGCGTCTTGCAGGGGTTCGGGCAGATCGGGGTGCAGATCAATCAGCAGATCGCTGTCGCGCAGGGCAATGGGCAAACCGAATTGTTCGGCCCGCAGCCAGTCTGGCGAGGTGTTGCGGACGAAATCCTCCGCCACGAGCCCGTGACGCCCGGCTTCGATCAGCAGGATCGGTTCGTCGAAATCCGATATTTCGAGGAAGCCCTGCAACTCTTTCAGCCCCTTTGCGCTCAGCGCTGCGCGGGCGATGGACGGGGGGCCAAGGTCGACAATCCAGAGGTCGAGGTAGGGCGCTTCGGGAAAGGCGGTGGCGTCGGGATCATCCTTCGCCCAGAGCGTCCCGGCGAAGGCGGCGTCGATCTCGGCATTGGTGACAACGACGCGCTGCGCCAGCCCCTGATCGAGCAGATCCTGCCATGACAGTTGCTCGTCAACTTCGGGGTCGGGGCGGGCCGGGGGGCCAGCGGCGACGCCATGCATCTTTTCACGTGCGATCTGCGTGGTGGCAGCAAGGATCGATTCATGAGCGATGCGCACGCTCGCCGTGGCTTTGGTCACACCGTCCAGATAGACCAGCGCGCCGCCCTCTGCGGCACCGCCGTAAGGTGTGCCCACGACCAGCGTATCGGCGATATTGAGCCCGCGATACTGGGCAAAGAATGCCTCGAACGCCGGATTGCCGAGACCGGAGACAAAGATCGGCTCGTTGTGGTGCAGCAGGCGCGCGTCGATATAGTTGCCCTCCAGATCGAGCGAGACAAGCACGTTGATCGGCGCACCGGCAAAGCCGGGCAGGGGCGCGCGGGGCTCCGTCTCAAAGACATAGCCCGCGTGCAGACCGCCTGCGTTCAGCAGCTCCCATACGCCATCGTCCGACAGCTGCTCGCCCAGCAGAAAAGGTGGCACGACCAGATCGGCGAGCGTCTCGCGGGGCAGGGGCTCTGCCCGGGCCGCTCCGGGCCAGAAACTGGCACACAGACCGGTGCAAAGCCCGACAATCAGCATAAAGGCAAAAGGCAGAACATGGCGCATCGCGGGCAGGGTAGGCGGCGAAACATGCCCTCAATATCCGACTTTGGTCGCAATGGTGCCGGGTCTCACGGCAGTGTGAGACTGTGCCCATGTCAACCACTGACGCCAAAGGCACTGCCCGCCATCCCGGTGTGATTGCGCTCTCTCTTGGGGCGCTGATCGGCCTGTGGTGGCTTGGATCCCTGGGACTGGCGGATGAGACGGTGCTGCCGACGCCGCTGGCGGTCTGGCAGGTTGCTGTCGCGGAGGCGCAGCAGGGCGAGTTGTTCTTTCACATGAGCACGACGCTGGGCCGGGTCGCGGCGGCTTTTGCGCTGGCCATGGGGCTTGGCACGGTGCTGGGATTGCTGCTGGGGCATTTCCCGCGGCTGAACCAATGGGCCGACCCTTGGGTGGTGGTCTTTCTCAACCTGCCCGCCCTTGTGGTGATCGTGCTGGCCTACCTCTGGATCGGGCTGAACGAATGGGCGGCCATCATTGCGGTCTCCGTCAACAAGACGGCCATGGTCATCGTCACCATCCGCGAAGGCGTGCTGGCCCGGGACCGCCAGATCGGTGAGATGGCGCAGGTCTTTCGCATGTCGCCCTGGATGCGCCTGCGTCACGTGCTCTGGCCGCAACTGGCACCTTTTGTCTCGACCTCGGTGCGCAATGGCCTCGCGGTGATCTGGAAAGTCGTGCTGGTGGTGGAGTTTCTGGGCCGCAGCAATGGCGTGGGATTCCAGATCCACCTGTACTTTCAGCTGTTCGAAACCGCCCATGTGATGGCCTATTCGCTCAGCTTCGTGGTCGTCATGCTGCTGATCGAATATCTGATCGTGCAAACCAGCGAGGCGCGCGCCGGACGTTGGCGCAGCCGCGTGGCGGAGGTCGCGTGACCGGATGGTTTCATTGCTCACGATCTTGCGACCTTCGGGCAGGCGACAAGCGCCCTGCCTTGATGTAAACCCTATGTGACGCGATTTGGGAGGAGAGCGTATGAGACATCTGACAGCCGTCCTGACCCTTGGCCGGACTTTGGGCCAGACTTTGGGCCAGACTTTGGGCCTGACCTTGGGCCTGACCTTCGGACTGGGTGGGGCCGCGCTTGCGCTCGATGACCCGCGGACCAAGCTCGACGACCCGATGAAATCGGGGATGTGGGACTATCACCAGATCGGGCTTCTGGGCGATCCGGAGACGATCCGCTTTGACGAGCGTGTCGTCGTGCGCGGGCCCGGCCATGCAGAGGACAGCCTGAACGTGCCCCTGCTGGTGGATGCCTCCGGCATCGACAACGTCAAGCGTATCGTTGTCAGCGCTGACTATGGCCCGATCCCGCATATCCTGACCTATTACCCCGAAGAGGCCCAGCCAAAGATCGGCCTGCGGTTCAAGATCGATCAGGCGACCGCGATCCGCGCCAGCGTCGAGACGCATGATGGCGCATGGTTTGTGGGCTCGACCTATATCGACGCGGCGGGTGGCGGCTGTACAGCGCCGGCGCATGCCTATGCCAGCGACGACTGGGAAGAAAAGCTGGGCGAAGTGCACGGTCAGGTCTGGACCGCCTCGGGTCGCGCGCGGGTGATCGTGGACCATCCCATGGACACCGGTCTGGCTGACGGCATCCCCGTCTTCATCATCGAGGATCTGCGCTTTGAGACCGACGCAGGCGCGTTGATGGCCCGCATCGAGCTGCGCGAACCCGTGAACGAGGATCCGGCCTTTTCGCTCTACTTTGCGCCCGAAGAGATGCCGCCGCTCCTGCATGTGAAGGGCCGCGACAACAACGGCAACCGCATCCGCGGGGTGCTGTCCGAGGGTGAGACCCACTGATGCTCAGCCGCCGCCTTGCCCTGGGGCTGCTGGGGGGGACGATCGCGGGGGCGCTGACCCCGCCGCGTGCCTTTGCCCAGGCCCGCCATGTCTATGACCTGCAGCCCATCGCCATCGGTGACGGGTTGTGGATGATCGAAGGGGACACCGCCTATTTCTCAAGGCAGAACGGTGGCGCCATCGTCAACATCACCCTGATGAAGGGTGACAGCGGTCTCATCCTGATCGACAGCGGTCCGTCGCTGCGCTACGGCGAAGCCTTGGCAAGGCTGGGGCGGCAGCTTGATCTGCGCGGCGTCTCCGCGGTGGTCAACACGCACCACCATCCGGATCACTTCTTTGGCAATCAGGTCTTTGCGGACAAGCCGATCTATTCCCTTGGCGAGACGCAGGTTGCAGCCCGCGCCGAAGGGGACGGGTTCGCGGACAACATGTACCGGATCCTCGGCGACTGGATGCGCGGCACCGAAGTTGTGGCCCCGAACAAGGTGCTGGGCGGCGGGTCCGTGCTGATCGATGGCCGCAGTTTCGAGGCCTTGCCGCTTTCGGGGCATACGGTCGCTGACCTGGCGCTGCTGGACCGTCAAAGCGGCACGCTGGTGGCCGGGGATCTCGCCTTTCTCGACCGCGCGCCTACGACGCCAAGCGCGGATATCGCGGTCTGGCTTCAGTCGCTTGATGCGCTGGGGGCCAGCAATGCGGCGCAGCTTGTCCCCGGGCATGGTCCGCTGGACCGCACCCGCAGGGCGGTGCCGCAGACGCGCGCCTACCTCGCATGGCTCGACGGCCATCTGCGGCAGGGGGCAGGCGAGGGGCGCGACATGGTGGAATTGATCGATATGGCGCTGCCGGATGCGTTTGCCGGGATGGGCGCGCAGCCGCAGGAATACCAGCGCTCTGTCGCCCATCTGTTCCCGGAGATCGAGCGTCAGGAACTGCCGCGCGGCAATTGAGCCGCGTTGCGTCGGTTCATGACGCGAGGGCGATGCCCTCGTATTGTCGGGTCGTTGCGGGTCTTGCCTTGGGTTTGACGGATGCCAGTCCGGGGCTTTCAGGGGTCGGTTTGTACAGGCACGGGCTCAACGCGCGTCAAGGTGCCGCCGTTGTCCTGCCAGCCGTCCGTGCCCAGCCGGAACCAGTAGACCTGCGTGTATCCCAGCGCAGAAATCCGTTGCGCCGCGTTCCAGCTCATCCAGCAATCGGCAACGCAATAGACCATAATCGCGCGCTTCGGATCCCCCTCCGTCAGGGTGACGAGGTTCTCCGACAGGAACCGTGTCATCACGGGCGACAGCCTGCCACGGCCCACTTCGGGCAGCCATGTCGCGCCGGGCAGGCTTTCGCGCGGTTTTGACACCAGCCATGTCCCGTCCAACTCGTCAAAGCGCGACTGGGCCGCGCCAAAGACGTCCAGCGCGATGGCACCCGCCTCCAGCAAGGCCCGGGCCTCATCCGGGCCGACCTTTTGCACTGGGGGGGGGATGTCGCGCGGCGTGGGCGCGCGCTGCCGACCGATGCGGTAGCCGGTTTGCGTGTCGAAAAGCTCTGGCCGCAGGGCGCGCGCCTCGGCAAAACTGCGCCCTTCATAGGATGATTGCGCGGGTGTCTCCTGCGCCCAAATCGCCATTGAGAACGCCAGAGAAAACGCCAGTGAGAGCGCCAGACAGAATGCGAGACAGGGCATCTGGACGGGTATTGGAACGGGACGGGTCATGCGCTTGAGCCTAGTCCAAAGCCTGCCAAGACCCCAGAGGGCAAGACGCCCGCCGAGGGCCTGTTTGCTCACGCGGGAACACTGGCGCGTGAGCCTTGGGCGCATATCCGGGCTTGGGCGGCGTCATATGTCGGGCGGAATCGCCGCGCTCAGATGGGTCCAGATCGCGCGGGTGATGCGATTTGTCCGCGCCGGATTGCGCAGCAGCCAGATCGACAGATCCACGGTCCAGGCGGGGGGGCCGGTGCGCACGAGGATGCCGCTGTCGAGATCCGGCGCAACGAGGCTCTGGGGCAGCCATGCCACGCCGTCCCCCGCATGTGCCCGGATCCGCAACGCCCCGGCCATGGAGTTTTCGTAGACCGGGGTCAGGCGCGCCGAGAGGCCTTGCGCGGCAAAGAGCGGCTCCAGATGGGTGCCGATCGGCGCGGCGTCGCCAAAGCGCAGAAACGGCGTCGGCGCGTCTCCTTCGAACGTCCAAAGTGGCTTGCCGGTCTGGTCGGGTTTGCACACGGCGATCAGCTTGTCCTCCCCGATCGCCAGTGCCTCTGACGGACGGAGCGGGCGGTTTCCGGCCCGCTCATAGGCGATGACGAAATCCACATCTCCGGATTTCAGATCGCGCAGGCAGCGGGGCAGGTCATCCGCGCGCAGGCGGGACAGGATCGGGCCATAGCCGGTTTCCAACGCTTGCAGCCAAGCCGGGTAGAAACGCCACCCGATGGAATGTTGTGCTGAAAACGTGACCACATATGTGTCGGGCAGGGATTGCGCCTTGCGCACCTGCCCGCGCTCTTGCTCGATCAGGGAAAGGGCCTGCATCCCGGCCTCCAGCATCCGTGTGCCTGCCTCCGTGAGGCGCACTGGCTGGCGGCTGCGGTCCACCAGCGTGGTGCCGACCCAGGTCTCAAGCGATTGAATTCTCCGGCTGAACGCGGATTGGCTCAGGTTGGCCCTGCTCGCCGCCTGAGAGAAATTGCCGGTCTGGTGCAGCCGTTCGAGATCGCGAAACAGGGTCACTTCCATACCGGTAACCTATCGCGGGCATTGCATTATGCAAACCGCGCATAATGTCTTTCAAACATGGCATTGGCAGGGGGGCTGCGGTTTGCCCTAAGATGCCGGAACACCCGTCACAACAGGACACGACATGGCCGAGACCGACACGCTGCCCGAGGTGGCGACCCGCATAGACTTTGACCGGTTTGCCCAGGAGCCGCTGTGCCACCGTCCCACACCGATCGAGCCGATGACCCGTCTGGGCGCCGCGCTTGGCGGTCCGGCGCTCTTCGTGAAGCGCGATGATTGCACAGGCCTGGCTATGGGGGGAAACAAGACCCGCAAGCTGGAGTTTCTCGTGGGCGATGCCATGGCGCAAGGCGCGGACATGCTGGTCACGCAGGGCGCGGTGCAATCGAACCATGTGCGCCAGACCGCGGCAGCCGCCTGCAAGGTGGGCATGGCGTGCCACGTTCTGCTGGAACGGCGCGTGCCCGGTGTCGCGCCGTCGTATGAGACGACGGGCAACGTGCTGCTCGACAACCTCTTTGGGGCGACCTACGATTTCCGGCCCGCGGGGCTGGACATGAATGCCGAGGCACAGGCCGTCACCGAGACGCTCAAAGCCGAGGGTCACAAGCCCTATTTCATCCCCGGGGGCGGATCGAATGCCATCGGCGCGCTGGGATACGCGCGTTGCGCGCAGGAGATCGTCGATGCAGAGGTGGCGCGCGGCGAGGCATTTGACTGGCTGGTGATGAGCACAGGCAGCACCGGCACCCACGCGGGGCTGGTCGCCGGGTTCCAAGCGCTTGGGCGCGATCTTCCGGTCATGGGCGTCAGCGTCCGTCAGCCGCGCGCGCGCCAGATCGGCGCCGTACACGGGCTGACGCAGAAAACCGCGGATACGCTGGGCGTCGGTCCTGTGCCCGAAAGCGCCATCCTCGTGGACGACGGGTATGTCGGCGAGGGATACGGGATTGCGGCGGACTCCACGCTCGAAGCCATCCGCCTGACCGCGCGCTACGAGGGGTTGCTGCTGGATCCGGTCTATTCCGCCAAGGGCATGGCCGGTATGATCGGCATGATCCGCGATGGTTTCTTCAAACCGTCAGACAAGGTGCTGTTCTTGCACACCGGCGGTGCCTCGGCTCTGTTCGCCTACGAGGAGCAATTGCTCACCTCGCTTGCCTGAGGGACCTCGGGCTGCTGTTGGTGCCTTACTTGAAAAATGCGCTGAATCGTCTTGGGCGCTGAGGCCAAGGCGGCTCGGACCTCTTCCCGAGACAAGATCGCGGCGTCCCTCCGGACCACCGGGCTGAGGACAAACGGGGGCGTTCAGGAGCGGCACGATCCTTACGGCGCTGATGCGCCGCGTGGGACGGGGTGCGAGACACCGCGCGGGATCTGTGTCGATGACATCAAACCCAACCTCGGCGCCCAAGTCGCTCTTTTGCATGGCGGCTTCTGCGGAACGAAACCTGGATGCGCGTCGCGCGCGTGGCGCATCGAAAGCGGGGCCTGTGTCCAGGGTGACCAAGCGCGCAATGCCAAGCGCCGCGCCTACGGTGGATTTTCGCACGGACCGGCACGGCGTACGAAAATCACAATTCGCCGTGTCAGGGCGATCTTGTGCGCCCAAAAGGCACTCAACGGGTCAATCGCTGTGGCGCCAGAACCAAATCAGCAGTGCTGACCGCGAGGTCCCCGGCGTCATACTGACAGCGCAGATCATCGCACCGCTGCCCAAAGCCCGCGAAGAGTGCTAGGTTCCGGCAATCGCCCCGCCCACCGGGGCACAAAGGAAAGCAGGACCATCGGCATATGATCAATCGCGTCATTCCCAGCCTGCGCAGCGCGCCGGATGGCACGGCCCAAGTGCCTTGGATCGGTGCGGCGATGATGCTGGCGGGCTGCGCGGTGTTGACGGTGAACGACGCGCTGATCAAGCTGCTGGTCTCCACCCATCCGGTGGGGCAGGTGGTGACGCTGCGGGCCTTCGTCGGGCTGGCCCTGATGGGCCTGTTGGCGGCAAGCTGGGGGGGGCGCGAAACGCTGGTGCCCCGCAAGCCACGCAATGCGGCGATCCTGACCGCGTTGATGTGCATCGGGCTTTTTGTCTTTCCGCTGTGCCTTGTCTACATCCCGCTCGGGGATGCGATCATGCTGACCTACCTCAGCCCTGTCATGGTGGCGATCGTCTCGCCCTTTGTGCTGGGCGAGCAGGTCGGCTGGCGCCGCTGGGGCGCTGTGTGCCTTGGGTTGACCGGGGCCGGGCTGGTGATCTGGCCAGAGGGGGGCACTTGGCGGCTGGTGATCCTGCTGCCGGTGCTTGTGGCCGCTTCGATTGCGGCGCGCGATTTGCTTTCGGCGCGTTTCCTGCAAGGGGAGAACGTCTTTGCGCTGGTGACCGTGTCGCACCTTGGCGCGGGCATTCTGGGGCTGAGTTCACTGGCCCTTGGCTGGTCGGCTTTTTCGCTGACGGACTGGCTCTTGCTGATTGCCTCCGCGAGCGCGCTGACGCTGTCGCAGGTTCTGATGGTCAGCGCCTTTCGATACGCGGAGGCCACGGTGCTCGCCTGTCTGAAATACACCTCTATCGTCTGGGCCGTGGCCCTTGGCTGGATGCTTTTTGGTGAGCGGCTGACGTTGATCGACCTGATGGGTGCGGTTTTGATCGCGGTGAGCGGGGTGGTGATCCTGCAGCGGCAAAAGGCGCGGGCCGCAAGGCAGGACGCGCGCCCGACGGACGGGGATCAAACGCGCCCCTGAGTCGCAAGACAGCGGGCTCGCGCTTTGAGGCCATTCGAGTCGCCCTCTTGGCGGTGCTCCAGATGCGCTCCGCTTGGGGCGTTGCAGATGTGCCCCGCTTGGGGCGTTGCAGATGTGCCCCGCTTGGGGCGTTGCAGATGTGCCCCGCT
>JBELMB010000166.1:10655-11252 GCA_042088665.1 Sagittula sp.
TGGGGCGTTCCAGTTGTGCCCCGCTTGGGGCGTTCCAGTTGTGCCCCACTTGGGGCGTTCCAGTTGTGCCCCACTTGGGGCAACCCAGTGACGCCCACCATGTGGCGACCGCATACCGGCCCCAAGTGGCGAGAGAGGACCCAAATGCCCCGCATCACCCAAGTCGCCCTTTATCGTGTCAGGCTGCACAGCAAAGGCGGTGGGCAAAAGCTTTCTGGTGGGCGGGTCATCAGCCAAAGCACGGCGATCATCGTGGCAGTGACCTCGGACAGCGGGCTTACGGGCTGGGGCGAGGCGGCGCCTTGGGGGCTGCACTACCTGCCGACCTTTCCGGGCGCCATCGAGGCGGCCATGGCGCATCTGGCCCCGGCGCTGATCGGCTGCGATCCGCGGGCGCTTGGCTGTGTGCAGGATCGTCTGACATCGGCGCTTCTTGAGCAGCCCTTTGCCGTATCCGCCTTGGACACGGCCTGCTGGGATCTTGCGGGGCAGGCGTTGGGCGTGCCCTGCCACACGTTGCTGGGGGGGCGGCGCGGCGACGCGCCTTTCATCACCGCGCATATCGGCACAATCGAGGATGATTTCACCACCCGCATG
>JBELMB010000167.1:0-11207 GCA_042088665.1 Sagittula sp.
ACTCGATCACCCCCAGATAAGGGGCGCCCTTCCACGCAAGGCCAATCAAGGACCCAAAGACCGGTATGCCCGCCACGAATGGCGCCGTGCCATCTATCGGATCCAGCACCCAGACAAATTCGGCATCGGTGTTCTTGTTCGCGAACTCTTCTCCCAGAATGCCGTGATCCGGGTATTCGGCCTCGATCATCGCACGCAGCGCCGTTTCAACCGCTTTGTCCGTTGCCGTGACATATGAAGCATCCGATTTTATCTCGACATCGGGGGCCTTTTGACTGGCCATCAGCAACATCGCACGGCTTTGGTCGGCCAGTTTCTCGGCAAAGGTCAGGAAATCCTCATGAGGAGGCAGGTCAGATGTCATGGGGCAGGCCTTCGGTGGGACAGAACTTTTGTGAGGAAACGTCTGGTGCGCGCAGTCTCGGGGATGGTCGGGAACGTCACGGGGGCGACGTCCACCACGATCTCGCCCGCATACATGAAGATCACGCGATCGGCCACCAACCGGGCAAACCGCATCCCATGGTTTACGCCGATCTTCATCCCATCATCGGCCAGATCGACCGTCCGCTCAAGCACTTCGGTGATCCTATCCGGATCAAAAGCAGAGGCGCCGCCTTTTTGAACAGTGACAACATGTGGTTGCCAAAGGCAGCAACGCCCAGCCGCCACATGTCACGCCGGCGCATGGGGAAGGAAACCAGCCCCTGAAACAGTCAGAAACGGGGCGCAAGCGCCGCACCGCAGGGACGCAAGCGTCCTGCGAGAAAAACCGGCGGCAGGGCAAGGCGGCCCTCTTGCCTTGGTGGCCCCAGCCGGGCGAAGCCGCTCCGATGCGGCTCCGACCAAGGGATCCATCCCGAACGGAGCGGATGCTTTCAGTAAAAATGCGGAAGGTTCTTGGCGCGCGCCGCCCGCACCCAGTTTGGCACAAACGGGATGATCTTGTCCTGCGAGGGCACCATGATCTCGATGAAGTTCGCCCCGGGATTGGCGATGGCCTCGGACAGGATCTGTTCGATATCCGCCTCGTTCATGATGCGCGCGGTCTGAAAGCCGAAACCTTCGGCGACCATGCAATAATCGACCTGACCAAAATCGGTCGACCAGGGGGCATCGACATCGTCCAACAGGATCGCTTCGCCCCGGATCCAGCCAAATGTGTCGTTGCGTGTCAGGATGATCGTGACGTTCTTGCCGGACCGTTTGATGGTCTCCATGTCGCCTATGACAAAACCGAACGACCCGTCACCCGTAAAGGAAATCACCGGCCCGTCACTGGCATAAGACGCGCCCAGACCGGCCGGCACGGAGTAGCCCAGCGCACCCATCGAATAATTGGTGATATAGCGCCGCCCCGGCTTTCGAAACGTCAGCAGGGCCGAGGGATAGATCGCGCTCACCCCCGGCTCCGATGTCACAATCGCATCATCGGGCATGATCCTGTCCAACACCTGCGACAGCTTTACCGGAGAAAGCGTGCCCTCGGGCATGGGGATGTTGGAATTGAACACCTTGTCCAGCGCGGTCTTTTTGATCGGGTTCAGGTCCAGCTTGTCGCGGCTCAGATCGGGGTGTTCGGATTTGAGGATCTCGACCATGTATTCCAGACTGGCGCGGGCGTCGCCCACGAGGCCGACCTTGAGCGGGAAATTGTTGCCCACATGGGCCTCGGCGATGTCCAGATGAACAAAGGTCTTTGACTTGGGATCGCCGTAGAGCTTCCAGTGATCCGTCGCCGCGCTGTCGGTGTTGGACCCGATGAAAAAGATCGTGTCCGCATCAAACACATATTGGTTCGAGTATTCCATGCCGCCCCGACCACCGATGACGCGCAAGGCGAGAGGGTGGTCTTCGGGGATGGTGCCTTTGCCGGGCGTGGTGGTGGCCACGGCGATCTGCAACAGTTCGGCCAGCTCAAGGATCGACTCCGACGCCTTGGAGATCAGCCCACCCTGCCCGACGACCATCACAGGCTTTTTGGCAGCCAGCAACACGTCGATGGCGGCGCGGATCTTGCTGTGGTCGGCCACGGGGCGGTGCGCGGGATAGGCGCTGTATTCGGGCTGGGCGTAGAGATCGTCGATCTCGGCCTCTTCGCCGTAGATGTTGATCGGCACCCGGATGTGCACCGGCGCAGGCCGCCCGGAGGTCGCGACGCGAAAGGCACGGCGCATCAGGAACGGGATCTCTTTTGCATGAGTCAGAACAAAGCTTTCCTTGCAGATGCTTTCATAAAGCTTTGTCTGATCCACCCCCGTCAGCCCGTGTTTCTTGTCCTGATTGATCGGAATATCCGAGCTGAAATAGATCACCGGAACCGACGACAGGAAGGCCTCGGTGATGCCGGGTGTGCAATGGGTCACGCCGGGGCTGGGTGCCTCCAGCACGCAGGGGCGGCCGGTGATCTTGGCATAAGCCTCGGCGGCATAAGAGGCGGTGCGTTCATCGCGGGTCAGGACAAACTCGATATCGCTGTTTGCGCGCCATTCCTTGTACCAGCCGATGGTGGTTTCCCCCGGCAGGCCGAACACATGCCGGATGCCGTGCAGTTCCAGCATCTTGAGAATGATCTGCGCGCCGTTCATGCGCTTGGGGGCGTGGTTGTCCATGGATGTCACCTTTTGCAGGCGATTTCGGCACACAGGTCTGCACGCGCAAAATCCGCAGTTTCGTGTCTATGTCAGCGGGTCCGTGACCGCGTATTTCGCAAGCATCCCGGGGTCGACCGTCACGCCAAGGCCCGGGCCCGTCGGCACTTGTACACGGCCATGTTTGACCGGGAAGGGCTCGGTCAGGATGTCCTCGGCGGCGTAATAGGTCGACATGTAGAATTCGCACTGCAGGATCAGGTCGGGAACAGCCGCCATCAGATGGGCACCGGCGGCATGGGCCAGGCCGGTTTCGAACATGCAGCCGCCGTAGACCTCGATCCCCGCGGCGCGGGCGATGGCTGCCACTTCCAAGGCGCGGCGGATGCCACCCGATTTCATGACCTTGAGCGAAAAGATGTCAGCCATTCTGTGGTGCGCCCCATAGAGCGCGCCGCGCGGGTCAAACACGCTTTCGTCGGCCATGATCGGCGTGTCGATCACATGGGTGATATGGGCCAGAGCCTCGCGTTCGTGCATCTTGACGGGCTGCTCGACAAAGGTCGGTCGGAAGGCTTCGAGATCGCGGATGCAGCGCACGGCATCATAGGTCGGCAGACCCTGATTGTAGTCGATGCGGATATCCGCCGCGTCACCATAGATCGAGCGCAGCTTTTCACAGCGCATGAGATCAAACTTGTGATCTGCGAACCCTGTCTTGAACTTGAAAATGCGCACGCCATCGTCCCACATGGCGGCAATATCATCGAGATCCGCGTCAAAATCCGGGTTGGCGACGGAAAAGCTCATGCCCATGCTGTCCCGCATCTTGCCACCGACGAGTTCGCAGACGGACAGGCCGGTGATCTGACCAACGATATCCAGAAGCGCCATTTCCAGTGCTGCCTTGGCCTCCGGATGGCCGACCAGCACCTTGTCCGCCATATGCATGTGTTTCTCGACCTGAACCGGATCCTGCCCGATCAGGTGGGGGCGCAAATGCACATGAAGCGCGGCGGCGTTGCCCTCGGCGGTGCCGGTGAACACGGGCCAGGGCGAGGCCTCGCCCCATCCGGTGATGCCCGTGTCGGTTGTAAGCTCCAGAATGGCGACATTGATGCCCGCCACATCACCGCTGCCGTGGGAATGCACGGCCTTTGCCGGGATCGAGATGCGATGGACGCGCAGGGTTTCGATTTTATGGTCGCTCACGGTGTTCTCCGGATCTGTTGGGCTTTCGCCGGGACAGCGGTCGTTGGCGCGTCAGACCGGACTCGTGTCGCGGCGCAGGGCGAGACGTGCATGCGGTCGTTCGAACCGCCGAACCTGACGCAGAGCCATGGTCACGTGCCACCACGCGCGGTCTCAGCACAGGTGACAGGTGTGGGTCAAGGTCGCGCGCAGTCTCGCCTTTGATGATAATCAGGTTAGGCCCAATGGTTTTGCGCCGCAACAAGATCCCCGCCGAGATCCTGACAGCATGGTGTAGCGTCGCGTCCATGATCCCCCGCACCAAAGCAGAAACGGCTCTTTGTCATGTCGCACATCCGCTTCCGTTACTCCTCTTGCCGAGCGTTCTGAAGCCGCATTCCCCAAGTAAATTGACGTTTTCACCCCTCTGATGATCAGTAATGTGTTATATTTCAGCATGTTAATTGAGCTTGAGGTTGTGGGTTATGGATCACCCAGAGGGTGCAGGCGAAACGGGCGATGGCCGATTGGTCTTTGACCAGCTTGCATCTAAAACTGATCAAGATCGGCGCCCGTGTGGTGCGTCACGCCCGCGCCATCATCTTCCAGCTAGCCGAGGTTGCGGTGACCGGTCCGATGGTCCGCGCCATCCTCGCTGCGATCCACCGATTACGGATGCCGCCGTCATGAGCGTGACCTCGAAATTGGCGAGAACCGAACGAAAGCGGCAACACAGCTCTGTCCGTCGTGCTGCAAAACGTGGCCGCATGACCAAGGTGACGCGCATTCGCGGTCCGATCCTCTCACATTCGAGAGCTCTGACGACTGCAGTCGAGGCCGAAAGCGCAAAACACTTGATCTGGCGGCAACTTCAGACAAAGTTGACGTCAAGCGGCTGGCCACTTGGGGAATGTCGGATGAAGATGCTTCAAGGCGTTAGTGAGGGCGGAGCTTCCAGAGATGACTAAACGGGACTTCATATTCAATGTAAAAATATGTTTATCACTTTTCATGTGTAGCCTTATAGCGATAGGCCTTCTTAGTTTTGGGTTCATTGAAGATGACCTATACGTCCAATTTGTACTCGGTGGGTTCTCAGTCTTCACGTTATTCCGAGTAGTCGCCCCCTATATTTTCTCAAAAATGGACCCCCATGGAACACCAGAAATGCAGAAAAATATGAGAAAACACCCACTGGGGCGCTTCTTTCTTATAGAGGATTAATTTTATGGCTTATATCTCAGACTACTTAATCTTGCTAAAAAGATATCATGAGACAACCCTCTTTGAGCAAGAAGGATATATTTCTTCGGGTAATTTTGTAATTCATATCGATCCAACATCAGGTTGGTTCGGGTAAATGGACAATGGGTGTCGATGACAATTTGAACAACGATGTTTGGTAAGACAACCCGGCAAATTGGCCTGTTGACGCTGATAATTCAGATCATGTTGAGAACGGGCAGACGTCCTCAAAGACCCCAAGGCTCCGTCGAATGCAAAAACACCCGGACACGCGGTCCACCAAAATAATGCCCCGCGTCACAATTGTTTCATGAAGTCTTAACGTTCCCGATACCCAGCACGCTCACTCATCCGGATGAATCCATCTGGAGGGTGACATGAACATCAAATCAATCATTCTGGGCGCAAGCTTGGCGGCCGTCTCGGCCTTTTCCGCAATGGCAGAGAACTGGAAGCTCGCCGTCACAGACGTTGAAGGCATGGAGCGCCTGCAGCTGGAATGGGGTCCTTTCAAGGAAGCCCTGGAAACCGCCACCGGCGACACCTTTGAATTCTTCGCCGTGAACTCGCGCACGGCCGCCGCCGAAGCGTTGCGTGGCGAGACGGTCGATTTCGTCGTGTCCGGCCCTGCGGAATACGTGGTGATCAACAAGCTGACCAACGCCACGCCGATCATCGGTCTGGGCCGCCCTGACTATCACTGCGCGATCATCACGCGTGCGGACAGCGGCATCAACACGGTTGCTGACCTGAAAGGCAAGAAAGTGGCCTTTGGCGACATCGGCTCGACCTCGAACATGCTGTGCCCGATGCAGGTGCTGGCGGACTACGGTCTTGATCCGGTCAACGACATCGAAAAGATCCACACCTCGCGCAACATCGCCCATGAGGCGCTGAAGGCGGGTGACGTGGACGCGCTTGGTTCCAACGCGAGCTCCTGGGTCAACGTGCGCAACCGCGAAACCGACCTGCCCTACGGTTTCTTCAAGATGATCGCGCGCTCGGGTGACCTGCCCAACGACATGATCATGGTCGGCGCACATGTTCCTGCCGATGCCGCCATGGCAGTGCGCGACGCCATTCTGGAGAACAAGGTTGCGATCATCGCGGGCATCACCGCGCATGAAGAAAACGACAAATACGTCGGCATGGACCTCGTGTCGATCGAAGACAGCGCCTATGACTATGTGCGCTCGATGTACACCAATGCGGGCTACCCCCAGTTCGACAATTTCATCGGTGACTGATCTTCTTGAAAAAGACCGGGCAGCGCCAACCGCGCAGCCCGCTGGGACCGGGGCGGCGTTCGCCCCGGTTTCTGTCGTTGATATCGAAGCGCGCGATCTGGCCAAACGCTTTGGCGAGACACCGATCTTCTCAGATGTCAGCTTTCGTCTGGCGCGCGGCGAAGCGGTGGCACTGGTGGGGGCCAACGGCACCGGCAAATCGACCCTGTTGCGCTGCCTCATGGGCTTGATCCCGGCGTCAAGCGGCGATGTGCATCTGCTGGACACACCGACCCGGACGGCAACGACCCGCGAGTTGCGCCGCTTGCGCGCGCAGGTCGGGCTGGTGTCCCAGAAACACAATCTGGTGCCGCGCCTGTCGGTTCTGTCAAACGTGGTGCATGGGCTCTTGGGCAAACACCCCGGTATGCGGCATTGGAGCCATGCGCTGGCCCCGCAAACCTCACGCGCAGCGGCGATGCATGCGCTGGAACGCGTGGGGCTTGCCGATTTTGCCAGCCGCCGCGCCGACCGCCTGTCCGGCGGGCAATCGCAGCGGGTGGCCATTGCCCGTGCCATTGTGAGCGCGCCAAAGGTGCTGTTCGCCGATGAACCCTGCGCATCGCTGGATCCTTCCGCGGGCGAAGACGTGATGGAGTTGTTCTTCAACCTCGTCCGCGACGAAGGTGTCACGGTGGTCTTCACATCTCACAATATCGAGCACGCGCTGAAATACGGCGACCGGGTGCTGGGCCTTGCCCAAGGGCGCATGCGTCTGGATGCAACGGCGTCCTCGCTCAGCGCCGCGGAGCTTCGGGGACTTTATGACTGATACCACCTCTTCACGCTTTGAATTGTCGCGCTTCGAGCGCCCCTCGGCCATTGCATTTCTGGGCTATGCGGCGGGCCTCGTGATCATCTTCTGGTGCCTTGCAGGGGCCGGGTTCTCACTGGAAAAAGTCGCCAGCGCGCCGCCGCGCTTTGCCGATTTTGCGTCCCGCGCCTTTCCGCCGAACATGGACTCGCAGGTGCTTGCGCGGCTGGGCTGGAAGATGGTCGAGACGCTGCAAATCGCGGTGGCCGGTGCGGCGATTGGCGTGATCCTGTCGGTGCCCGTGGCGCTTTTGGCGGCGCGCGGGTTGGTGGCCGGGTCTTGGGTCAACCAGATCGTGCGCACCGTGCTCAGCTTTATCCGCGCGGTGCCGGACATCGCCTGGGCACTGGTTTTTGTCGTTGCCGTGGGGCTGGGTCCTTTCGCGGGGATGCTGGCCATCGTGGTCGACACCATCGGCTTTTGCGGTCGCTTTTTTGCCGACGACATGGAAGCCACCGACAAGGGCCCGGCGGAAAGCCTGACCGCCACCGGCGCGCGCAAGCTGGACGTCGTGGCCTGCGCCACCATCCCCGGCGCCATGCCTGCATTCATCTCGACCTCGCTCTTTGCGCTGGAAAAGGCGGTGCGCTCCTCGACCATCCTCGGCCTTGTGGGCGCGGGCGGCATCGGGATCGAGCTGAAAGTGGGCTTTGATCTCTTTGACTACCCCACCGCCATGACCGTGATCCTGATGATCGCCGTTGTGGTGATCGGGATCGAACAAGTGTCGGGCTGGGCCCGCACAAAGATCATCGGAGAGCAGCGGTGAAGACCGATACGGCAGACCAACATTGGAACGATCAATGGTCCGCGATCGAGGCGGGCAGCAAATGGCTGACGCCCGAAGAGGATGTAAAGGCATGGGCGGCTGGGTTTGCCCCCGGCGCGCATATCCTTGATCTGGGGGCTGGTGTTGGGCGGCATGCGCTCTGGCTTGCGGCGCAAGGATTCAAGGTGACAGCGCTGGATGCAGCGCCCGAAGGACTGGCCGAGATCGACAAGACCGGCGGCGTGACAACCGTTCTGGCCCGGATGCACGACCTGCCCTTTGACGATCATGCCTTTGACCATGTGCTCAGCTGGAACGTGATCTATCACGGTGACGAAGACATCCTGCTGCGCACCATCGCCGAGATCCGCCGCGTCCTGAAACCCGGCGGCACCTACATGGGCACCATGTTGTCCAAGCGTCGTCTGCCCCATGAGCAGGCCAAATATCCGGGCCGCGAAATCAGCCGCAATGCCTGGGTCTTTGACGCGCCGGGCACGGACAAGATCCACCCGCATTACTTCTGCCCGGCCTCCGATCTGCTGGCACTGTTCTCGGGCTTTGAATGCCTGAAGCTGGAAGACCGTGAGCACGAAAAACCCGGTTCCTGGCATTGGCACCTGACGATGGAACGGTTTTGAATGCTGACCTTTGAAGGCGCGCAGGTTTACCTGCCGGACGAGATTGTTGAGACCACAGTCACCATCGCCGATGGCCTGATCCTTGAGATCGGAGGCCCTCCGCAGGGCAAGGTGATCGATGCGCGCGGGATGATCCTCGCACCGGCGCTGATCGACGTGCATGGCGATGCCTTTGAACGCCAGTTGATGCCGCGTCCCGGCGTGTTCTTTCCGATAGAAACCGCGGTGCTCGAAACAGATCGTCAGCTTGCGGCAAATGGCATCGCCACGACCTATCATTCCATCACGCTGAGTTTTGAGCCGGGGCTGCGCAGCGTGGACAAGGGTCGCGAAATGATGGAGGCGATCCGCGCCTTGGCGCCGCGATTGACTGTGGAAAACCGCGTGCAACTGAGGTGGGAGACTTTTGCCTTTGAAGCCCTGGAAACGCTGGACTGGGCTTTTGACGCGCCTTTGAAACCCTCTTTGGCCTTCAACGATCACCTCTCCATGGCTATGCGGTCCAAAGACACGCCCATTCAGGAGCGGCTCTTTGAGCACAGCCCAGATTTTTCGGTGTTGGATTTTGGCGATGATGCCTTGTTCGAGAAACGATACCTGCGCCACACGCAACGGTCGGGCCTCGATTTTGAGGACCACAAGGCCCTCGTCAAACGCGTCTGGGAACGCCGCGACACGGTGGTTGACACCATCACACGCGTGGCCGCCAAGGCCCGCAGCACGGGTGTTCCCATGCTCAGCCATGACGACACCCAAGCCGAAACGCGTGATTTCTATCGGGGTATCGGCGCGACCACCTCTGAATTTCCAATGACCTTGGGGCCGACGCAAAACGCGCGCGACAATGGCGACAAGATTATCTTCGGATCTCCCAATGCCGTGCGCGGCGGCAGCCATATCGGATCGCTCGGCGCAGGGGATATGGTTGAGGCCGGGTTGTGCGATATCTTGGCGTCTGACTACTACTATCCGGCCATGCTGGCCGCGGTGGATCGGCTGGACCGTGAAAAGCGGGCCAACCGGCTTGCGCTTTGGTCATTGGTGTCAACCGGACCGGCACGCGCGATGAACCTGACGGACCGGGGCGAAATCGCTGAAGGCAAGCGCGCGGACCTGGTGCTGGTCGATTGGCCTGACGACGCCACGCCAGCCATCCGGGGCACATGGGTTGCCGGGCGCTGCGCCTATCGTGGTATGCCCGCTGGATGATATCCCGCGACTATCTGCCCGCCATCGGGCTCGGCATCACGCAGATCATGGGCTACGGCACCTTGATGTATGCCTACGCAGTGCTGCTGCCGGAAATGGCGGTGGATCTGGGCCTGTCCTTGTCGCAGGTCTTTGGCATCCTGTCTCTGGGCCTGTTCTTTGGCGGACTGGTCTCCCCCGTCGCGGGCAAACTGGTCGACCGCTTCGGCGGGCGCTGGGTGATGACGCTTGGCTCGGTGGTGGCGGGCTGCTCCTTGATGGGAATGAGCCTTGTGGAGGGGCGCGCCAGCCTCTTCGCCCTGATCCTGCTGGCCGAGGGCGCGGGCATGTTCGTTCTATACAATGTGGCCTTTGCCAGCGTGGCGCGGCTGGACCTCGGCGTGCCGCCGCAGCGGTCGATCTCGGTCATCACGCTGTTTGGTGGCGTGGCCTCGACGATCTTCTGGCCGCTCACGCTGGCGCTTTTCAACCGGTACGGCTGGGAAACCACATGGGTCATCCTTGGCCTGAGCGCGCTCGTGATCTGCACGCCGATCCACTTCTTCATCCTGCGCGGGCCGGAGCGGCACCCGGACGCGCCCAAACCCGCCAATGCGCCGGACTGGCCCGAGCTGACCGGCCCGGCGCGCAAGCGAGGCATGCTCTGGATGGTGATCTCGTTCATCTTTTCGGGCTACCTGATGGGCGCGGTCATGACGCTGTGGGTGACCAACGTGCAGGATCTGGGCCACACGGCAGCCATGGCCGCGCTGGCGGGTGCCGTGATCGGGCCGTTCAAGACCGTGGGCCGCTTCTTTGAGATGCTGGTCAGCCGCAACATGTACCCTCTGGTGACCTATGCGATCAGCATGGGGCTCATGCTGTCGGGCTTTGTTGTTCTGCTGAGCGTTGGCTTCACCCTGCCCGGGGTCATTCTGGCCGCAGCGCTCTACGGCATGGGTGACGGGATCAAGACGATCGCGCGGGGCACCCTGCCCCTGGCCCTCTTCGGGCACAAGGGATACGGCGCGCGGCTGGGGTGGATTTCCTTTGTTCAGATGGGGATCAACGCCTCCGCCCCCTTTGCTTTTGCATGGGCCACGCAGGCCTTTGGCGGCTGGTGGTCCTTTGCTGTCATGGCATTGTGTCTTTGCTGTGCGATGGCGACTTACATGCTCATTCCCGATCCAAGGACACACCGCGATGACCCCGCTCAAGATAGGCGCCTGCCTGAAAACCCCTGAGATCGCCGCGCATCGCGATTGGCTGTTCGACACCGCCCGGGACATCGAATTGCAGGATTTCATGAGTTTTGACGCCCTCGGGGACGAGTTCGAGGATCGCATCGCCGCGCTGGAGGGGGGCACCGGCGCCCTCCTGTTGTGTCCGGGCATTTTCCCGGTGGTTGCAGTTGCGCGGTTGAAGTCCCTCAACCCCCCCCCCCCTTCCCCCTGGGCCTTCCTTCTGCATCCCCGACTCCTC
>JBELMB010000168.1:0-11173 GCA_042088665.1 Sagittula sp.
TTGTGGGCGGGCGCCGTGGGACGGGCCCGGGGTCAACCCCGGGCAACTTCGGGTCAGGGCCCGGAGACCCTGATGCAGGCGCCCGGCCGCA
This sequence comes from Sagittula sp., assembly GCA_042088665.1. GTDB lineage: Bacteria > Pseudomonadota > Alphaproteobacteria > Rhodobacterales > Rhodobacteraceae > JBELMB01. The sequence continues at coordinate 92 of JBELMB010000168.1, forward strand.
ATCGGGTTTGGCTGCGTGCGGGGAACGGGAGCTTGGCCGCGCTGGGCGGAGACATTGGCGGCCCGGGCAGAGTGTGCTCTGCGGGGGTGTTTTGTGTGAGCTGGCCCGATTTTTTTCGGGCCGGCCTGGATTTTGGACCGGTGTTGTTTGGGACCGGTGTTGTTTTCGATCAGTGCCAACCCGGGCCGGTGTGGTCGATGTCTGAACGGCGATATGTCCAGACCGGCCAGCCTCCAGACCGGCCAGCCCCCAGACCTGTCGGCCTGCCCAGGCGTCAGGCCATCGCCCAGCCGCCGTCGATCACATGCGCCTGACCCGTGGTAAAGGCGCTTTCATCCGATGCAAGATAAACCGCCAGATGCGCGATTTCCTGGGGCGAGCCGATGCGCCCCATGGGCTGGCGCGCGACAAAGGCGGCGCGGGCGGTGTCGTAGTCGCCCATGGCGTGCAGGCGGTCCTGCAGCGAGGGGCTTTCGATCGTGCCGGGGCAGATCGCGTTGACGCGCACGCCCTTGGTCACGTAGTCCACCGCCACGGATTTCGTCAGACCGATCACGGCCGCCTTGGACAGCCCGTAGATGCAACGGTTGGGCGCGCCCACGATGGAACTGGCCACCGAAGAGATATTGACGATCGAACCGCCGCCGCGCTCTGTCATGCCGGGCACTGCGGCCTGACAGGCGTGGAACTGGGAGCGCAGGTTGAGCGCGATGGCGAAGTCGAATTCCTCGTCCGTGGCCTCCAGAAGGGTGCCGTTGTGAACAAAGCCCGCGCAATTGGCCAGAACATCCGGCGTGGCGGCGGTGATCGCGGCGGTCAGCGCGGCCTTGTCGGTCACATCCAGCGCGTAGGTTTCGCAGTCCAGTCCGGTCAGCAGGCTGGCGTTCAGATCCGTGGCTGTCACCTGCGCCCCTTCGGCGATAAAGGCCTCTGCGATGGCGCGGCCAATGCCCTGACCTGCGGCGGTGACAAAAGCGCGTTTGTCCTTGAGTCTCATGTGGCTTCTCCTGTGAAGGTATCGGGTACCGCGCCGCGGGCGACGGGCTGTCCGGTTTGGCCTGACAAGGCGCAGGCAAGAGTGATCTCGAGAGCGGCGGCGCCCTCTTCGGCGGTGGCAAGCACGTCATCCGCGCCCCCGGCCACGATCCCGGCAAAACGGGTCATCTGTGCCGCAAGCGGGTCAATTCGTGCATAGTCCGGCCCGGGGCTGCGCGCCAGTGGCCGGGACCATTCGATCTCTCCGGCGGCGGAGCGACCCCAGCGCGTCAGGGAGGGGAAGGCCAGCGCGCCTTCGGTGCCGACAAAGCGCAGGGCATCCTCGCCGCTGACGGCAATGGCGGGATTTTCACCGCATCCGGCCTCAAACGCCCAAGGCGATGCACCAGCGTCCGAGATCAGGAACGACCCCAACGCCCCATCCGCAAAACGAAAGGCCAGCGCGGCGGTGTCCTCGATCACCAGACCGCGGCGGGCATGGGAGGTCAGCGCAGTGGCTTCGGTGATTTCGCCCACGAAGAAATGCAGCAGATCCACCTCATGGCTGAGATTGATCGAAAGCGGACCGGCGCCGGGGGCCACGTGCCATGGGATGTCGTAATAGCTGTCGTGCTTGCGCAGGCTCCAGAGCCCCGAGACGCCGACAAGATCGCCGATCTGCGCCAGCGCGTCGCGGGCGGCGATGGAAAACGGATGGCAGCGCCGGTGATGGCCGACACGCAGCGGGGCCTGCGCCTGTGCTGCGGCGGCGGTCAGCTGACGCGCCTCGCCCATGGTGTGGGTGATCGGCTTTTCCACCAGAACCGCCAGACCCTGCGCCAGCGCCTGAAGGCTCAGCGACAGATGCGCAGGCGTTGGCGTGGCGATCAGGCAGGCGCGGGTGTCTGCAGGCACCTCCGAAAGATCGGCGACCATGGGCAGCCCCTGCGCGGCGCGCTCTGCGCGCCGATCCGGGTCGGCTTCGACCATGGCTGTGAGCCGAACCCCGGGCAGGTCCCGGGCAACGCCCGCGTGGCGCATTCCGATGGCGCCCGCTCCGACGATGCAAAGCGGCAAAGGCGCTGTCATCACATGACCGCGCCGATCTGCCATGGCACGAATTCGTAATCGCCCAGCCCTTGCGCCTCTGATTTTGACGGCGCGCCGGAGGCCATGTCGAGCCACATCTGGTAGATCTCCTGCCCGACCTCTTCGACGCTGCGCCCGTCAGACAGGATGGTGCCGGCGTTGATGTCCATGTCGTCGCTCAAGCGGGTGAACATTTCCGTGTTGGTGGCGACTTTCATGGAGGGGCTGGGTTTCGCCCCGAAGGCAGAGCCGCGCCCGGTGGTGAAACAGACAAGGGTGCAGCCCGACGCGATCTGGCCGGTGACCGAGGCCGGGTCGTAGCCGGGGCTGTCCATGAAGACAAAGCCCTTTTCGGTGACCGGCTCGGCATATTTGTAGACGCCGTTCAGCGGCGTGGTGCCGCCCTTGGCCGCCGCACCCAGCGATTTTTCGAGGATCGTGGTCAGCCCGCCCTGCTTGTTGCCGGGGGAGGGGTTGTTGTCCATCGAACCCTTGTTGCGGGCGGTGTAATCCTCCCACCAGCGGATGCGGTCGATCAGTTTCTCGCCGGTGGCGCGGTCCTTGGCGCGGGCGGTGAGCAGGTGTTCGGCGCCGTAGATCTCGGGGGTTTCGGCCAGCACGCCGGTGCCGCCCTGCGCCACGAGCAGGTCGCAGGCATGGCCCACGGCGGGATTGGCGGTGATGCCGGACCAGGCATCCGAGCCGCCGCATTGCAGCGCGACCATCAGTTCGGAGGCCGGTGCGGGCGCGCGGGACGCATCGTTGACGAGGGGCAGCATCGCCTCGATCTTGGAGATGCCAAGCGCGATGGTCTTGCGCAGCCCGCCCACGTCCTGAATGTTCATGTTCTGGAACAGCGGGCCGGGGGTCAGGCCGTAGGCTTCGATCAGCCAGTCGATCTGGTTCATCTCGCAGCCCAGACCGGCCATCAGCACGCCGCCGATGTTGGGGTTGCGGGCATAGCCCCACATGACCCGTTGCAGCGCCTCGAACCCGTCGCCGTCGCCGGCCATGCCACAGCCCGTGCCATGCACAAAGGCGACGACCCCGTCCACGTTCGGGTACTCGGCGAGGCGCTCGGGCGTGAAATGTGCCGCGATCTGGCGCGCCGCGGTGGCCGAACAGTTCACCGAGGTCAGCACGGCGATGTAGTTGCGTGTGCCGACGCGGCCCGTGGACCGGTGGTAGCCCATGAAGCTGTCCGTTTGCGTGGCCGGGGCGACGGGGCGCAGGTTGTCGCCAAAGGTATAAGCCGCAGAGACGGCGCGGAACGCGAGGTTCTGGGTGTGCACATGCGCGCCCTGCGCGATATCCTCGGCGGCGTAGCCGATGATCTGGGCGTATTTGTGCACCGCCGCGCCCTTGGCGATGGGCGTCAGTGCCATCTTGTGTCCGCGGGGGATACGCTCTGTCGCGCCGTGCTCCCCGGGGGCAATGGTCGCGGTGGCGGTGGCCACATTGTCAGCATCCGAGAGGCGGACAAAACTCATGGCAGGATCCTTTGGTTCGAGGTCAGGCGCAGGACGGGCTGTCGCCGTTCCAGCGATGCAGGGGGATATGCGCGCCGCTCGAAAGCGTCTGGCGGGCCTGTTCCCAAGACGCCTTCCACGCGCGCCAATCGTGCAGTTCCGTGGCCGGATTGGCGCGGGATCGTGCCACGAAGGACGGAAAATGTGCACGGCCGGTCGGCTGGCCGGTGACGTTGAACCGGATGTCAAAGCTCCAGCGGAAGCCATCGGTGTTGTTCGCAAGCGAGCTGTGCGGCGTCAGCGGGTGCAGCAGCACCGCGCCGCCAGCCTTGACCGGCAGTGGCTGTGCCTGTGTCACATCGAGCAGACCCGGCGCGATGGCGGTCTGGCGCTGCGGGCAATGGGCCAGCATGCCGGGCACGCCGGGCACAACCTGCAGGCAGCCGTTGGCTTCGGTGGCGTCCGACATGGCCAGCCAGACGGTGACCATCTGCGTGCTGTCGGCCTCGTCCAGGGCAACGGCCCGATCCTGGTGCCAGTCGGTGGTGCTGACGTGGGCGCGCACTTCGTCGTGGCGCAGCAGGCCCGAGGGTGGCTTCAGGCGGACATGCTGGATCGGATTCGAGGTCAGCTCTGGCCCGATCAGCGCCTCGACGATGTCGAGCAGCCGGGGGTGGGTCATCATGTCAAAGACCGCCGGGCCAAAGTGAAAGGGCGTGTCCGGCTGGATCTCGTCGCCGGGCAGGGAGATGTCCATCGGCTGGAACCAGTCGCAGCCCGCGGCGTAGGAGGTCAGCAGCTTTTGCCAGAAATCCTGCGCCCCGGGGGCAGGCACGCGGCCCTCGTCGTGCCAGCCGGCGTATAGCCGGTCGAGCAGGTCGGTGTATTCACGGGTCACTTTGGCGAGGGTCATCGGATCGAGAACGTTTTCGATCACGAGGTAGCCCTGCGTCTCGAAGAAGGTCTTCTGCGCGTCGCTCAGGGCCATGGTGTTGATCGTGGGGGCGGTCATGCTGCGGGCCTTTCCGGTTTCGCTGCGCTGCAGGCCGGATCCCGACGCAGGGGCCGGTGGCTGCAGGGGGCAGGGGGCGCCCCGGTGTTCTGGACGGTGTTCTGGACTGTGTTCTGGACGGTGTTCTGGACGGTGTTCTGGACGGTTTCCAGAGCGGTGTCCTGGGCCATGCGCGCGGCACCGGGACGTGTCGCGCAGGGGCGCGAGAGGCGGGCTGGGTACGGCAGGGCAGGTTTGGACATGCATGTGGTCTTTGGTCAGGGAGGCCCGTTTGGGGCGGACGCTCCGATAGCGTGGTAGCGCTAGCTTACAGCATGGGAAAAGGGGCGTGAAGCCCGCCCCTTTTCTTCTTTACAGGAAGATCGTGATGATTGTCGGAAAGGCCAGAAGCACCGACAGCGCCAGAAGTTGCAGAGCGATGAAGGGCAGGAACCCCTTGAAGATATCGGTCAGCGAGATATGCGGCGGCGCCACGGACTTCAGGTAGAAGGCAGCCGGTCCGAAAGGCGGCGACAAGAAGCTGACCTGCATGTTCATGCAGAACACCACGCCGAACCAGATCGGGATGAACCGCGGGTCGATGCTGGTGAAGAAGCCGATTTCCTCCGCCGGAAGGCGCACCACGATCGGCAGAAAGACCGGCATGATCAGCAGCACGATGCCGACCCAGTCCATGAACATGCCCATGATCAGGAAGACCAGCATCATCATCAGGATGACGCCCATGGTGGGCAGGTCCGACCCGACGATGGCATTGGCCACGAAGGTCGGGCCACCGGCCAGCGTATAGGCCGCCGCCAGCGAGGCCGCACCGATGGTCACCCAGATGATCGTACCGGTGGATTTCAGCGTCCGCATGACCGAATCCCAGACGATGTCAAAGGTCATCTCGCGGCGCAATGTGCCGATCACAAAGACCGCCAGAACGCCCATGGCCGCGGCTTCGGTGATGCCTGTCACACCGCCATAGATCGAGCCGAGCACCACAAGGATCACCACGATCGGGGCGGCCATGCCCTTGCCCATGTCCCATCCCAGCTGCGCGCGCTTCCAGCCGAAGACAAAGAGCGTGCCGAGGCAGATCAGCGCGATGATCCCGAAGGTCATCATGCGGCCCTGCATGACCTGCCAGACGGTGCGCACCTCGTCATCGCTCATGTCACCGCCACGGATCGCGGAGATCAGCAGCATGATGGCGATGTAGCCAAGGCACAGGAACCCCACGAGGCGCGTCAGGAAGGCGAGGAACAGAAAGAACTTTTCCAGCGGGGCGGGGTCATCGGGATCTTCGGGCGGCAGGGGCGCCTGCGCCGGATCAAGCCGCGTGCGGATCACGATGTAGATGATGAAGAAGGACGCGAGCATGAACCCCGGCAGGAAAGACGCGGTGAACAGCGCCTTGATCGAGGTTTCCGTCACCAGCCCGTAGAAGATCAGGACGATAGAGGGCGGAATCATGGTGCCCAGAGAGCCGGAGGCGCAGATCGTGCCGATGGCGAGGTTCTGGTTGTACCCCAGCCGCAGCATCTGCGGGAGCGCGATGAGGCCCAGCAGGACAACTTCGCCGCCGATGATGCCGGACATGGCGGCCATGATGACGGCCATGATCGAGGTCACGATGGCGATGCCGCCCCGGGTCCGCGACAGCCAGACATTGAGCGAGGAATACATGTCCCGCGCGATGCCCGACCGTTCCAGAAGGGCGGCCATGAATATGAACAGCGGCACCGAGATGAGCACGTAGTTGGTCATCTGCGAGTAGACCGCCTGGCCCAGCACGTTCAGCGGTCCCATGCCGAATCGGCCAAAAAGAAAGTCGGGTCCGAACTTCATGTACAGCGTCGCCACCGCCAGCGTGGCGGAGGCAAACCCCAGCGGCATGCCGATCGCCAGAAGGGCGAACATCGCAAACAGCAGGATCAGGGAGAGGGTGCCGATATCGACCATGGCTTACTTGTCCTCGTCCAGAAGTTTGCGCATGTTTTCAATGTCTTGCTCGTCGATTTCATCGGCGGGCGAGTGGTGGTCTTCGGGCCGGTTCCAATCTGCGATCAGGTTGGACAGCGCCTGTATGGCCACCATGACGATGATGATCAGGATGGCGGGCTTGATGGTGGCGGGAATGGGGGGATCCCATGCCGAACCGTAAAGCTCCCAGCGTTCGAACTTGCTCGAGGCTTCGCCGTAGCCGCCCCAGACGATGGCAAAGGCAAAGACCCAGATCAGCGCGACAGAGACCGTATCCGACAGCTTGCGTGCCCAGCGGGGCATCATGTCGTAGATGATGTAGATGCGGATGTGGCTGCGCTGCTGCATGGCATAGAGCCCGGCCAGCAGGAACAGGAAGCCCGCAACCCAGAGCGACAGCTCATTGGCCCAAAGCGTGCCGACCTCGAAGATGTAGCGCGAGACGACCTCGTAGAACATCACGCAGACCAGAATCACCAGCGACAGCATGGAAATCCGCGAACAGACCAGCGCAATATAGTCGAAGAAGCCCGATGGCGCCCGTTCGATGCTGCCGACCGTGTCCGACAGGAACAGGGCCGTGAACAGGACCGCGGCAAAGACCACAGCGAGTGTGACATAGACCAGCACCCGGCCTTCGGGGCGCAGCATTTCGTTCATGCCGATGGGCGACGAGAACACATAAGAGCCGATGGCCAGTCCGAGTATCAAAAGCCCGGCGGCTGAGGCAAAGGCGATCATGGCCAGGCGGATCGGCGCGCGCGCCGGTCCGAGCCAGAGGGAAGGCGCAGACATTTTGGAAATACCCCCGAAGACAAAAAATCCCGGCGCGCGTGGGTAGCGCGCCGGGACCGCGAAAGGCGTATGCCTTACTTGGAGACCAGACCCAGCTGGCCGAGGTAGTTCAGGTGGCTTGCAACCAGCGCCTCGGCTTCGGGCGTGGTGGCAAACTCCGGCCATGTGGCCTGTGCCGCGTCACGGAAGGACTGCAGGTTCTGGTCGTCCCAGACGTGCAGGGTGACACCCTTTTCACGCAGCATTGCAGCGGCTTCGGCGTTCTTCTTTTCGAACGTCAGAGCGGTCTGCAGCGCCAGTTTCTGCATGGCGGTGTCCATGATGGCGCGCTGGCCGTCTGTCATGCTGTCCCAGACCATCTTGTTGCAGGCGAGGTGGTCGGAAGGCATGGAGTGGAAGCCCGGGAAGTTGGCGTGGTCGACAAGGTCATAGAGACCCAGGCCGACGTTGTTGGCCAGACCCGATGCGTCCGCACCGTCGATGATGCCGGTTTCCAGCGCGGTGAAGATCTCGGTGAAATCCATCACGATCGGCTTGGCGCCAAGCTTTTCAAAGATCTTGGTTTCCATGCCCGGAGGGGAGCGGAATTTCCAGTCCTTGAAGTCTTCGACACCGCGGATCGGCGCGGAGGAGGCAAAGCTCTCCTGGCCATAGACCCACCAGCCGACCAGCTGCATGCCATAGGCATTGTACAGTTCCTGAGCCGCGTCATAGCCGCCACCGTGGTACAGCCAGCTCAGCTGCTGGTAGGGGGTGTCGTAGCCGCCCATGATGTCGCCCACGAACTGGAACGCGGGGTTCTTGCCGGTCTGGTAGCCACCGCCGGTCATGTCGCAGTCGATCACGCCGTTCACGGCAAGGTCGAAGGTTTCGTTGGACTTCGACAGCGCGGACGAGAAGAACATCTCGATCTCGATGCTGCCGTCGGACATCAGCATGACGTCGTCGGCGTACTGCTGGGCCAGCTGGCCGGAGACGTTCTCCGGTGCATAGTGCGTCTGGATGCGCAGCTTGATGTCATCCGCGGTCGCAGCAGTCGCGGCGACAGCGACGGCGGCTGCCGTCATGAGCAGGTTCTTCATGTATTCCTCCCTGTGGCAGAGCGCATCTGCCTTTGCTGGTGGTGGGTTCGTTGGTCCCGAGGTGAGCGGTGTTCCACCCGACGCCGCCAAGGCTAACGAAAGCTTTGTCGACAGGCAAGTATTTTTGGTATACCAGATTTGCCTCAATGGGAGAGGGATTTGCGGGCAATCGGTCCGGGTGCCGCGGCAGGCGGTGCGCGCGAACACGCAGTGGTTGTTCTGGGCGGTTTCGCGGCGATATCCGGGGCTGAAAGCTGTGTTGCGGACCCAGTGCGACAGCGCTGCGGGGCCCGCAGCGGCAAAGGCCAAGGCAGAACGCTCAAGGCAGAGAGGGTGCATCTGGCCATGCCAGAGGAGACGGGGCCAAAAAACGGGCCGGAGAACGGGCCGGAGAACGGGCCGGAGAACGGGCCAGAAAACAGGCCAGAAAACAGGCCGGGCAATGGGCCGGAGAGCGCCGCGGACAGCGGCTCTGTGGCCGGATCTGGACCTGTGCGGGCTTCCGGGACCGACGCAGTATCTGACGCCGGATCTGAAACCGGGCAGGCGCCGGGGCGCAGATCCGCTGCGACCGGTGTGCCAGCGGCCGGCTCCACCAGAACCGGCGCGCCAACAGACGCCGCCGATCAGCCCAAGACCCTGAAATCCCCCGGTTTCGAGAGCAGTGACCCGATGCCCGCCATGCCCGGTTCTGCGCCTCGTGAGGCCGGTCAGGCCATGCCAACAGCCAAAAACGCCCCGGACTCACCGCCGGAGCCATCCTCCCGAGCGCAACCGGCGATCCGGCCCGAGACGCTGCCCGAACAGATCGCCCACGGCCTGCGCCGTGACATCCTGCGTGGCGCGCTGCCGCCGGGAACACCGGTCAAGGAACGTGACCATGCCACGGATCTCGGCGTCAGTCGCACCCCCATGCGCGAAGCGATTCGCATCCTCGCCCAAGAGGGCCTCGTGCAACTGCGCCCCGCGCGCTCGCCCATCGTGGCCGCGCCCAGCTTTGACGAGATCGCCCAGCATATCGAAGTGCTGACAGCGCTCGAAGTGCTCTCGGCCAAACTGGCCTGCGAACGGGCCACATCCGAGCAGATCGCGCAGATCGCCGCGCTCGCCGACGAGATGGCAGCGCATTACGACAGCCGCGACATGCTGGACGTGTTTGAAATCGACATGGCCTTTCACCGCGCCATCGTCGCCGCGGCGCATAACCCAGTCCTGTCAGAGATGCACGGCGCGCTGCTGGCCCGGCTCTGGCGCGCGCGCTACCTGTCGGCCTCGCGCAAACGCTCACGCGACCGGGCGCTGTCGCAACACGCGGCCATGGTCACGGCGCTGCAAGCCCGCGATGCCGGGGCCACATCCGCCCACGTGCTGGAACATCTCGAACATCTTCTGGTCAATGTGCGCGAATTCTTTGACAGCGCGGATGCGCCCGCGAAGGCCCGGACATCCGCCGAAAGCGACCCCGATCCGCATCCTGATCTCCGTCCTGAGTCCGGGCCAGAGGCGCAGGTGGATCCAGACGCGCCGACCGGCACAGATCCGGGCCCGGCGGCACAATCGCCTTGACCAAGTGACAATCTGCGATCATCCGAAACCTGACCATCAATCGGGCGCATCTGGCGCCATGGAGGAAAGACTTTGAAACTCTTGCGATATGGCCCCGCGGGGGCAGAAAAACCTGGGATCCTGGACGCGGATGGCGCAGTGCGCGACCTGTCGGACCACGTCAGTGACTTCGAGGGCGCCTCGGTCTCGCTCGAGGCCCTCGATGCCCTGCGCGCGATCGACGTGGACAGCCTGCCCTCGTGGCAGAGCCGGGCCGCATCGGGTCCTGCCTCGCGCGGGTGCCGAATTTCTTCTGCATCGGCCTGAACTACGCCAAGCACGCGGCTGAAACCGGTGCAGAGCCCCCCAAGGAGCCGATCATCTTCTCCAAGGCGACCTCGGCCCTGTCCGGCCCCTATGATCCGGTCATCATTCCGCGCAACTCCGTCAAGGGCGACTGGGAAGTGGAACTGGGCGTCGTGATCGGCAAGACCGCGCTCTACGTCAGCGAAGAGGACGCGCTGTCCTACGTCGCGGGCTACTGCGTGATCAACGATGTCTCCGAGCGCGAATTCCAGATCGAGCGCGGCGGCCAGTGGATCAAGGGCAAGGCCGCCCCCACCTTCGGTCCCACCGGCCCATGGCTGGTCACCGCCGACGAGGTGCCGGACCCGCAGGCGCTGAAGGTCAGCCTCGCGCTGAACGGCGATACCGTGCAGGACAGCGACACATCCGACATGATCTTCGGCGTGGCTGAAATCATCTCCTACATGAGCCAGTTCATGGAACTGCAGCCCGGCGACATCATCGCCACCGGAACACCCTCCGGCGTGGGCATGGGCATGAAGCCGCAGCGCTTCCTGCGTCCCGGCGATGTCATGGAAGTCACGGTTGAGGGCATGGGCACCCAGCGTCAGGAAACCGTCGCGGCCTCCTGATCCCGCGCCGGGCGGTGGCTCCCAGGGGGCCACCGCGCAGGGCACCGCCCGGGACCGGGGTCAAGACCCGTTTCGGCTCCGCTCCGACAGTGCAAAAGACCTTCGAAGCCCCGGCAGCGCAGACCCGGGGCTTCTTTGTTTCAAAAATACTCCGGGGGAGACGCGCCAAAGGCGCGGCGGGGGCAGCGCCCCCACTTCCCTGTCCCAAC
>JBELMB010000169.1:0-11105 GCA_042088665.1 Sagittula sp.
CGAACGCCGCGCGCTTGATGCACTCGATGAAATCAGGGGAAATCGGTAGCAAGTGTCAGACTCGGAACGCTAGCGCGAACAATTCTCTGATTTCTACGGAAGCAGACGTTTGCTTGTGGTCAGGGCTCATAACCAATAGATGACCAGGGCGGCGAGTGCGATTGTGGAGAGGAAGACCTTGGGACATCTGTCGTATCGTGTGGCCACGCGTCACCAATCTTTGAGTCTTTCGAACATGATCTCGATACGGTTGCGGCGTTTGTAGCGCCGCTTGTCCACTGCCCGGCAGGGCATTGCGCAGCAATGTCACGAGAGGGGTCTTTGACGGTTATCTTGCGCTGCTTGCGACCGGGGATGCAGGCTCGTATCCCTTTGTCTTTCAACGCTTCTCTGAACCAGTCCACGACATAGCCCCGATCCCCAAGCAACCACTGGACCTCTGGCAAACTGTTTGGCACGGCCCGTGCCCCGAAGTAGTTGCTGACCTGTCCGGCGGTTACGAACAAGTTGAGTGGCCGGCTCTGGCTATTGCAGATGGCGTGCAATTTGGCACCTCTCGAGACATTGTTTCGCAATACCGTTCCGAGAAGTGAACGCGCGGTTTGCCGTGGGACTTTGGAAAGAAGGGCTCAAGACGCGCCATCTGGGCGTCGCTCAGCCCGAAATGATCAGACATGTTACCGCTTGTTTTTCGAACGGTGACTCACGCCGTGACGCTGAAATCAATGGGTCCTGACCCTATGCCAAAGCTGCCGTTTCCAATTCCTTCAGCAATAGCCGTCCATCACACCTATCTCGCAGATGAAGGGAAGATCAATGCCTCCCCACCCGTCCGAGTTTGCAGCATCTCAAGTATGACAGTGTCTTCGAGATCATCCGCAAGTTTGTCGGTCCAGACCTTGAAATAATCGAGTTGGTGGTTTCCGAACGAGGTGATCATCGCCACATCGGCGGCGTCCGCGCCACGCACCATGAGAATTCTGCCGATCCTTGGGGTATTGTAGCGGGCATCGAATGTATGCCAGCGCCCACCCAGATATACCTCAAACCAAGCACAGAAATCGCCCGGGCCGGAATACGGAACGCCAATGTCACCAAGATACCCACTGGCATAGCGCGCTGGAATGTTCATCGCACGACAAAGCGCAATCGATAAATGCGCAAAATCGCGGCATACACCAGTCTTTTCGCGAAAAGCCTCCGATGCCGTCTTGTTGGCGCGACCGAATTGGTAGCCAAAGGTCAGATGGTCATGGACGAATTGAGTGATAGCCTCAACCCGAAGCCATCCTTCTGGGCTTAGTCCAAACAATGCCCAAGCGTCTTTCACCAGATTGTCGCTGTCGCAATAGCGGCTGGCCAACAAAAACATCAGGACATCATTGGGCAGTTCAGCAATCGCGTGCTGTTCGGCGTTTGGCACCTGAGGGTCTGGAGCTCCGTCCAATTCGACGACGCAGTCCGACCAAAGAGTGGTCGTTCCGATTGGGGCAAGCAACCGCGTGAACCGGTTTCCAAACCGGTCGACGTAGGTCCAGGCGTTGCTTTCCTGGGGGGTGCGGACGAAATCCTGCCCTAGGAGCCTACCTTCAAGCTCCGTGTGGGTCGAGAGAGCCAGCAGCATCGGCACAGGGTCTGAGCACTGGATTACGATTTCGAATCCGAAGCGGATCAGCATGAATTCATCCTTGGATTGATCATCATGGGCGAGCAGTTTCGCAGTGCCAATCGCAAGCCCCAATGAAGGACGCCGCACCTCGGGAAAAATGCCGATAGTCATGCCACCAATCGTAGCCTACACCCGGCAGCCTCTAGCGGCCATCGCAAAGAAGTGCTGAACCTTCATCAAAGCGAGAGAGGATTTGGGGGAAGGTCAGGGTCAATCGTGGATAGTTTCGGGATTCTAGACATCGTCAAGTTCTGGAACCTTCCCAAGCCTTACAAGGAAGCTTGGGTCGCCAACCTCTCCACTGTTTGGATCTTCAATGATCGTGTAGGCGTCGGCGCCTGCGCAATCTTCAGACAAAGCTTCTCGTTCGGCTCTGTTTTGTGCTTCCGCCGCCGTGGTGTATTTGAACTGTTTTGCAATTTTCAAGCCAGTTTGCCCATCGCGCCCAGCCTTCTTCTCGACATACGTCTGACAGATATAGTGAATGTTTTCATTGCTCCGCTCTGGATTCGTCATGGATTGGCCCTTGGAAAAAGCCACGATAACTGGAGGGACCGGGACCTGCCTTCGCCGATTTCAGCCCGGCCAGATCGCATGCACCCAATTTTGGCGCATGGCGCAGAACAATGTTGCAAAAGCGTTGTCATCGCTTTGACACGGCTCCAGTGGGACGGGTTTTGCGCGGTTTTGTAACCGCGTTTTCTGGCGTCGTGTTCGCTTCTCTTTCTAGGCGAGCATTACGAAGCCGGGTCATCTTGGCAAGGCGTTGCTCGGCTTCTTCGTCGACCATCTGCCTGACAACACGCGTCGTCTTGTCCATTGGAGTTTCTGGTTTCGAATGAGTTGGTTTAAAGATATTTGTCAGTGTGAGCTTCGCCAATTTCCATTTTCCTTTTTTGGTTCTGGTTTTGGTTTTGGGTGGGCTGGGTCAGGCCGGATATATCAGACAAGCGCCAAATGTTCGGCTGGGCTTCGGTCGCGCCACGATTGCGGTGACGGTGGATCGCCCAAAAGTTTCACTTTGATGTCAGGCGCGGCCATTGCATGCATCAACGCATTGTAATTCATCTGGAACCTCACTTCGGATCCCACATTCGGAACGGACCGATTTACCCCTATGACAAGATGATCGCTGGTTGCACCGAGAAATCTATGTCCAACAGGCATTGAAAGCCCCAGAATATCTGTGTCCTGCTGCCCTATTGCGAGGATAAGGCGCGCTGTGTCGCCACCGGCATAGGCAATACGACGTTTTGCCAAAGTTGGATTGACCAGGCCGATGCCAATTGCATCGGGTTTTGCACCTTTTTCAATAACTTCCGCGACAAGCGTGAAGGCGTCCGTATACATCCCGTCGATCCGGTCACCAGACAGGGGTTCAACGCCAAGAAGGATCGACTCACCCAGTCTGAGGTCGTTGACGCGGCCGTTGGAGGCTTTCGCAAAGGCCCAGGGCAGGTTGGCCGAGCCGCCACCCGATACGGTCTTGAGGAATCGGCCGCAATCCCCTTCGATCTCATTGGCAAGGGTCTCCAAAGCCACCAAATGGGCCGCCGTGGGAGCGCGCCCGTTCATACACGCAAAATTTGCGCCAATGCCATTCAACGCGACACCAGGCATTTGCATGACTTGCTGCGCAATGTCCGGCAAGTTCTCGGGCAATATACCATCCCGCTGATCGCCCATCTCGACCATCAAGACGATACCGTGGATCGAACCATTGCGGATCGCGGCGGCAGCCAATGCGGATATAACCAAAATCTCTGTGTTATAGCTCTCTTCACAGGACCGAACGACTTGACTGACCTGGCTTGGCATTGGCGTACGGATCAACGTTACAGGGCCTGTCATGCCTGCCGCACGTAGCCTTCGCACATTGCTGATACGCGCATCTGCAAGCCCCAAGGCGCCACCATCCAGCATGGCTTGAGCGATTGCAGGATGCCCGCAGACAGCCTTGGTCACACCTGTGACGCCGATCCCAAGAGGGCCCAAACGCTTGACAAGGGTCTGCGTGTTGCGACGTATCTTGCCGAGATCCACCTCAATGCGCGGGCAACTCATTGCGCGGCCACGGGCGGCCTTTTTGTCAATCCGGGGTACGCGGCGACGACCATCGCAAGCAGATGTGCAGCTGGCCGGGCCAATGCATCGGTGACCGGCAGCCCGAGTTTGTCTGATTGCCCCACAATGGTGTCGGTGATTTCGGCGTCGGACATCCCCTCGTGATTGAGGGTGACACCAATGACCTTTGTATCGGCAAAGGCCTCTATCAAAGCGATCTCACTCGACGGCGTGGGCATCGGCATATTTGGAAAATCGCAGCGATGGGCACGTTTTGGCGCGTGCTGAAGGATAACAGCATCCGGTTGGCTCCCCCGCAGAATAAAGGCGGAGGTACAAAACGCAGGATGGCTCAAAGCACCCTGACCTTCGATCAAAATGACATCGGGCTGTTCCGCTTCAGACGCTGCAACAATCGCGCCTTCAAGCTCACCACAGCAGAACTGCGGCGGCACGGCATCCATTGCTATACCGTATTTCGCGCCCTGCATCAGGCCGGTCTGGCCCGTGCCAACAAGCACTGTCTTGATGCCCTTTGCAGTCAAGGCGCGCGCCAAAACGGTCGCCGTTGTCCGCTTGCCAATCGCGCAATCGGTTCCCAGAACGGCAATCCGCAGCGCTTTTACGCCGGCAACACTGCCATCGAACAGGCGCATGTCCTTGCTGGGTTTCGGCTTGCGGATGTCGCGGATCGTGACATTTCGACCTGACGCAGCGGTAGCTATCTCGTGGTCATCGCTCAGATACTCATGCAGCCCGCTCACGATGTTCATGCCCAGCTCAATCGCTTGCAGAACAACGGCCCGATCCGCAGGAGAAAGACGCCCTGTTGAGGGGGCCATCCCATAGATCAGCGTGTCGGGAAGGGCGGCTTCATGGGCAACGGCGGCGTCCAGATGACCAAAGACAGGTATGCCGTTGCTTACGTCGTCCAGAACGGTTCCGCTGTCTTGGCCGCTATAGCTGCTGTCGATGACGGAAAGGATGCGATAAGCTTGCGAATGGCGGACAAGACCATTTGCCGTCTTGCCATCGATTTGCGCGAAATTCCCCTCGCAGTAGACGACTGCCGTCGGTGAACCTTTGGCCTGCCCGCCTGACGTCAGGCTTGCGGCTTTGGTTTGTGGTGTTGGTGGCGCTTGCGCCCCCCTGATCGGGACGCGGATGGTATCGACATTTTCAGATTTGGTTTCCATTGTGGGTCTCTTTCACAGGTTGGCACGGAGGGCAGAATTGCCCTCACATGCGCATTTTGAAGGGGAATGACGCCGTGGCGCGCGCCTAGTTGTTAAGGACGCACTTCCCCTTGTATTTCCTGAAATTCTTGTGGCATTCCCAGCGGTTTCCCGACCTGGCCAGATGCGCATTTTCGGGAAGGTTCATGAGTTCGCATGTCTCGGCTGAGGCGGCGTATCCCCGATCACACTTCCACCCGGAGCCATAGCTTGCGTCATCGTAGTATGCATTTGCCGGGATCGCGACGGCTTCGCACAGACCAGCCTTTTCAAAGAAGCCGCGCTCACATGTCCAGGGTTGGCCGTATCCTGCTCCGTTCAGATAGGCATTGGCCGGAACGACAATCGCTGTACACGTGTCGCCCGTTGCTTCGAACCCGCGTTCGCAGGTCCACATGGAGCCACGTGAGACATCTGCCAAGTACGCATTCGCTGGCAGCACGATCTCCTGACATGTGTCATCGACCTTGATATAGCCGCGCAAACACTGCCAACGTTCGCCTGACGGGTCCAAGAACCCACCTTCGGGCACCTCCACTGCAACACATGCAGCTTCACCGGATCTGCGAAACCCATGCAGACACTCCCATCCGAGCCCGTAGGACCGGTTCGTGTCATATGCGTTTTGCGGGACAACAACGGCGACGCAGGCAGTTTCGTCCAACCGGAATCCAATGTCGCATTCCCATCCATCACCGTAACTTTTGGCACTGGCATTCTCGGGCATTGGCTGACCGGTGGTTTGTGCAAATGCAGGGAGCGCAAGCAGAAAGAAAGCGACAATTACACCTAAAAATAGCACCAGGACCATTGGTGCTCCGGCAGGGGCCCGGGCAGCGATGTGGGGCGGACAGCGAGGCCTTGTTGACCCTGATTCATGATCCATCGAGCGCGAGCTCTGCAAGACATGCGTCCGCCAAGTCCCGGCTCGGGGTTTCAGTCCCCGGCATTGTCGCCCAGCCTGTTGCCATCATCGCATTGCGCTTCTGAAATCTGGACGCTTCACGAAGCGTTGCCAGAATTTCAACCCGTTCAGAATCTGCTTCTGAAAGGTCCAGGCAGACAGGCACCATAGCCAAGGCAACTTGCTCGGTAGCGAAGTCATCGGCCATCTCCTGCGCGGTGCCTGAAGTTGTCCAGCCGCCCCAAGTAAAGCCAATGATAGAGACAGCGACAGCGCCGACCACAGCACCGTAAACACCGGGTTTCGTCCATTCGGGAAATGTCATTTTCGATCCTTTGACGGAGAAAGCGCCGCCTCGCTATTTTTCATTACGTTTTTGTTTGTCTTGGCCTGGGTTGCACGCCAGAGCCAACTCAAGGTCTCGATCATCCACTGCCTCGTACTGGCCGACTTGCCCGCAAGATGTGTAGTATCAGCGTTGATGCCGGTCAGCGCAGCGCAACCAAAGGGAGAGTGATGTCATGTCACAATCGACGTGGTCGTGCGCGATGACATCGGCAACCTCCCCAAACATCAAACCCCTGCTAAAGGACGTGACAGCTGAATTTTCATGATCATTGTTAAGGGCTATAGCCCGCGCTAACAGTCCGATGCGCCTACGCCGTACGGGACCGAAAGTTTCGTGTGTGATACATAGTCACTTAACGCCGGAAGTGCAACGTCGCTGATGTTGGCACCGCTTCTCAGACCGCCCAAGCCCCAAGAGAGGTGAAGTTTGGCAAGCTCCAACCATGAGCATTGGTCGAGCTTTTCCCGGCGGAATAGATATTGCCTCGCTCGCTCTAAAGCCGCCACAGGGGGGGGCGGTTTTGGTCGATTTGGGCGCCGAGCAGTCAAGCCGCGACTCAGATCTGTGCCCTGAAAACGCGGCAGATTTGACCTTCCCACCGATTTCCGGGCCATTGCGAACTGGAATTTCCCACCATTGAATGGACGAAGGCCGAAGACCCACGAAGCGGAAGCGTTTCACAGAGTTGAAAGGGGCTCGTGGCCCCAGTGGGGCCGCGTAAGCCCCTGGAAACAATATCATTGGCGCACTCAAGAAGAGTGAGGCTGGCGCGAATGCGGATGACATTTGTCGGCGTCATGGGATCAGCCCGGCCACCTTTTGCGGTTGGCGCAAGAAACGAGCCTTTGTCGGCCATTGGTCCAAGGACAATGGCGAGTGCGGCATGGATGCGTCGGAGGCCAAGCGGCTGCGCGAGTTGGAGGCTGAGAACCAATGCAGCGGTGGTCTTTGGACGTCGTCAGCGACCAGTTGGCAGACTGCCGAAGATTTAGGGTGCTGAACATCGTCGATGATCACAGCAGGTTCTGCCCCGGCCGGATTCCAGCCAGATTGTCGATCTGTCGATCCCCGGTGCTCGCCTTGCGCGGTTCCTTGAAGATCTGGCACTGCGCATCGGGCGACCAAAAGAAATTATCCTCGATAGCCGCCCTGACGGGCCCAGCAAGGCCGTGTTCGACTGGTCCTAGGGTCAGGGCCCATTGATTTCAGCGTCACGGCGTGAGTCACCGTTCGAAAAACGAGCGGTAACATGTCTGATCTTTTCTGGATGAGCGATGCGCAGATGGCGCGTTTGAGGCCCTGTTTCCCAAAGTCCCACGGCAAGCCCCGCGTTCACTGCCCGGCAGGGTATTGGGCAGCAATGTCCCGAGAGGGGATGATCGACGCGTGCTGAGTGGGATTATCTTCATTAACCTCAATGGACTAAGGTCCTCGCAAGACACTCTACAACCGTTGGAAGCGCTGGAGCGTGAGCCCCCCGGGGACAGCGGAAGATCAACCTAGGGACGAATTGCGCAACAGGGCCGGTCAAAAGTGCAGAGCCTTTTGCCCGCATCGACGCTGGCGGACGCAAAATCGCCTCATGCCTTCAAAAAATCACACAAGGCGTCGCGCGGCTGATATCAACTGGCCATGCGTATCCTCATCCCAGCCTTGCAGGCGGCCGTCGCGTTCATTCTCATTGGCGGCGCAGTTCTCGCACTGACCTCCAGCGGCAAATCACCGGTCAAAGGTCCCGTCGAGGCGGCGCTTTCCGCCGGTACAGGTGAATTGGATGGTCTGACATTCACAACACTTCTTGCGCCTCAGGGAAAGCCGGGCGCCATTCATGATGCCATGTTCTTTCGCGGTGGCCAGTTCTTGTCACTCGAATGCGAAGATCGCTGCAATTATCCGGCATCGGCTTACTTTTCGCGTCAGATCAACGATGGTCACGAGTTCATCGTCGAAGCTTGGTGCCCCACCAAAGATGCGACCATGGTTTGGCGGGGGCAAATAATCGGAAACGAGGTGTCCGGAACCGTCACCTGGACCGTAAGACGTTTTTATTGGACGGTTGGCACCGTTCTGGAATTCACCGGAAAAGTGGCAACAGAAGCTGAGGTTGCCGTTTGGCGTCCCTAGTCCGTCTGGCACTCCGTGTCCTGGTTTTGGCCGGTCTCATCTTCGTTGGTCACAAAGCCATTGAACTGGTCGGATCTTGGCTCGACTTGTCCCTTCTCCCGCACACCGAGGACCTCCTGCATCGGTCCATTGTGCTGGGAACAGCGGTTTACGTGATCTTGATGGCGATACCCTTCGTACCGGGCGCTGAGATCGGTCTGACCTTGCTCACTGTTCTGGGCGGTGCAATTGCGCCACTGGTCTACCTTGCCACTGTTCTCAGTCTGATGATCGCCTTTGCAGTTGGCCGGCTTCTCCCGCCAGCTGTTCTGCAGCGCGCATTCCGCGCATTGGGATTGAACCGCGCCGCAGATCATATCGAACGCGCGTCCGGCATGACCCATGACGATCTTCGGAATCATCTGGCGCCAACATCGGCGCCTCGAATTGTAAAGGCGCTGCTGAGGTATCGATACGTTGCCTTGGCAGTGGCGATAAACACACCCGGGAACGTGATACTTGGCGGAGGTGGGGGGCTTGCATTGATGGCAGGCCTCAGCCGACTATTCTCACCGGTGCCGTTCCTTACAACGGTATCAATCGCAGTTTTACCGGTGCCGTTGCTATTCTTTCTTGGGCACCTTTAGCACGGTATTCGCGCGGCCCGTCGAAGCCACCGTTCGCCGAAGGTGCCCGATCTGGCCCCGACGAACTGGCAGAGTCGGTAGAGTCCCGTTTGCAGCCCCGCACCCGCGTTCAACATCGGAAAATCAAAACCGTCCTTTCGCCACGCTCAAGACCGACAGACGCGTCGCGGAAGCACCGGACCGATCACGACCTCGGTCAGGACCAGGGCGCCGGTGACACTTCCAAAGCTGAGCGCGCAAAACGTGTTCATGCCGGAGTGTCCAAAGGCGCTTCAGGGCGCGCGCCCAACCTCCGGCGCCCCCAGCGGACTGGCGCGGCGAGATCCTCCAGGATCAGGACGGTCGCCGGGACCGCGAGGAGCAAGATCGGCGTCGCGATAAGAATGCCGAAGCCGAGGCTGATGGCCATCGGGATCAGGAACTTGGCCTGCAAGGACGTCTCATAGATCATCGGCAAAAGCCCGAATGCCGTCGACAGCGTCGTCATCAGGATGGGCCGAAAGCGGCGCGCGGCGCTGTCGGCCATGGCCTGCACCTTGTCGAGACCGGGCTGCCGCGAGAGGCGCCTGATGTAGTCATCAAGAAGGAGGATGGTGTCGTTCACCACGACGCCCGAAAGTGCCACCATGCCGAAAAGCGAAATGAAAGTCAGCGGATACCCCAGCAGCACATGTCCGACCACGGCCCCCACCACACCATAGGTGACGGTGGTCAGGATCACCAAGGGCAGACTATAGCTGCGCGTAAAGGACGCCAACATCACAAAGATACCCAACATGGCGATCCCCATAGAGCCGAGGAGGTTCGTCAGGTCTTCGTTCTGATCCGCGGCCTGACCACTCATCGACCAGTCCAGACCGGTGACGCGCTCGCGGAGCTCGGGCAGAAACTCGGTCGTGAGATTGGTGTTCACATTGTCTGGCGTCGTCACGTCGGGGTCGACCTTGGCGGTCACGCGCAGGATCCGCCGACCGTCGGCCCGTTCGATGGTAGAAAACCCACGGGTTTCCGTAATATCCGCGATGGCGGTCACGGGCACAGTTTCGCCCCCGGGCAGCGTGATGCGCAGGGTGTAGACGTCACTGAGGCTTGTGCGCGCATCTTGCGGATAGCGGACCACGACATCGACCTCTTCGAGACCGCGCTGCAGCGTCTGAACGGTCTCCCCGAAAAATGCCCGCCTGATCTGTCGCGCCATGTCGGAGTCGGTGAGGCCAAGCGACTGGCCCAAGGCGTTCAACTGAAACTCAAGCTGACGTTTGCCATATTGGAGAGAGAATTCGATGTCTGAGACGCCAGCCGTCGCTTTCAGCCGGTCTCCCAATGCGTCGGTCGCTGCGATCAATCGTGTGTCATCAGGGTGGCGGAGCTCGATGCTGACGTCGTCCCCCACAATGAAGAGCCCGCTTACAAAGATCATGCTCTCCGCTGCGGCCAGGGCCCCTATTTCCGCGCGCCAAAGCCGCTCGAAATCGACGGAGCCGATGGACCTGCTGTCCGATGGGGTCAGTTCTACGCGGATCTGAGCCACATTGGTGCTGCTGTCGGTGCTGCCTGCAAGCGGGCTGCCGGTCGCCGCCTGTCCGATTGTGGCCGACGTCCTGAGAACAGGTGCGGTGCCATCCCGCGCCGCAATTGCGTCGTTCACACGCGAAGCGGCCCAAAGGGCAGTTTCGGCGCCTTGCTGTGTGGTCGAGAATGGCGTGCCTTCGGCCATGGTGAGCGTAAGTTGCACGCCGTCCGCCTCCGTGGGCGGTATGAACACGAACCGCAGATGGCCTGTCAGATAGCTGACCGCCGCCAATACGGCCCCGGCGCATACAAGCGCCATGGTCAGATAGCGCAGCCGGACAGCGCCAAGAACCATGGGACGCAGAAAGGTGCGTGTCACAGCCGCAAGCATGGCCTGAATCCCCCGCTGTACCCAGGCGAGTGGGCCCATGCTCCAACGGCCGCCTCCCGACAGATGCGCAGGCAGGATCAGCAGGCATTCGAGCAGCGACACCGCCAGAATGGCGATCACGACAACCGGCACGACCGAGATGATCTGACCCAGCGTGCCGCTGGTGAAGGCGAGCGGGGCGAACGCCATTATCGTCGTCATCACCCCCAGCGTGACCGGGGCCGCGACCTC
>JBELMB010000170.1:0-11043 GCA_042088665.1 Sagittula sp.
CCAGTCGATATCGCGTCGGACGACGGTCAGGTCGGGCTGCGCGCGACGGGGCAGGTGGTGCTCTTCGAAGGCTTCCTCAAGGTCTACGAAGAGGGCCGGGACGAGCCCATCGAGGATGACGACAAGCGCTTGCCGCAGCTGTCGGCGGGTGAGCCTGCGGCCTTTGATGCGGGCGCGCTGAAAGCGTCTTTTGCCAAGGCCACGGACCAGCCAGCGTCGACCAAGGGGCCCTCCGCCGTGCTTTCGGCGGATGGCGCCACCCTTGGAACGCAAAGCTTTACCCAGCCGCCGCCGCGCTACACGGAGGCCACACTGGTCAAGCGGATGGAGGAGTTGGGCATCGGGCGGCCCTCCACCTATGCCTCCATCGTGACCACGATTCAGGACCGCGAATACGTCCGCAAGGAACAGAACCGCCTGATCCCCGAGGACAAGGGGCGGATCGTAACGATCTTTCTGCTGAACTTCTTCAAACGCTACGTGCAGTATGATTTCACTGCCGCGATGGAAGATGAGCTGGATCAGGTCAGCGCGGGGGAGTCGGACTACAAGGCTCTGCTCGAACGCTTCTGGCGCGATTTCAGCGCGGCGATTGGCGAAACCTCCGAGCTGCGCATTTCCGAAGTGCTCGACGTGCTGGACGAGGCGCTGGCGCCGCAACTCTATCCGCCGCGTGACGACGGCGGCAACCCGCGCACCTGTCCGAAGTGCGGGCTGGGCCAGTTGCACCTGAAAACCTCGCGCACGGGGGGATTTGTCGGCTGCGGCAATTACCCGGAATGCACCTACACCCGGCCCATCGCTGGAGAGGGCGCCGAGGGCGAAGAGCGGCTGTTGGGCGAACACGAAGGCGAGGAAATCTGGCTCAAGGCGGGCCGTTTCGGCCCCTATGTCCAGCGCGGCGAACCGACACCTGAAAACAAGAAGCCACCGCGCGCATCGCTTCCAAAGGCCCGCGGGCAATATCTGCCCGGCTGGGAGCCGGACGGCATGACGCTGGAAAAGGCGCTGACCCTTCTGACGCTGCCGCGCGAGATCGGGATGCATCCGGACGGTGGCGTGATCTCATCCAATCTGGGCCGTTTCGGACCCTACATCATGCACACCTTGCCCGAGGCGGAAAAGCCGACCTACGTCAACCTGAAGGAATTTCAGGAGGTTTTCGAGATCGGCATGAACCGCGCGGTGGAACTGCTCGCGGAAAAGCGCGCCAACCCGGGGCGTGGTCGCGGTGCCGCGGCCAAGGCGCTTCGCGAGTTGGGTGACCATCCAGAGAGCGGTGGCAAGGTCTCCGTCATGGAAGGGCGCTATGGTCCCTATGTGAAATGGGACAAGATCAACGCGACCCTGCCCGACGACGTGAAGCCGGAGGATCTGACCATGGCGCAGGCGGTCGATCTGATCGCGGAGCGCGCCAAGAAGACCGGCAAGAAAGCCCCAGCGAAAAAGGCCGCACCGAAAAAGGCGGCGGCCAAGAAAGCACCGGCAAAAAAGGCTGCCGCCAAGAAGCCGGCAGCCAAGAAGGCCTCTACCAGCAAAGCCGCGCCGAAGGCGGAGTGAGCCGCTGACGATACTGGCAAAGACTGCGGCGACGCCGGGCTTTGCCGAGACAGAGCACCTTGTGGCTGCGGATCTGGGCCGGGTGGCGTTCGGGTCGAAACCGGCCCGAATGGCTGGCCGGGGCGCAGCCGGGCAGGCCTTCGGCACGACATGAATGAACCCGGAACTTGCGCTTTGTGCGCGCGACGTGCCGGGAATTCTGCATGGATCGCCTCTGCGCGGCTGAGGGCGCGCGCGGGCAAGGCGCAGGCCACGTCTGCTGGACGCCATAAAGACGAACATCGATCGGCATGGATAATTCTGACGCGGGCGGATGTGATCGACAGCAATCCAAGGCCGGGCGTGTTTTACCAGTGCGAGGGTTTTTGCCAGTGCGAACAGGGCGTTTGAGGCCGCTCGCACCGATTGTTGGCTTGGAAAAAGCGTATGGAATGCAGGTTTCGCAGGATGCTGTGGTGCGGCAATCAGTTTGACTCTGCCCGCCGGGGGCGGCACAGAATGCCGCATATTCGGAGTCAGGGGAGTATTTCCATGAAAAAGGTCTACGGCTCGGCGGCAGAGGCGCTCGACGGCCTGTTGCACGACGGGATGCTGATTGCGGCGGGCGGATTCGGGCTTTGTGGCATTCCAGAGCTTCTGATCGACGCCATCGTCGAGAGCGGGGTCAAGGATTTGACCGTGGCCTCCAACAACGCGGGCGTGGATGACTTCGGTCTCGGCAAACTGCTGGCGACCAAGCAGGTCAAGAAGATGATGTCGTCCTATGTGGGCGAGAACGCTGAATTCATGCGTCAATACCTGTCCGGGGAACTGGAACTCGAGTTCAACCCGCAAGGCACCCTCGCCGAGCGCATGCGCGCCGGTGGCTGTGGCATCCCGGGGTTCTACACCGCGACGGGTGTGGGCACGGTGATCGCCGACGGCAAGGAAGTGAAAAGCTGGGGTGGCAAGGATTACATCCTCGAAGAGGGCATCTTTGCGGATCTGGCCATCGTCAAGGCGTGGAAGGCCGACACGACCGGCAACTGCATCTTCCGCAAGACTGCGCGCAACTTCAATCCGCCGGCGGCCATGTGTGGCAAGTTCTGCGTGATGGAAGTCGAGGAGATCGTCGAACCCGGCGCATTGGAGGGCGACGCGATCCATCTGCCGGGCATCTACGTGCACCGGATCATTCAGGGCGAGCACGAAAAGCGGATCGAGCAGCGGACGGTGCGTTCGCGCGAGGACGCCTGATGAACACGCCGCAGATCTCGGGCGTCTCACCGGTTGTGCCGGTGAAAGACGTCCCTGCATCTGCGAAGTTCTACGCAGAGTCCCTTGGGTTCGATGTGACCCTTGGACAAGGCAGCGACTTTTATGCGCTGGTCAGCCGTGGCCCCCTGATGATCGGTTTGATCAAGGCCGCGGATGCCACGGCGCTGGAGGCCACGGCCAGCAATATCTCGGCCCAGCTTTGGGTCGAGGATCTGGACGCGCTCTGGTCCGAGATCCAACCAAGGTCAGAGGCCTTCCCCGGGGGGCCGCTTGGGCCGCCGGTGGATCGCGACTACGGGGTCAGAGAGCTTCATGTCAAAGACCCGGATGGGTTCTTGATGATTTTTACGCAGATCGACAGGCAAGCGGCCTGAGGCCCTTGTTCCTTTCGGGAGGATATCAAAATGGCAAAGTTCATTTTTGCATACCACGGCGGCGGCATGCCAGAGACCGAAGAGGCCCAGCAGGCTTCGATGGCGGCGTGGGGCGCGTGGATGGAAAGCAACAAGGACGCGCTCGCCGATCCGGGTAATCCTGTCGGTCTTTCGAAAACCGTGCAGGCCGACGGCAGCGTTGCTGACAATGGCGGGTCAAACCCGTTGTCGGGCTACACGATCATCGAGGCAGGGGATATGGACGCGGCGCTTGCCATCGCGTCGGCCTGCCCGATCCTGCAAGATGGCGGCTCGGTCGAAGTCGCCCCGATCATGGAGATGTAATCATGCCTTGGGATCGCAATCAGATGGCCGCGCGCGCGGCTCAGGAACTGGACGACGGCATGTATGTGAACCTCGGCATCGGGATCCCGACGCTGGTGGCGAACTACGTGGGTGACAAGGACATCACCCTGCAGTCGGAAAACGGCATGCTGGGCATGGGTCCGTTCCCCTTTGACGGGGATGAGGATCCGGACCTGATCAACGCCGGCAAGCAGACCATCACGGAGCTTGACCGGACTTCCTATTTCGACAGCGCGACCAGCTTTGGCATGATCCGCGGTGGCAAGATCGCCGCGGCGATCCTTGGCGCCATGGAAGTGGCCGAAAACGGCGATCTGGCGAACTGGATGATTCCCGGCAAGCTCGTAAAGGGCATGGGCGGTGCGATGGATCTCGTGGCCGGTGTCGGCAAGGTGATCGTCGTCATGGACCACACCAACAAGCATGGCGCATCCAAGGTCCTCAAGGCATGCACCCTGCCGCTGACCGGCACGGGGGTGGTGGATCGCATCATCACCAATCTCGGCGTACTGGACGTTGTCGAAGGCGGTTTGCGGATCATCGAATGCGCCGATGGCGTCACCGAGGAAGACCTGCGCGCCGCCACCGAGGCGACGTTTGTCTGACCCGGTCATCGAACATGAACGCAGCGGTTCCAAAGGCCGCTACGTTCTGCACCGCGACGGTGCCGAGGCCGATCTGACCTATTCCGTTTTGTCGGAAACCATGGTGATCGCGGATCACACCGGGGTGCCGGACAGCCTGCGCGGCACCGGTGCCGGTCTGGCGCTCGCGACACGGCTGGTCGAGGACGCCCGGGCGCAGGGGTTCAAGATCGTCCCGCTGTGCCCCTTTGTGAAATCGCAGGCCTTGCGACATCCGGAATGGGCGGATGTCATCGCCGGTTAACGCTTTCGTTTTTCGGAAGGGGGCGGCGCACATCACCCGTTATGCGGGTGACTTCTGCATATATTTTTGGCAGTCTGCGAATTCCCTTGCATTGCAAGGGGGGGTGGCCTCCCACTTGGCCCGTTCATCTATGTTTTGTGTGTCCTGTTTTCGGACGCTTTTGCTTTCTTTCATAAAAGGATACTTCGATGCGCTTCTTGATTGTTGTGGCCGCTCTCGGCCTGTCTGCTTCTGCGGCCTCGGCTGGTCCGCTGACCTGTTGGTACAATGCGTCCGGCGAATTTACCGGCGCTGACGGGGGCAGCCAGGGGGTGCCTGAGTCAAGCTGGGGCCAGTCCCATGCGATCCCGCGTCCGGGCGGCGGATCCGGTGACTATGCCTACCTGATCGTCTTGCCGACCTACGAAAGCGGCAACGATTGCCCAAGCAACGCGCAGATCTCTGCGGGATAAGCGATCCATGGATGGCGGCGCGACCTTGACCTCCTGTCCTGAAAGCAAGGATGGGGATTTCCGCGTCGCCTGACTGCCCCGCACGGGGGGACGTCACCCCTCATCCGGCCTTGGGGCGCGGTGCTGGGGGGCCGCATATGTGGTTTACGGCAAGCCGAACCGGCGACGAGCGATGCAATCGCCGAGGCCTGTTCTCCCAACCTTTCAAAGGATCAGATATGACATTTATTGCCCATGCGGCGCGGTCTTTTTGCCTGTTCGTGATGGCGCTCGCCCTGCCGGCAGCCGCCGATGGTGTCTACCCGCTGCACGATGTTTCCGGCGCCTATCTTGGCGATGTCGAGATTTACGGCGACGTGATCGATCAGAACGGCACTCCCTACGCGGAGTTTCAGATGACCAGTCTGGGTCTGGTCTTCTACATTCCGCCAGAAGCCGCTTATGTGGAGATGTCGCAATCCAACCCGATCCTGCGCGGTCGCACACCGTTCTACGGCTTTTGGGTCGGTTACCGCCCCGAGCAAAGCGGCCCATGGCAGACCTGCAGCCGTGGGGTGAAGGTGGATCCCAACGGGCATAGATATGGGCTGTGGGGTGATCTGCGCTGGACCAATTCGATGACCCCGGACGGAGATCTGGCGTTTACCGTGGATCTGGGGCGCTGCGGCGATCAGATCCGGCCATGGGCGCGCCATCAGCCGACACCAGTTGCGGCGCCACGGCCGTCTTATGTGCCGCGCCGCTTGTCTGTGGTACAGGATGTCTGTGGTAACGCGTCGGATCTGGCCATGCGCGCGGATGGGTGTTCCGAAGTGATCGCGCATCCGGAGGCCACGCTTGATGACGTCTCTGGTGCGTTCTGGACGCGGGCCTACGTGCGCTGCGGGGGCTTGGCCTCGGATCTGGAGGTCATGTCCGACCTCATGGCGGCGGTGCGCCTCGACACGGCGACATGGCAGCAATATTACGCGCGGATCGGGTTTTACTCCGGGCCCGTCGATGGGCGGATTGGTCCCGCGCTGGTGGCGGCGGTCAACAGCTACGTAAAGGACGGCTGCCGCTGACGGCGGTGCGTGACCGACCTGACAGAGGCATGCCTGCCGTCACGGCGCAGCGCATGTCGCGCGAGTCAGGGCAGGCCCAAAACCCGGGCAAAACTCGGGCAAAACCCGTCCAGACACCCGAACAGAAAAAGGGGCAGGATCCGAAGATCCTGCCCCAGCATTTTGCGCCAAATGGGAGGAGAGGGCGCAAAAGTCGTGTCAGCCCGAAGGCTGAATGTTACGCGGCGGCGACGTCGGTGACTTTCTTCGCGGCAGCGGTCATTTCTTCCTGTGCCTTCTTGGCAGCAGCGGTCATGTCCTCGGACAGGTCCTTGCCAGCGGCCATGAGCAGTTCGACGGTGTCCATCTGAACTTTCTTGGCGATCTCGGCGAAGGTTGCCATGTTCTCGGCAGCGGCTTCGGCCTGGCCGGACGCGAAATCGGTCAGTGCCTTGGCGTAGTCGGCCGGCTCTGCCTTGGCAGCGGTCATTTCGGCCATCTTTGTGAGGGTGTCCTTGGTCCAGGATGCGGACAGCTCGGAGGACTTCTCAGCCGCTTCCAGAGCCACTGCGGACAGCTTCTCGCTCATGGTGGCGGTGGTCTTGAACGCATCTTCCATGGCCTTTGTGTCCACGGGGAACGCGCCCATCATGTCTTTCATCATCGCGGTCATGTCTTGGGTCTGTGCCATCGGTCTTTGATCCTTCGTATCTCTCGCTGCCCTCGGGCCCGCCCCGTTGCTCTGCAGCTACAAACAATATGAATGCTGCAGTGCGGCATTTCAAGGAAAATTTCTGCACCGCAGCATTTTTCGTGTAACTTACTGGAATTGCTGCGCGGCCTTCAGCTTTACATAGCTGCCGGGGGCCGCCTCAAGCGAAGGATAGCTCGAATCGCCGGGAATGCGGGCCGGAACTTGCTTGCCGGACCGCTTCTTGAGCCAGGCTTCCCAATGCGGCCACCACGACCCGGTCTTGTACTCTGCCGCCTCTTTCCAGCTGTCAAAATCCGTGGAGAGGTCGTCGTTGACGAAATGGCCGTATTTTTCCTTGGTCGGCGGGTTCACGATGCCCGCGATGTGGCCGGATTCGCCCAGAACGAAATGCTTGGACTTCGATCCCATCTGTTGCACCCCGCGAAAGACATCGCGCGCGGCGGCAATATGGTCTGTTTCCGTGGCGATGGACATCAGGGGCACATCCACATCCTTGACCGAGAGCGTCTCGCCACAGCATTCATAGACGCCCTCGGCGAATTCATTGCGCTGGCACAGCCCGCGCAGATATTCGGAGAACATCCGCCCGGGCAGGTTCGCGCCGTCGCCATTCCAGTACAGCAGGTCAAAAGCCGGGGGCGTCTCGCCCATCATGTAGGATTTGATCGCCGGTCCGTAGATCAGGTCATTGGACCGCAGAAAGGAAAAGGTCCGCGCCATGATGAAATGCGGCAGGATGCCTTCCTGGTTGATTTCTTGCTCGATGCCATCGGCAAAATCGTCCTGCAGGAAGGGCGTAAACTCCCCCTGATCAGAGAAATCGGTCAGCGCCGTAAAGAAGGTCGCCGATTTCACCGATTTGTCGCCGCGCTTTTTCAACAGGGCGAGGGTGATCGACAGGGTTGTGCCCGCAATGCAGTAGCCGACCGCGTTGACCTTTTCGACGCCGCAGACCTCTTTGGTCACGTCAAGGGCCTTGAGATAGCCCTCTTCGACATATTGCTCCATGCCCACGTCGCGGTAGCGGCCGTCGGGGTTGATCCAGGAGACCACGAACAGCGTGTAGCCCTGATCGACGATCCAGCGGATCAGGGAGTTCTTGGGCTTGAGATCGAGAATGTAGAACTTGTTGATCCAGGGCGGAAAGAGCAGCACCGGTGTTTCATGCACCTTCTCGGTGGTGGGATTGTACTGGATCACTTCCATCATGCGGTTGCGGTAGATCACTTCGCCCTCGGCGGTGGCGATGTTCTCGCCAATCTCGAATGCGCTTTCATCCGCGAGGCGCACGACCATCTCGCCATTGTTGGCCTCGAGGTCGTTGACGAGGTTCTCAAGGCCCTGCACCAGGCTTTCGCCATCGGTTTCCACGGCGCGCATCAGGGCATCGGGGTTTGTGGCCAGAAAATTGGTGGGCGCGAACATGTCGACGATCTGTTGCGAGAAATAGCGCAGGCGCTTCTTTTCGGTCTCGTCGAGGTCGGCGATCCCGTCGACCGCCGCGCGGATGGCTTCGGAATTGATCAGGTACTGCTGCTTGACGTAGTTGAAGTAGGGATGCTCGTCCCACAGCGGATTCTTGAACCGGCGGTCGGAGGGGCCGGGATCGTCGGGGGCCTTCAGCTGACCGGACGCCAGCGCCTGTTGCGCCTCGACGAAATGGGTCACGGTCTTGCCCCAGAAGCCCACCTGCTGTTCGATCAGCTTGGCGGGGTTGGTCATCCATTCCTGCATGTAGGCCTGCGCCGCTTTCACGTATAAACCGGAGTCGGGTCCGTTCAGGGCGTTGGGCGTCGGATGGCGTTTCGTCAGGGATGCGATCATCCGCTGAGACAGTTCCTCGACGCGCTTCAAGTTGGCTTCGAGCCGCTCGCGGTTTTCGCCCTGCGTCACCTCATGCGTTGTCATTCTGAAAATTTCCCCATACACTTCGCACTTGCAGCATAACGTCGCCGGTTTCGGGGGGCAAAGCGACGAATTGGCTCGGGTCCGAGGCCGCGACAGCGTGTGCCGCCCAAACAAAGAACAGGAGTGGCTGTCATGCGCTATATGGCAACGTACGATATGATGGAGACCATCCGGAACACCAACCAGTGGTGGGGTGCTACGGCGCGCACGGTGGCCTCCTATCCGCTTTTCGCCATGGTGCCCAACCCGGGGCTGCAGTGGATGGCCGCCTGGGGCGAAGTGACGGAACGCACGTTCGAGCGCATGGTCGTCAAGCCCGACTGGGGCATTCGGACGGTCACTTGTGAAGACGGCCGGGACCATCTTGTCGATGTGAAAACCGTTGTGGAGCGGCCCTTTGGCGACCTGATCCATTTTGACGTGGTCGGGCGCGAAGAGCAGCCGCGCAAGATCCTGCTGGTCGCGCCGATGTCAGGGCACTATGCGACATTGCTGCGGTCGACGGTCAGATCGCTGATCGTCAACTGCGAGGTCTATGTCACCGACTGGCACAATGCGCGCGACATTCCTGTCAGCTGCGGCAAGTTCGACGTGGAGGATTACACCCTCTACCTTATGGACTTCATGAAGCACCTCGGCCCCGAGACACATGTCATCGCGGTCTGCCAACCGGCACCTCTGACGTTGGCGGCGACGGCCTATCTGGCAGAGCTCGACCCGGAGGCGCAGCCGCGCACGCTGACCCTGATCGGCGGGCCGATCGATCCGGATGCCACCCCGACCGATGTGACGGATTTTGGCCATCGCGTGACCATGGGCCAGCTCGAAGAAACGATGATCCAGCGTGTCGGGTTCAAGTGCAAGGGCGTCGGCCGGATGGTCTATCCGGGCCTTCTGCAGCTGGCCTCCTTCATGAGCATGAACGGGGATCGTCACGGCAAGGCGTTCCGCGACCAGATCTTGCGCGTGTCCAAGGGCGAGGCCTCTGACCACGATGCGCACAACCGGTTCTATGACGAATACCTCGCTGTGATGGACATGCCAGCGGAGTTCTACCTGTCCACGGTCGAGCGTATCTTCAAGCGTCGCGAGATCGCCAAGAATGAATTTGTCGTTGCGGGACACAAGGTTGACCTCGGTGCGATCACCAGCGTCGCGGTCAAGACGGTGGAAGGGGCGAAGGATGATATCTCTGCGCCCGGGCAATGTGTTGCGGCACTGGATCTTTGTACCGGTCTGCCGGATGAGAAAAAGGCCAGCCACGTGGAACCGGATGCGGGCCACTACGGGATCTTTGCGGGCAAGAGCTGGCGCAACAATATCCGCCCGCTGGTGCTGGAGTTCATTGATGCGAATTCCGGTGACGATGCAGCAGAGGGCAATGTGGTCAAGCTGAAGTAATCCCTGCCGTGCCAGAAAGGCACGTGCCGACAGGATCAGGGGCGCCGGAAACGGCGCCCTTTTTTCATGTCATGGGGTGGGTCTTGGATGGTCTGGGCCGTTGCGCGGTCAGTGACCGCCAAAGCTGCACAATGCGTGCACATCCATCCCGAGACCTTCCAGCTTGGTCCGGCCACCGAGGTCGGGCAGATCGACGACAAAGGCGCAGCTCAGGATTTCGCCGCCAAGGCGTTCCACGAGCTTGATGCCAGCCTCGGCGGTGCCACCGGTGGCCAACAGATCGTCGACCAGCAGGACGCGCTCCCCCGGTGCGATGGCGTCGTCATGCACTTCGACTTCGGCTTCGCCGTATTCCAGTTGGTAGGCTTCAAGGAGGGTCTTGCCGGGCAGTTTGCCCTTTTTCCGGATCGGCACAAAGCCGATGGACAATTGATGCGCCACCGCCCCCCCAAGGATGAAGCCGCGCGCCTCGAGCCCCACGACCTTGTCGATGCGCTCACCCGCGTAGGGGTGCATCAGCAGGTCGATCGCCATGCGGAACCCGCGGGGATCGTTGAACAGCGTCGTCACGTCGCGAAACTTGATCCCTTCCTTCGGAAAGTCGGGGATGGTGCGGATGTAGTCGGTGATCAATTTGGGTGCGGGCATCGCTGGCTCCGGAGCAAAAACGCGTTCCAAGCGGTAGCTTGAGGGCGCTTTGCACGCAAGTGATGTCTGCGGGGCAGGTGGTCCGTGCGGTTCCCGGCGGCACATCGCGTGCGCTGCCCGGTCATGGGAAAAGTCGAGCGACGGGGTTGTTCGCGGGACCGGGCGGCGGGTTTTGCAGAGGTGGGAGCCGTTCAGGTCATCCCTGCACCCCAGAGCAGCCCTGCACCGCCGAGCGGCGCAAGGGTCGCTGGCGCCATCAGCCGCGGGAGCGACGGGTCGTGTAAAACGCATTTGCGAGCCAGCGCAGGTGTGGGCGTTTCCAGTCGAGGCGGTCGCGGACGAAGACGGTCTTGGCATTGGCGAGTATCATGTCGTATACCTTTCTTAATACAGTGAAGTGATGTGCATTGTATATACAACGTACAGCCATC
>JBELMB010000171.1:0-10993 GCA_042088665.1 Sagittula sp.
GTTGCATGACGCCGAGGAGACCCCGCACCGCGCAGGGGGGCGACAGGTGTTGAGCGGCTCGAAATGGGAAGAAATTGCAGGCTATGCCCGGGCGCAACAGGTCGGCGGACGCATTCTGGTGTCCGGCACCACCGCAACCGCTGGGGCCGACAGGATCGTCGCCGCAGAGGATGCCGGGGCGCAGACAACTTATGTCCTCGACAAGATTCTTTCTGCGCTCGCCGCACTTGGCGCATCAGCGGAGGATGTGGTCCGCACGCGCATCTACATCACCGACGAGGCCGACGTGGAGGCTGTGTCCCGCGCCCATGGGCGGGTCTTTGGGGCGATCAAGCCAGCGAACACATTGGTTGTCGTCGCAGGTCTGATCGGCGGATACCGGGTCGAGATCGAGGCAGAGGCGGTCCTGCGCGACACCTGAGATCGCCGGATCCATCGCGAGCCGCGGCAGGTCAAGACACCCGTAGGGGCGTGTCGGACAAACACGTACAGAGTTGACGGGCACTGCGTATACACAATGCCCATCCTTCTGGATTTACGTCTCGCGGCTCAATCCTTGTAGAGATCCGCGAACATGTCGACACCCTGTGATACCATAAGGTCGCCGCGCCCCTGAGCCACGGCAAGACCCAGCGCCTGCTTGGTCCCGGACGACATGATCGACAGTTTGCCAAGCTCATCCGCCATGGCGGTGTAATAGCGCACGTCCTTGCTGGCGTTCTTCAGGGCAAAGGCCAGCTGGGCCGGATCCCCGTCCACGGCATAGCCCTTTACAAAGTCCATCATCGCGGAGCGCAGCGGCCCGGAGGACATCACATCGTACAGAACCTGCCGGTCAACACCGGAGGCTTCGCCCATGGCAAAGGCCTCTGACATGGCCATCGCCGTGGTCATCCCAAAGAAGTTGTTGATCAGCTTGACCGTGTGACCCGCGCCGGAGTCCCCGAGGTGAAAGACGTTTTCACCAAGGTCGTGCAGGACCGGCTTGATGGCCTCGTAGGCGGTCAGATCACCGGCGCACATGATGTTCAGCTTGCCGTCCAGCGCATGGGCCGGTGTACGTCCAAGAGGACCGTCGAGGTAGGCACCTCCTGCTGCGGCGACTTCGGCGGCCAGCGACCGGGTCGAGCCGGGCAGCGATGTCCCGAAATCGATCACGGTGGCGCCGGGACGCAGACCCGCGATCACGCCCTCTGCACCGCGCATACGCGATTCCACCGATTGCGAGGTGTCCATGCACAGCATCACCACGTCGGATGCCTCGGCCACGGCCTTGGCGGATCCGACTTCTGTCGCGCCACGGGCAATCGCGGCATCCACATGGGTGCGCGTCCGGTTCGCAAGAATGGTGAGCGGGTAGTCAAGGTCCAGCAACCTCTGACACATCGCGCCCCCCATCAAACCCAGCCCGATAAAGCCGATTGCGGTTTTCGACATGAACAATTCCTTTCCGTTTTCTGCGATCCGGGCCGCGGGGCTTGTGGGTCAAGCCGTACCGCGGACCGGTCGATCCTTTTCAATATTGAATGTCATTCCGTCCAGCAGCTCGACCAGATCCGGGCGCGCTGCCGGCCCGTTGGAGATGTCCACCAGCAGCAGCGTCCCGTCAGGCCGCAGGCCAAATGCGCCGGGTTCAGCGAAACGATGCGTGGTCTCTGCCTCTGACAACGGGTCGGACACATAAAGCCCAAGCGCCCGCATCTGTGCCTCGGACAAGCTGTGGCAGAGGTCGAAACGCCAGCCGAATTCCTCCTTGTCGGCCTGCGCCTTTTCGAGGCTGTCAGCGGAGGCCACGACCACGTCCATCTGCTGGGTCCAGTCGTCCAGCGCGGCATCCAGCTTGTTCAGAAAGCGTTTGCAGCGCGGGCAATGCCGACCGCGGTAGACAAAGAACATCGTCCAGCGGTCCTTGGGCGCACCAATCGTGATCTCGCCTTCACCTGTGACGGTCGGCAGGCTGAAAGCCGCGATCTGCGCGCCGACAGGAGGTTTGGCAGTGCTCATTTCCGTGCTCCGGGGGTGACCAGATCATTGACCCGTCACCTTACTAGTGAGGTCAGACAGGAATAACCAGACGCGGCAGGGTCAGGGAGATTGCGGGAACGAATGTAATCAACATCAGCGCCACGAAAATCGCGAGGTAAAAGGGCCAGATCGTGCGGACCGCTTTTTCCATTGGCAGTTTGCCGACCGCGCAGCCCACAAAGAGACAGGACCCGACAGGCGGCGTGCACAATCCCAACCCGAGGTTCACCAGCAGGATCATCCCGAATTGCAGCGGGTCGATGCCAAGGCTGTTCATCACCGGCAGAAAGATCGGCGTGCAGATCAGGATCAGCGCGGCCATGTCCATGATCATGCCCAGCAGCAAAAGCACGGCGTTGATCATCAGCAGGATCAGGATCGGGTTTTCGGTGATGCCGAGCAGGAAATCCACGGTCTTGGAGGGCACGCGGTAGAAGGTCAGCATATAGGCAAAGGCGCCTGCGCAAGCGATCAGGATCATCACCATCGACGTCGTGCGCACAGAGGACACAACCGCGGTTCTGAAATTGGCCCAGGTGATGCTGCGGTAGACCAGCAGTGTCACGACAAAGGCGTATAGCGCGCCAAAGGCCCCGGATTCCGTCACCGTAAACACCCCCGACAGCACGCCGCCGACGATGATGATCGCCGTCAAAAGGCCCGGGATCGCACCGGCAAAACTGATGGCGAGGGCCGTCCAGCCGGGGAACTTCTCCGCCTTGTAGCCACGCTTGACTGCGACGACATAGGCGGCGACGGCGAGACAGGTGCACATCAGGACACCGGGCACGACACCCGCCATGAACAGCCCGGAGATCGAGACCGCGCCGCCGGTGGCCAGCGCAAAGATGATCATGTTGTGGCTGGGCGGGATGATGATCCCGGCAATCGAGGAGGTCACCGTGACGTTCACGGCGTAATCCGCGTCATAGCCCTTGTCCTTCATCACCGGCACCAGGATCGAGCCCAGCGCGGAGATGTCGGCAATCGCAGAGCCGGAGATGCCGCCGAACAGCATCGAGGAAAAGACATTCACGATGCCAAGCCCGCCGCGCACCGCGCCAACCGCCGCCTGTGCAAAGCGCACCAGCCGCATGGCAATGCCTCCGTGGAACATCAGCTCGCCGGCAAAGATGAAGAAGGGGATCGCCATCAGGGCAAAGACATTGATGCCCGAGACGATGCGCTGGAAGACCACCAGCAGCGGCAGACCTTCGAACCAGAAGGCCGCGAGCGCGGCAATCCCCAGCGCAAAGGCGACCGGTGTGCCGATGATGACGCAGATGGCGAAAACGCCAAAGAGAAGGGCCAGTCCCATGATTATCCCTGTTCCTCGATGCTGTCTTTGCGCTGATCACGTCCGAGGAAGAGACGGATCAGATGCCCGGTGGAGAAGAGGAAAAGCAGCACGCCGCAGATGGTCAACGGCAGGGAGCGCAGCCCCTCGGACCATTGGATCAGCGGGATGAGCGTCTTCCATTTGAACTGTGTGAGCGCGAGCCCGTACCAGAACATCATGCCGCCAAACGCGGCCATGAGAACATCCGTGACGACGACAAACACGGTCCTGAGCCAACTGGGCACAATGCTGCGAAAGATGACCACGGACAGGTGTGTGTCCTGATGCACCCCGACCGCGGCGCCGAAAAAGGCGATCACCATGACCAGCAAAAGCGAGACCTGCTCGACCCATGTGGGCGTGTCGTTCAATACGTAGCGGCCAAAGACGAGCCAGGCAAAGATGGCCGTCATGACGACCAGCGCGGTGCCCGCCAAAAGCATGCTGAGCCGGGCAAGCAGGTCAAAGATCCTGTCCATCTTGTCGACGAAGCGGTGGGATTTTCCGGGATGGCTCATTGACACGTCTCCGATAAGGTACGCCCGGCGTCCGCAAGCGGCGCCGGGCGCGTTTTGTCTATGACCTGTTCAGGGTCACTCGGTCGACTGGGCCAGTTCCACCAGTGTCTTCATGTCCGGGTTCGCCGCGAGGTAGTCATCGTAGACGGCGCCCATGGCGGCCTGGAACGGTGCCTTGTCCGCGATCTCGTTCACGACGATGCCGGCTGCTTCGACATCCATGCGCGCCTGCTTTGTGCCGACGGCCCAAAGCTCACGCTGATAAAGCGCGGCCTCTTCTGCCGCGGCACGGACCGCTGCCTGCATGTCCTCGGAGAGGGCATTGAACTTCGTGGTGTTCACGCAGATGCACTCGGGGATGATCAGGTGCTCGGACAGGGAGTAGTTGGTTGTGACCTCGTAGTGGCCGACGTTCTTGAACGAGGGGAAGTTGTTCTCTGCCCCGTCGACAACACCGGTCTTGAGCGCCTGCTGCACTTCGGAGAAGGCCATCGGCGAGGGGTTGCCGCCCATGGCGGAGATCATCGCGGTGTAGAGATCGTTGTTCATCACGCGGATCTTCAGACCTTCGACGTCGGCCGGGGTGTTGATCGGCTTTTGCGCGTAGAACGACCGTGCACCGGCATCGACCCATGCGAGGGGCAGAACCCCGGCGTCGCCCATGGCCGCGGCCATGATGTCACCGGCTTCACCCTCGAGCACGCGGAACATGTGCGGCACGCTCTTGAAGATGAACGGCAGCGACACGAGGTTGGCTTCCTTCACCATCGGGCCGATGGGGCCGAGGTTGAAGTTGCCGATCTCGATGGCGCCGATGCGCACCTGCTCCAGCGCGTCGGGCTGAGACCCCAGAACGCCGCCGTGGAACACGTCGAGGGTGATCTCGCCGCCGGTCTTTTCGGCCACAAGCTCGGAAAAGCGATCCATGGCAGCCGTGTTGGGGTGGCCGTCGTGGTGGATGTTCCACGCGCGCCAGTTGTCGGCGGATGCGACGGTGCCAAGCAGTGCAACGGCGGTGGCCGCGCCGATCAGTGATGCAGACAGTTTCGGAAACATGGGGGTCCTCCCTGGTGTGTTGAAGCCGGTGCTCGCACCTGCCGGTTTTGGCATGGCCCGGTGCGGGACGGTTCATCCGCCCTCGTCACTCCGCGCCAAGCCCGTTTCTCCGGGATATTAGAGGACTAGTATCCCAGATGTGTCAAGACTGTTTTTTCACGACCTGTCCGGGGTTTGGGCGCATTGATCGCGTGGGCCTGATCCTTGATGTATCTCAATATGTTGGGGGAAATTCTGCGCTGCAGCACCTTTGGCGGTCGCCGTGACAGACGCCGGGGTTGGCGAAGCCACCACCCCAATCCAGACGGCGGTTTCGGCGCACGTATCCGCCTGTGCCGAGTCTGTCCTGTGACAGGCTGAGGGGCAAAGGCGGGTCCTGCAACATGCGCGCGGTTGGGCATGCGGCCAAAAAAGAATGCGCCCGACAAGCCGCCGGGCGCATCCATCCTGTGTCAGATCAGGGAGTCAGCCGGCGTCCTTGTGGTGCCAGGCCGAGTGATCCAGATCGAGGTCGGGAAACTTCTCCGGATTGAAGACCGGGCGCGCCACGCCCGCCTGACGCTGCTCGTCAAAGTCCCGCAACACGCGTCGCAGGATCGGAAACAGCATCATCAAGGCCAAGAGGTTGACGATCGCCAGAACCCCCATCATCGGGTCCGAGAAGAAGAACACCGCCGTCGCCCCCGGTGCCACCGCACCCAGGAAAACGATGGCCATCAGCACGAATTTGAACACCAGCAGGGCCATCGGGTTTGGCGTCATGAAGGACAGCGCATTCTCACCCAGATAGTAGTTGTAGATGATCGAACTGAAGGCGAACAGGAGCACCGCAATGGTCAGGAAGTACTGCGTCCAGTTCCCAAGATGCGACACCAGCGCGTTTTGCGTCAGAACCACGCCATCGACCTCTGCACCGGGTTGGTAGACATCGCTCATCAGGATGACGAATGCCGTGCAGCTGCAGATGAGGATCGTGTCGATGAACACCGAAAAGGACTGGGTGATCCCCTGGCTGATGGGATGTTTCACATCCGCTGCCGCCGCCACGTTCGGCGCGGACCCAAGACCCGCCTCGTTGGAAAAGAGACCCCGGCGCAGACCCTGTGCAATGGCCGCCCCCATCCCGCCGCTGACGGCTTCTTCGAAGCCAAGCGCATTCGAGACGATCATCAAAAAGATCGCAGGGATCTGGGTAAAGTTGACGACAATCACGATCAGCGCCATCGCGATGTAGCCCAGCGCCATGACCGGCACGATGATGTCAGAGGTCTTGGCAATCCGCTGGATGCCGCCAAAGACGATCAACCCGGTGCCCGCGGTCAGGATCGCCCCGGTGACAAAGCGAGGCAACCCGAAGGAGTTCTCTGCCGCGCCAGCCACCGTGTTGCCCTGAAAGGCCGGGAAACCGATGCCGAACGCCGCGATCAGACAGATCGCGTAGAGGATCGCCAGCCATTTGTAATCCTCGCCAAGGCCGAACATGATCATGCGGGCGGGCCCGCCCCGATAAGAGCCGTCTTCCTGCTTGCGCTTGAACACCTGCGCCAGCGAGCATTCCACAAGGCTTGTGGCCATGCCCACAAGGGCGATCATCCACATCCAGAACACGGCACCCGGACCGCCCAGCGTGATCGCCACGGCCACCCCGGCAATATTGCCGCCACCGACGCGCCCACCGACCGAGACGAACAAGGCCTCGCGCGCGGAAATCGTGTTGGGGTCGGCAGACTGATTGTCCCCCGACAAGACGCGGAACATCCGCTTGAAGTACCGGAACTGAACGAAATTTGTGGCTATCGTCAGAAACAGGCCAAAGATCACGAGAAATGGGATCAAGGCCCACCCCCAAGTCAGATCCCCGATCAGTCCGAACAGACCTTCTAATAGAGCCATAGCGGCACCGTCCATTCGTTTTTGGTGTCTTCCAGCCCCTCACCCGGACCGGATCAACAAACCTGAAGGGCGCAAACAGCCCGCCGCAAGCATGAGTTGGGCAAGACGGGGCAATCGTTGAAATTATGTGGGAAAACACGCAGATCCGAACAGTTTGCGCAAACAATTGACCCTGTCAGGACCCTTGACCCATCAACGGATTGGCCGTTTGGGCTGGAAATGCCTCTCGTCAGACAAACGAGAGCACAAAAAGAGCGACTCGCCCATTGGCTGTGGTGCGTGTGCGGATCTCCGCAGCCCCCCACAGGCGTCTTGACGGTCGCCCGCTGCGTACGTATGCAGGGTCATGCAAGAAGCTGCAGGAATTTGCACGATTCTGAATATCCCTGACCTCCGGCAACCAGAGCTTGCCCGCCGATTGCAAGACGGACAGCAGATCGTCGCAGCCGATGTCGCGCGGGAATTTGATGTCTCCGTCGATACGATCCGACGGGATATCCTTGCGCTGGAGGCGGAGGGAAAAGCTTGCCGCGTGCGCGGTGGCGCGATCCCCGTGGCGAGGCCCTCTCCCCCGGTTCATGAGCGGCTGTTGCATGGGGCAAAGCTGTCCACGGCGGTGATCCGTGCCGCCCTGCGGGAGATCGGCACCGCCCCGACGCTGTTGGTCGATGGGGGCACTGCCACACTGAGCGTTATTCAGAACTTGCCCCCGCAGGATGGACGGCTGGTCATCACGCCCTCTCCATGGGTCGCCATTGCTTGCCAGGAAAAAGACATTGCGAGCTTCCTGCTGGGTGGGACCCTGCGCCCGGGCGGCGGCATTGCAACCGGAGATCACGCGATCGACCGCGTGGCCGGGGTTTCGGCAGACATCGCTCTGCTGGGGGCCTGCGGGCTGGAGCCGGGTTTTGGGCTGAGTTCCGATGATCACGACGAGGCCACAATGAAACGCGCCATGCACAAGGCCGCGGCACGCACAATCGTCGTGACGGATGGCGCAAAGATCGGGCGCAGAGCCCGACACAAGACGCTGGCCATTGCCGAGATCGACGCGGTTGTCACAGACCGCAGCGCGGTGATCGCCGATGACACTCAACAGGCCATTGCATTGCAACAGGCCGGGACACGCGTGGTGACGGATTGATGACGGACGCAGCAGAGACTTTGACCGCGGCGCCAGATCTCGCGACAACTGCAAAGGCCCGCCTTGCCACACGCCTTGCATTCTTTGTGGCGGGGTTTGCCTTGGCGTGCTGCGCCCCGCTGTTTCCGTTTTTCAAAGAGTCCGTGGGCGCAGACAAAGGGGAATTTGGTCTTCTGCTCCTGTGCCTCGGGCTCGGCTCGATTGTTGCCATGCCCGTGACCGGGTTGCTGGCGGCACGGCGTGGGGCGCGCCCGCTGATCCTGCTCGGTGGCTATGGTTTGGTCGCGATGCTGCCCATGCTGGCGGTCGCCCAGACGCCTCTCGCCCTCGGTGCGGCGCTCTTTGTCTTTGGCGCATCACTGGGGACGATTGACGTGGCGATGAACGTGCACGGGGCAGAGGTTGAAGGCATGGAAAAGCGTCCGCTGATGTCGAACTTCCACGCGCAATTCAGCATTGGTGGCGTCTTTGGTGCAGGCCTGATAACCATCTTGCTGTCCTTGTCTGTGCCGGTGCTGGCCTGTGCTCTGGTCGGGACGGTTGTCTCCATGCTGGCCATGCAGATCACCCGCACACGTCTCTTGAGCGTCAGTGGCAAGCCGCCAGAGCCCTTTGCGCTGCCCCGTGGCGTGGTCATCCTGCTGGCCGTTCTGGCGGCGACCACCTTTCTCGTCGAAGGGGCGGTCCTCGACTGGGGAGCACTTCTGATCATAGACCGACAGCTTGCCACCACCCAGACCGCCGGGATCGGGTATATCCTGTTTTCCGTCGCGATGGTCTCTGCGCGCCTGACCGGCGACTACATCGTCGCTCGGCTCGGGGCGTTTCGCATCCTCGTGCTGGGCGGGTTGGTGACCATGTCCGGCATCGCGGTGATCCTGCTGTCCCCGACCGCGGGTGTCGCGCTGTCCGGGTTCGTGTTGATCGGGTTGGGCGCGGCGAACCTCGTACCGATCCTGTTCAGCGCGGCTGGCAGACAGACCGTGATGCCACCGGGCATTGCCATCGCCTCTGTGACGACAACGGGCTACGCGGGCGTGCTGCTGGGACCGGCTTTGATCGGTTTTGTGGCAGACGCGACCTCCCTTGTTGCCGCGTTCTGGATGTTGGCCGTGCTGACGGCTGCGGTGCCATTGACCGCGCGTTGGGTCGTGCGCGCCTGACTTTTCCCCGCGAAGCGAGCCATCACCCGCGGCGCACATCCATCGTGAAGGGGCGCGAGCGGCCGCGCATTGTCGCTTTTGTTGCCCGTTGGGTCAGGATTCACAACCAGCAGATCGCGACAGCAGCGAGGGCGATGGCTGAGAGGAAGACCTTGGCCATCTGAACGTCGGTCAGCCGGTAGGGGTCGCTGTTGACGAAACTCTTTTGGGGTGCGCCGGGAAACCCGACCCAGCCAAGAATTCGATCGGTTCACTCTTTGATTTGAAGCCTCGACAAGGCGTCGATTTCTGAAGGCGGGACAACTGGGATCTGCGTCATCTCGTCAACGCGGCCGTTGCGATGCAGACAAAAGAAAAGTCGGAAACACTGCTAGGCGTGCTCCTTTTCCGCCTGCCAAAAGTCACACAAAAAGACGCTGGATCAGGCCCCAGTCGCCAACAGTGCGTCGACCTGCGCGCGTTCGGGCATTGACGGCGCCGTACCGGCCTTGGTCACCGACAGGCCAGCCGTGGCGCAGCCCATGCGCGCGGCCTCACGTGGGCCTGCGCCCTCTGCCAGCGCGGCAGCAAATCCGCCGTTGAAGGCATCGCCCGCGCCGGTCGTTTCAACCACAGGCCCCGCGTCAAAGGCCGGGATCAGGCCATGCCCAGAGAGGTAAGCGCCCTGTTCTCCCATCGTGATGATCGGTGTCTTTACCCCAAGGTCGCGAAAAGCCGCGCAGGCGCGCTCGGCGTCCGCCTCGGTCAGGACTTCGACGCCTGTCAGCGTCTCGCACTCTGTCTCGTTGGGGGTCACGTAGTCGCAAAGCGCGAGCATGCCCTCGGGCAGAGTTGCGGCAGGGGCGGGGTTCAAGACCGTGGTGACCCCCGCTGCGCGCGCGATCTCAAGTCCGCGCATGGCGGCTTCCATGGGCTGTTCGAGCTGTGTCAGAAATACATCGGCCCCTGCGATGAGGTCCGATTGCGCCTCCACATCCGCAACGGAAATCAACGCCGCGGCGCCGGGTGCTATGATAATCGCATTGTTCCCGGTGCTTTCCTCGACAAAGATATAGGCCGCCCCGGTGTAGCTGTCGGACACCTGATCGACATGTGGGATCACCCCGGCACCGGCCCAGGTGTCCAGCGCGAGCTTGCCAAAATCGTCCTGCCCGAGTTTCGAGACGAAATGCGTCTGAACCGCGGTCTTTGCATCGGCCCGCGCGCCGACCCGGGCGCAGGCCACCGCCTGGTTGGAGCCCTTGCCCCCCGGTCCCAGCGCAAAGGCATTGCCCATCACGGTCTCGCCCATGCGTGGCATGCGGTCGGCGCGGTAGGCCGTGTCGGCAACAAATACCCCGAGGATGACAACCCGACCCATGGCTTATCCCTCGTCCGGTGGCACCACGCCCTTGCGCAGGGCGTAGCAGCCGTAAAAGCGCCGCTCGCCGGTCTGGATCACTGCGTAGGCTGCCTTGGCGCGGTCGTAAAAGGCGTATCGCTCGATGCTCATCATGGTGGGTCCACCGACGGCGCTGACCTCGGCCTGCACCTCTTGCATGACGGGCAGGATCGTGTCGGGCTCGCCCACCACTTCCATCCTTGCGGCGGCATCGTCGACAAAGGTGTCGATGGGATAGATCGAGAGCACG
The DNA here is from genome assembly GCA_042088665.1 of Sagittula sp. Classification (GTDB taxonomy): domain Bacteria; phylum Pseudomonadota; class Alphaproteobacteria; order Rhodobacterales; family Rhodobacteraceae; genus JBELMB01. Next base: position 10,770 of record JBELMB010000171.1, read on the forward strand.
GCCTTTACGACCTCTGCCGCGGACCGGTCGATGCGCAGCACTTCGCCAAGGGTCGTGGCCCGCGCCACGCTGTCAGATGGAAAGTTCGTGTCGGCGATGATCAGATCATCGCCATGGCCCATGGCGCGCAGCGCATACAGCACATCGGCGTTCAAGATCGGGTCGATCCCTTTTAGCATATCCGGGCTCCTTCGCGCGCCTTACAGGCGCATTCCTGTTTCTGC